>PMIX01000099.1 GCA_003158395.1 Myxococcales bacterium | reverse complement strand
GCAAGAAACTCGATCCCGGCCAGAGAGACCGCGTTCAGCCGGCGCAGCAACTCAGCCGGCGTGACCTCGTCGCTCAGCTTCACGTCCATGAGCTCACCCAGCGACCACATGCCCAGGCCCAGCGCGGGCCCGAAGCTGAGACCAGGCTTGGGATGGAAGCCGCGCGAGTAGGCGATGTCGAACCCGGCCCGCCGGAAGACACGCGGCAGGTGGCGCACCAGATCGAGATGCGCGAGATAGGCCGCCTGGCCCAGCTTGGTGTAGCGAAGCCGATAGCGGTGAGCCTCGCCCTGCGCAAAGCGGGTGAGCGGCCGGGGCGCAGCCAGGCGCCTACCCGCAGCCGGCCGCGCCGGCGCTGCGGGGCGCTCGACCGGTGCCCAGGCATTCATCCGCCGCAAGAAGAAGAGCCGCTGGCGCTTCATCTGGTCGAGATCGCAGGCCACGCCACAGTCGTAGCAAACCAGCTTCTCGGCCGCGGCCGCGACGGCCCCGGCCACGTCCGACGAATGCAGGAGCCGCTGCGCGGCCTTGCCACAGGGGGCCGACAACCGATGCGCAAGCGCTTTCTCGTACTCGGCGCGCAGGAAGTCGACCTCCACCCCGGTGTCGATATGGTCCCAAGGCAGCCGGCTCTGCTCGCCGAAGCAGCCCAGATAGCGCTCCGGATCGAAGCCCGAGGCCACCCGCTCCTCGGCGATGGCGCTTTCCCAGAGGTCGGCGCGCAACGCATCATCCCAGCCGTCGAAGCGACAGCCGAGGCGAAAGGCCCGCTCCAGCAAGTCTGCGCAGGCGCGATCCCCGCGGGCAAAGATGGCCTCCAGATGCGACTGCGTGTTGTCGTGCATCCTCACCGCCACCCGCAAACGACGGCCGTGCTCGGCCAGAAGCGCCTGCTTGTGCGCGGTCAGCGCGCGGCTGTCCATGGCGGCCCATTGCAGGGGCGTATGCGGCTTGGGTACGAAGACGGACACCGCGGCCGTTACCTTCGCCCCGCGCAGATAGCGGCGACCGATCTCCTGCACACGCGCCGTCGTCTCGACAATGCCCACCACGTCCTCGTCGGTCTCGCTGGGCAACCCGATCATGAAATACAGCTTCATGCGCTGCTGCCCGCGCGAAAACACGCGGTGGGCGGATTCCAGGATGTCGGCCTCGGAGACGTTCTTGCTCACCACGTCCCGCATACGCTGGGTTCCAGCCTCGGGCGAAAAAGTCAGGCCCGACATGCCTAGGCTGGCCATCTCGCCCAGAAGGTCATCACCCAGCCCATAGGCGCGCAGCGACGAAACCGACAGCGACGCCCTCTGCTCACGCAGCCGCCCGATGGCGGTCTTCACCAAGGGCGACACGCACGAGTAGTCAGCGGGCGACAGCGAAGCCAGCGAGGTTTCGTCGTAGCCGCCCTTGCGGATGCCTTCAACCAGCGCGTCCACCACCGCCACCGGGTCGCGCTCCCGCACCGGCCGGTACACCACGCCGGCCTGGCAGAAGCGGCACCCTTCCGTGCAGCCGCGCGCGATCTCCACCGCCATGCGATCGAACACCGCCTCGGCAAACGGCAAGGGCGAGTCGTCAGGGAACGGATATCGATTAATGTCGGCTACCCAGGCGCGCCGTACCGCCGCTGGCGCTCGCGCATCGAGGGGCCCAGCCACCGTGACCAGGCCCGTCGCTGGGGCACGGGAGGTGAGGTAGAGGCTGGGCACATAGAGGGGGTAGCGGGCCGCGAGCCGGGCCAGCCTTTCTAACCGCGGCACCTGCGCACGGCGCAACTCAGCCGCCTCGAGGCAAAGCCCAGGCAGAAGCTCCTCGGCCTCGCCGATGAAGAAGGCGTCGACGAAGGGCGCCAGCGGCTCGGGGTGCGTAGCCACGGGACCGCCACCCAATATCAGGGGCGCATCGTCGGGACGGTCGGCCGTGCGCAGAGCCAGGCCGGAAAGATCGAGGATGTTCAGGACGCCAGTGAAGTTCAGCTCGTACTGGAGAGAAAAACCCACTACGTCGAAAGTGTCTAGCGGGCTTGCGCTCTCCAGCGTGAGCAGTGGCAGGCCGCGGCTGCGCAGTTCTGCCTCCATGTCGAGCCAGGGCGCAAAAACGCGCTCGCAGGCGATCGCGGACGTCCGGTTGAGTAGCGAATACAGGATCTTGCTGCCCAAATGGGACATCCCGATCTCGTAGGCATCCGGAAAGGCCAAGCACACCCGCGCCCGCACGGTCGCCGAATCTTTGCGAATCTGGTTGTACTCACCGCCCACGTAGCGCGACGGCTTCTGCACCTGGGCCAGAAAGCCTGCGTAGGGGTGGCGGGCGCGCGGGTCGTTCATCGCGGGAAGTCTACTCGCCCCTGTGCATCCGTGCGAGGGCCGGCGACGGACGCCGGCGGCGTTCCCGACTCAAGACCATCTTCGAAAGCGAAATCCTGGCGCGCCGGTTGCTCAAGGGTCATCCAGAGCCATGAAAGCAAACAATGAATACCCGTTTTGATTGCCCCTTTGCGTGCCATACATTCGCACATACCGTGCGGTAGTTTTGGCAAAGGTCACGTCGGTCACAGAATACGATGCTCCGGTGGTCGTGCTGTAGACGTCGGTCCAGGTTGTGGAATCGGTTGATACCTGGATCTTGAATGCCTTGCCATAATCTGTGTACCACTTGAGAATTGCTCTATTGACTTCCATGGCAGAGCCAAGGTCCACCATGATCCATTGTGGGTCGCTCGCCGCGCTCTCCCATCGCGTGGCTGTGTAGTTCTGATAGGTCGTGGCCTTGGTTACGCCCGCGGCGGCGTTTGCGCCGCTCTCCGAGGAGGCCGTAGCCGTCTTGCCAAGTGCCAGGTCGCGCGTCGACCGATCGAAGGCCCGCCACGTGCCAGTGGTCAGATTGAAATCCCAATCCTGATAGTAGTTTGCCGTGGGAGCGCCGGCCGCATCGAATTCCAGCGGCAACCACAGGTAGCCGCCCTGAAACCCTCCCGTCGGTATCCAACGATCGGCGTCGAACAGGTAGAAGGTCCCTTGCGTACCCGCAAACGGAAGAACGAAATCGCACTGGGTTTCGTACGTCGTGGACGAGCCGGGGGTGTTGAGCATCGTTGGAGCAGACCAAGGGCCAGCCAAGTCGGTTGCCGTGTAGTACCGGGTAGGCGATGGCT
Source organism: Myxococcales bacterium (assembly GCA_003158395.1). Classification (GTDB taxonomy): domain Bacteria; phylum Myxococcota_A; class Polyangia; order Fen-1088; family Fen-1088; genus Fen-1137. The sequence goes on along the minus strand of PMIX01000099.1, from coordinate 19,402 downwards.
CAATCCCGTTGGTTTCGGAAACGCCATAGTAGTAGGTACCGTTGCGTTTGAAAACGTGTGGAGCTTCACGACTGGGTATGTTCCACAAGTACATGCGCTTATCGAGGGTCAAATAGTCCGCCGACATTCGGTATAGGCCATGCTCCCGATTGGGACCAGTCTCCCACCAGACATAGGCCAGGTAGGCCTGCCCATCGTCATCCTGATACATCGACATGTCGCCGATGGTGTAGCCATCTACCAGGGTCTGGCTCACAAATGTGAACTGTCCGTCGGGAGCCGAAGCGGTAGCTATTCCCAAATAGGCGGAGTCGCCATTGTATTTCAAGAACATCACGTACTGCTTGGTAGTGGCGTTGTACAGTACGTCAATTCTGTTGGCCCCTACAGTCGTTGGGAACACATCCCCCTTATAGGTCCAATGGATCAGATCGGTAGATGAGTAGCAGCTATGCGAGCGGGATCCCGAAGCGCCGCCATACCAGTAGTAAAGATCACCAAACTTGCGAACGGCTCCGCTTCGCACGCCAATCAAGTTTCCGTCCTGGTCATACCAGAAGAAATCGTTATGGATTGTCCCCCAGCCTGTCGCTGCAACACCGCCATCGGTGGTGATGCCGCCAGTGGAGGTGGACCCACCAGCAACGGTCGAGCCGCCCCGGGCGGTAATGCCTCCGGCAACGGTGCCCCCGCCAGCAGGGGTCGCGCCGCCGCGGGGCGTGGTGCCTCCAGCGACCGTGGCACCTCCACTAGCAGAGGCGCCGCCTGCTACGGGTGTGCCCCCTCTGGCAACTGTGCCACCCGTGACTACGGTTCCACCCGTTTGGGAGTTCGCATCGGTCGGACCAGCATCCTGACCGCCCCTCCCCCCACTTGCGCTGGCGCCCCCGGTTGCAAGGCCGCCCGTGGTGGGTGAGCCGCCGCTGGCGCCTCCGACTGGTTCGCCGGTGCTACCGCCGGTGGCCGTTCGTCCACCTGAGCCGGCCGTGTTGGCCATAATGCCTGCAACGCCAGCTCCGCCGGCCTGAGTGTTCGCGTCAGGGGTGGCAGCTGGCGCGCCACTGCCAGCGCAGCCAACAGCCATGCTGACCAGCAGCATGAGGACAAGAGAATGTCTTTTCGCTATCGTGGTCATGGGTTTCCCTCCCCAAATTGGTTGGCGGCCAGGCTCATCGTAGGTGCCTTGTCCCTAGTCGTTCAGCTCAGCCAATTCGGATCGCCGGATGGGGCAAGCTGCAGACAGGGGTTGGGGCGACAGGTGGCGCCGACATGCGCCTCTTCTGACGCTTTCGCGGGTGGCTAAGATCGCTGAGGGAAGGCAGCGCTCCACGGCGAGCACCATCTTCGACCATGGGAAGGCGCAGCCAGTCGACCTGTCCGTTGCGAAGCATCGGTGGACGACGCGAAGATCGAGGGCGTCCTTACTTGCCGGCGGCTGCGGCCGCACTGGCACCGCCAAAAAGCAGAAGGGTCTTGAGGTCCTCGTCGTTGAAGTAGAGCTGCAATCCGAAGAAATAGTCGAAGAACCCGCCCGCGGTGCCCTGGGTTCGGGTGTAGTTGAGGACGTCGTCCACCCCTCCCACGAGGTAGAGGTACTTCTTGTAGATCGCCAGGTAGCCACGTCCGGTCACGCGCGGGTACTGATTCGAACGCGTGTCGAAGATATCCGTCGACAACATCAGGTGGTCGTCAAATAGATATAAGTCGCCACCCACACCGCCGGTCGATTCCTTGATGCCAAAACGGCCCTGAAAGGGGCCCCAGCGCTTGCCGAACATGAAACTGAAACGCAGCTGCTCCGTCGTCGTGATCTGCTCGCTAGAATACGCACCAGTGGTCGAGTTGTAGCCCACGACGCTCTGGGCGTTACGATACCCGCGCGGATCATCGACAAATTCGATCAGGTAGAACTTGTCAGGTCGCGGGTACAACTGAACCGCCACGTACGACTTGAAGGTGTGGGCCATGTAGTTGTACTCGGTACGCAGCCCCACGATGGTCTGCAGCCTGCTCACACCACGGGTGACGCTGCTGATGTCATCCGTGATGTTGTCCAGGTTCTTGGCCACCGTGTCGTCGGTCAGCAGGTGGCCCACGGTACCCTCGCCCTCCTCCATGCGGCCCGTGATCTTGTCCACGTGGCGCAACGACTTATCCAGGCTGTCGATGCTGGTCTGCAGCTTCTGCAACGAGCTGCGCAGTTCCTGCCCGGCGCCGGAGACCTGCCCCTGCGTGGTTCCCACCAGCCCTTTGATTGACTCGCTGATTTCGCGCGCATTGCGCAGGGTGACGCGAACGTCGTCGGCCTCGGTGTGGGTGATCCCTTGAACGGTAGCCGCGATGTCGTCTATGCGTCCGAGCAGGCGCTCGACAATAGCCGAGTTTCTCTCCAGCAACTGGTTGGCGTTGTCGGCTATGTCCTTGACCGGCCCCGAAGTCAGCGCCTTCACGTCTGAGAGGATGTCCCTCAGGATGGGCAGAGTCTCACCCACCGAGTTCATGATCTCTCCCATCTCCACCGGCTCGGTGACGATCTTGATCTCGTCGCCATCGTGCAGTTCCCCCAGGGCCACGCGCTGGCCCTTGCGCACCGTGAAGGGCGAGCCCGGATCGATCTCGAGGTAGTATTCGCCGAGGAGAGAAGCCGCCTTCTTGGCAATGGCGGCATTCTCGTACAGCTTAATGTCCGGCATGATGCGCAGGAAGACCTTGGCCTTGCCCGACTCCTGGTCGAGCACGCGCTCCTCGACTTGTCCGATGCGCAACCCGGCCGAGAGAACCCGCGTCCTCTCGTAGACCCCCAAAGCGTTGTGAAACAGTGCGTGCACGCGGTAGCCGCCGCCTCCTGTGATCTTCTTGCTGGTGTACTGAAAGAGCAGGTAGGTCGTCACCAGGACCACCAGCGCCAAGGCGCCCACCGTGAGGCCAGCCAGGCTTCGCCTCATGATGACGCCCCGAATTTCACGGCGCCCGAGGGTTCAACGAACTCACGCAGCCTTGGGTCGGGCGCCGCCAGCAACTCGGCAGGCGTGCCGCACGCGACGATCTTGCCATCGTAGAGCATGGCGATGCGGTCGCCGATGCGAAAGGTCGACGCCATGTCATGTGAGATCACCACGGACGTGACCCCGAAGTCGTCTGCAGTGCGCCTAATCATTTCATCGACGTTCTTGGTGGCAATCGGGTCAAGGCCGGTGGTGGGCTCATCGTAGAGCAGAATCTGGGGCCGGTCGACAAGCGCGCGCGCCAGGCCCACACGCTTTCGCATACCACCGGATAGCTCGGCTGGGAACTTCTCTTCGACCCCCGGAACATTGTCCAGATCCAGGCGCCGGAGCAAGGCCCTCACCCGATCCATGATTTCACCCCTGGGCAGGCTGTACCGTTCGATGAGGGGGAAGGCGATATTCTCGACCACGTTGAGCGAGTCGAAGAGCGCGGCGTATTGGAACACCATGCCGAACTTGCGCTGCACCTTCGCGATGGCCACGTCGCCGAGGCCCACGATGTCCTCGCCGTCCACGTAAATATGGCCGCTGTCCGGCTGCAGCAGGCCCATGAGGTGCTTCATCAGCACCGACTTGCCCTGCCCGGAGCCACCGATGACGATGTTGGTCTTGCCCCGCTCGAAGTCCAGGTCGATCCCGCGCAGAACCTCCTGCGAGCCGAAGCTCTTGTGCAGACCGCGAATCTGGATCTGCCAGCGATCGTCACGCGTGTGGTCGCCGTTGGTCATCTACATTCCATGCGCGGGCCAGATCACGTTCATGATCTCGATCAGGAAGTAGTCGAGCACCAAGACCGAAACCGAGCTGGACACGACCGCAGCGGTGGTCGCGCGGCCGACTTCCTTGGCCCCGCCGCGCACGTTGAATCCCTGGTAGCAAGCGGTCAGCGCCATGGCAATGCCAAAAATCACCGCCTTGATGAGCCCTTGCACGTAGTCGAGAGGGTCGACCCAATGGCGAAACAACTCCAGAACTTGCCCAAAATCGATTTGATACACCAGGATCGAAATGATGTACGCACCCAACAGGCCCACCACGTTGAAGACCATGGTCATCACCGGCAGCATCAAGATCGACGCGACCAGCCGGGGTGTGACCAGGTAGTGCACTGGGTTCACTGCAAAGGTCGTGAGCGCATCGATCTGCTCGGTGATGCGCATGGAACCCAGTTCGGTCGCCATAGCCGATCCGGCCCGCGCCGTGATCATGAGGGCGGTGAACACTGGCGCCAGCTCGCGCGCCAGCGAAACCCCCACGCCATAGCCGACCCAGCGCTGCTGGTCGAACATGGCCAGTGCGGTGATGGCCTGCAGGGCCGTCACTGCTCCGCTGAAAAACCCCACCAGCATGATGATGGGCAGCGAACCCACACCAATGAACTCCATCTGTTCCAGGTAGAGGCGCAGCCGGAACGGCCGTCGAAACAGCCACGTGAAGGCGCGGCCCAACAGCATCATGTGCAGCCCGAAGATCGCCACGGCCCCCAGCAGGGGCGCGAAGATTCGACCCACCAGACGAACCGCCTGCGTATCCATAGGTGGCAACTGCTCGGTGCCGCCGCTCGGGTTGGTCGGGGAAGCGTCACTCATGGCCGCGCGTCCGTTCCGGAGGCCCGGTAGATGCGCGGGACGCGCTTGGAGATCCCGCACAGGATCTCGTAGCTGGCGGCGTCAGCCCAGCGGGCGACCTCGTCGACGGTGATGGCTGCTCGGTCGTCGCACCCGATCAGAGTGATGGAGTCGCCCACGGACGCACCCGGTACCCGGCTCACATCGACCATCATCATGTCCATGCAGACGGCGCCGACCACGGGCGCGCGGCGACCCCGGATGAGGACCTCGGCACCACGAATGTGCCTGGGATAGCCATCGGCGTAGCCGATAGGCAAGGTGGCCACTCGCGCCTTGCGCACTGGACGCCACAGGCCGCCGTAGCTTACCCCCTGCCCAGCGGCCACTTCGTGCAACGCCATGATCTTGGTACGGAGAGCAAGCACAGGCTCCAACTCGGGACGAGCCACCACCGCCGACGGCATGGCGCCGTAGAGGGCAAGCCCGGGCCGGATGGCGCGGTAGCGCGCCTCGGGAAAACGCACCGCCGCGGCGCTGTTGGCCGCGTGGACGACCTCGGGAACCACCCCGCGGGCGGCCGCGGCGAGAAGGCAGCGCTCAAAGCGGACGATCTGCTCGCGCGTGGCACCAGAACGTTTCAGGTCAGCCGATGCGAAGTGCGTGCAAACTCCGGTCAACTCCAGGTGCGAATAGCGAGCCGCAATGTCGAGAAATGCGGGCAACGCTTGAGGCTGGATGCCCAGTCTGTTCATGCCCGTGTCGATCTTCACGTGCACGGGCCAGCGCTGCTGGACCCTATCCCCCGCTTCGTCCTGACCGCGCTTCGGCCTGCGTCCCCGAGGCGCGCTGCCGAACCGCTGCAACTCACCGATGTCGTAGATGACCGGTGTCAGGCCTTCTTCCAGCACCTCGGAGTGGGTGTGACCGTAGTAGGCACCCAGCACCAGGATCGGACAGGTGAGGCCCGCACCGCGAAGCTCAAGACCTTCCTCGACCAGGGAAACCGCAAGCGCGTCAACCAAGGGTGCGAGCACGCCCGCCACCGCCACAGCGCCATGTCCATAGGCATCCGCCTTGACCACGCCATAGATGGCCACCTTCGGACCTACGATGGCGCGCACGCGCGCGACATTGCGACAAAGGGCACCCAAATCGATCTCCGCCACCGTGGGCCGGATCGACGTGCGAAGATCAGCTTGCCGAACCGCAAGCCCGGTGGCCTCAGGCGCGCGCAGGGCGGACGAATCCGCCGCTGATGATAACAGCCCGAGGGATGCTCTGGTCGACTGCGCGTTCAAGGCTCGACGGATTGTCACACCCGGTGGGTATAGCGTCAATCTCGGGCCGAGATCCACAATCCCTCGATAGCCGCAGAAGGACCACGGCCACGACCGCCGCCGACCGCCCCGATTGGGTGCGCGGCTCGATCGTGGAAAGACCTGCTCTTTCGGGGCCGTCCGCCCCTTCACCTCGCCTGCCGCGGGATTTCGAAGGTGAAGCGCTACACCGCCTCGGCCGCCCCTGCCAGGGCGAAAAAACGCGGCATCAGGGTCAGCCGACGTCCCTGCGAAATCAGAAGGCCCTGCCGAGCCAAGTCAGCCACGATGCGCGAGACAGTCTCGCGACACGCGCCGATTCGACCGGCCAAATCCCTTTGCGTGGGAAAACGCGCGATGACAGTGCCGCCGGCTCCAACTTCGCCCTGATCCCGAGCCAGACTGAGAAGCAAGCGATACAACCGGCTCTCCACGTCGGTCGTGGCAAGCCCCCAAGCAAGAGCCTTGACCCTGCTCAAGCGCCGCTCGAACTCGCGCACCAAGGCTAGCGCAACCTCGGGCATGGTGCGAGTCACAGCCAGGAATTCCTGTCTTGGAAGCAGAAGCAGCACGCTGGTTTCGGCAGCGACCAAGCTGTCGCTGGACAGGGCGACGTCAGGATGGAGCAGCTCATCAACAAGAAAGTCGCCAGCCCGGAACGTCTCCAGAGTGAGCTCGCGTGAACCGTCGGTCTTGCGCACGGCACAAATGCTGCCCCGCACGACCAGCGCTGCGGCCCCGAGCCAGGGACCATCCAGCGAAACTTGCTGCTTTGAGCCAAATGAACGAATAGACGCCGTGCTCGCGAGTTGAGCTAGCGCAGTGGCGGAGAGTCCGGAGAACCAGCCCGAACTACGCAGAGCGCCCAAGGCTGGGGAGACGCTCACATCGCAAGAATAACAAGCTGTGTCTTTCACGGCGAGAGAGGTAGCTGGGTTCATGGCGACCTCTTGACGATGCACCACGCGTACCAACGCACATGGCCCGGTGGCAGCCGATTGTCCTTGGATTTCCAACGAGTTCCCAGGGAACGCGCACGAAGATCCATCGCAACCGCGACACCTTTGCCACACGTGTGTCGTGTTCGGCATCCCGAATCCCCGGGGCATCAGGCGCGTCACATGCTAGGTAGAATAACGCCGGGCCCGTTCCTTGATCGACTCTTTGAAATGCTCGACCGAATCTCAGAAGTGGCGCCCCATAAACGACTACGTCAGCGGTCCCGGTCGCCATCTTCTTCTATGACGCATTGAATTCTTGGGAGGCCTGCCTCTGCTCTACCGGTTCATCACGTTCTTCCTCTTCGCGCTCGCCATCCTGGCCGGCATACATTCCTATTTCTGGGTGCGGCTCGTGCGCGAGACACAGATGCCCCAGCCCTACCGCACGTGGGCAACTCTAGCCTGTATCGCGTTCGCCCTTTCGGTGCCGGTTTCACTGATGGCGCCCAGGCTGATGCCACGGCCGTGGGCCGCCCTTGCTGCCTGGCCCGGATACATCTGGCTTGGATTGATGCTGCTCCTTTTGGCGGCCCTGGTGGCGACCGACGTGCTCAGGCTGGTTTTCGCTATGGGCAGGGCGGTGTCCGCCCGGCCGCAACTCGATCCCGCCACGCGACTCCTGCTGGTCCGACTGTTGGCTGCCACCGCGGTTGCGGCGAGCGCCCTGGTCGGGGCCTACTCGATCTTTCAGGGGTTGCGTGCCCCAGTCATGAGAGAGCTTCGCATCGCGGTCCCCGGTCTCCCGCCGGCCTTGGCAGGAACCACAATCGTCCAACTGACTGACCTGCACATCGGGGCGACCAAGAGTCGCCGCTTCGCCGACGACGTTGTCCGCCGCGCCAACGCCCTTACCCCGGACGTCATCGCAATTACAGGCGACTTGGTGGAAGGTCGGTTCGGATCGGTCCGCGAAGATACGCTCCCCCTGGCTGGCCTGCAGGCGCGCCTGGGCGTCTTTATGATCACAGGCAACCACGAGTATTACTCGGGTCTGCGCGAATGGCTGCCCGAGTTGCACCGCTTGGGCATCCGCGTGCTGAGAAACGAGCATGTTGTCCTCGACGCCGACAAAGGTGGAGGCTGGGAGCTGGCTGGCATCGAAGACTGGAATGGCCGCAGCATTGAGCCAGACGGTGGGCCAGACCTTGCGCGCGCCCTCGCCGGCCATGATCCACGTCGCCCGGTGATCCTGCTCTCACACCAACCGCGAGCCATCTACTCGGCCGCGCAAGCCGGGGTCGGGCTCATGCTGGCCGGCCACACTCACGGCGGGCAGATCTGGCCCTTCACCTACCTGGTTCGCCTGCAGCAGCCCTTCCTGGAAGGGCTCCATCGCGTGGGCGGGACGCAGCTCTACGTGAGCCCGGGAACCGGATACTGGGGACCACCCATGCGCCTGGGGACGCGCGCCGAGATCACAAAGATCACGCTGGTCTCTGATCGATCGTAGCCACTCCAATAGCCCAGCGCGCCCGGCCTGACTCGAACAGGCAACCCCCGGCTTCGTAGGCCGGTGCTCTATCCAGTTGAGCTACGGGCGCAGTGTGGTCGAGGGCGAATGTATGCCGCGCAGCCAGGGCACAAGTCAAGCCGTGATCCCGGTTCAACCGCAGATAGTCGAGAACTCCCACCCGCCGTCCATGGTCCGAACGGCGGGTGAATCGAGGCAGTTCCCCTGAACTAACGATGGCGGCGGCGACGCACAGCCAGCGCCAGTCCCACGCCCGCCAAGAGCAGGCCGATCGGGGCCTGGCCAGACGGGGCAAAGCGGCAGCTGCACCCGCTCGCAGATTCGCTCTGGTTCGCGGTTCCGCTGCCCTGCGACCCGCCGTTTTCTGCCTGGCCACTAGCGCCACCGCTCGGGCTCCCCGCAGTCGGCGTCCCGCTGCCTCCGCTGGCAGTCGCACTCTTTCCTCCCGCGGCCATGATCCCGGCAGTCGGCGTCCCTGTGCTCCCGCCAGTGGGTGTCCCTGTGGTCCCGCCGCTGGCAGTCCCGCTCTTCCCGCCCGTGGCCATAATCCCGCCAGTGGCCATCCCGGTGCTCCCGCCAGCGGCCATCCCAGTGCTCCCGCCAGTGGCCATCCCGGTGCTCCCGCCGCTGGCAGCCCCAGTGCTCCCGCCAGCGCCGGTGCCAGTGCTCCCACCACTTGGGGTAGCGCCCGCATAGAATGATACCTCCCCGGTGTCTCCTGCATTTGCCGCCCAGACGCGGCGAGCCCAGGCCGTAAGTGACAGCAGCTGCGCTGGATAGAGTCCCTGGGCATTGTCGGTATCGGGTTCGCTCCACTTCACCATGCCTATCAAGGTCGTTGCTGAGGCGTCGTCGTTATTCGCTATGGCTTTCGCGGCGAGGCAGGCCGCCTTCACGTATACGCTTGAAGACGAGGTCCCCGCCGTCCCGCAGTCGTACTGAGTCGCGTCGGCTGCGCTGAATAGCATCAACGCAGCCTTGGCGATCGTGCCTACGGTTGCGTCCGTTGTCTTTCCCACCAGGAAGGTGCGCGCCGTGGGATCATCGCCCAAGAAGCCGAGTACCATCATGGCCACCCCAGCAAAAGCCACATTTGCGTCGCCGGCCCCGCACTGCAGCCGCGTCCGCAGGGTGGCGAGATTGGCGCCCAGCCCACTCTTGCGCGCGCCCAGATCGATCGCTGCCCAGAGCTTCGTGTAGTCATACTTGGTGCCAGTGCCGGAGGTCAGCGCCCGCGTGGCCTTGGTGCAGTCGGTGGCAGTGCCCGAGCACGCACCCGTGATGACCGAGGCATCGTTGGCGCCCCACGATCCGCGACCGGCGCAGTAAAGGGACATCAGGTTGTTCAGGCCAGTACTGCCACCACTGAAGTCAGCCTCGGCGGCGTACTGAATCTGCCGCGACATGTCGAGTCCGCTGCCAATGCCAGGCGGGGGCGCGGCAGGCACGAGCGTTCCACTTGTCTCGCGAATCATCACGGCCTTGCCTCCCCCTGCGGGGTAATCCGCGCTCTGGCCGGAGTTCCCGAACTTGACTGCGAACGAGATGTCCCCGATAGAAACAGCGCCGCCACCCGACTTGGTGATTGCCAGCGTGTACTTGGATTTCTCGCCCGGTAGAAGGACGCCGGCCGTCGTCTGCGTCCCCCTGGTCGCGGTTATTGTGCCCGAACCCATGGTCGCGGTCAGCGTGAACGACGTGAGCTGATAGCCCATGTTGTTCTGGACATAGATGTCCAAACTGCCCGAACCGCTTGCCGGCACGGTGACCGTGTCGGTGGCCGGGCGGACCACGATGTTGTATGCCGATGACCACATGTCGTTGCACCAGTGGGCGTGGGCCGCCAAAGGCGCGATGGAGATCGCCAAGAATGTCCCGAGCAGAAACTTCGTGCGCATGCTCATGCCCATAACTCCTTCAAAGGGGGGGTGGCTCTCTGGTCGTCGTCTTCTATCCACATCTCGCAAAGACGGTCGATGTCACGTAAGCTTGACATTACTGTAGTGCCAGCACCTCTGAAAGTCGGTCCATTTTTGTTTCTGGCCGCGTTTTCATCTTCGCATGTACTCGGATTGGCCCACGCGGCCACGGAGGACAGTGCGGCAACTGCTTCGCCGGCCTTGACGCAAGCTGCAGCTACTGGGCAGACTGACGCTGTGCGATCCCTGCTGGCGGGGGGAGCCCCGGTAGACGAAAGGGACGCCTCTGACTGGACGGCCCTGCACTTTGCATCTGCCCACGGGTGGACAGACGCTGCAGCCCTGCTGCTCGACCGGGGCGCTGACCCCAATGCCCGTGCACGCTTTGACATGACACCGTTGCACTGGGCTGCCTTGAGAGGACACGCTGAGGTGGCTGGCCTGCTCACCCGACGCGGCGCTCGCGTTGACGCCCGCAACGCCTACGGGATGACCCCTTTGCACCTCGCGGCCGACGACAAGGTTGTCGCCGTGCTGGTCACAGCCGGCGCAGAGGTCAACGCCCTCGACGATCGCGGTAGGACTCCACTTCATACGGCTCGACAGGGCAAGGTGGCCAAGGCACTGATCGACCACCGCGCGGACCTCCGCATCCGCACACCCCAGGGACGCACGGCCATGGAGATCGCAGCAGTGGACTCAACCGAGAACGCTGGCCTCTCCGTTCACGGCCCTATGTTGGCGAGGCTGCGCGGGATCATCAGTCAGGCCAGGGTTACCCTCATGAACATCTCCACAAAGCCCATGGACGCCTTCGTTCTGTCCGGACACAGCCCAGCGTGTAGTGTTGATGCAACGCCCGCGCAGCTGCCCAGCCTGCAGCCCGGCGAACTGGTGGACTTCACCCTGACCTTTGTCCGCGCACCCGGCGTGCGTGAGGGTGAGCATCCCCTCTTTCTCTCTGCCTCGGTGGCCGGCAAGCCTCTGGTGAACTTCGATTTGAGGATCAACACCGAAATGCGCGAGATCCCGGAGGACAGCGGCATGATCCGGCTGGCCAAAGGGAGCGTGCGACCGGCGCCTTCGCGCCTGCACTACCTCGCGTATCTCGTTGTTCCCTTGCTGGTGGTCGCGGCCTGGTTTGTCGTCCGCCGAGGGCGCAGGTAGTCTGCTACCGAGCTGGAGTCGCCCGAGCCCGCTGCCGCCGTCGTTCGCGACTGGTAAGCCCGAGGGCGAGCGCCAGGAACGGAATCAGCACCAAAGGGAAGGACAGCCAGAACCAGCGATTGGAACCGAGATCCGGCGGCGCCCGGTCGGCCTCCCCGAGCGGCAGGGCGCGCAGGGTTCCATCGTAGCTGCCCACAAAGGCCATCCAGCGGTCGGAGATGCGACCGGCAACCGGCGACGACCAGTTGCTGTCATCCATCCCGGCGACGTTCCAGAGCGGCCGGCCGGTAAAGGCAGAAAAGAGCGGCGCGCCAGTCTTGAGCGCGGCGGCGTGCAACAGGTTGTCCCAGCCCAAGACAAGTACCATCGCCTCTCGGCCCGAGTCCACCAGCGCGGGAGACGAAAACAAACCACCGCGGGCCGCGAAGCGCCAAAGCAGCGAGCCGTTCGATGCGTCGAGCGCGTGCAAGAACCCATCGTAGGAAGGGACGAACGCGCGCGCCGAGCCCCGCTCGACCAGGATGGCCGGCGAACCGGTGATGCGATCGCCGGTCTTGTAGTTCCAGCGCTCGGCCCCGGTGGCTGCGTCGAGGCCGCGAACTGTGCCGTACTTGGAGCCGGTGACCACGAGTGGGCCTGACGACGAGACGAAGAATGCGGGCGGGCTGCGAACCGCGTCGAGCTCGGTCTTTCTCCACTGCACGGCGCCGGTCCCGGCATCCAGCGCGTAGACATTGCCATTGGCCGAGCCGAGGAAGAGCTGCCCGTGACCGGCGGTGCGTACGAAGATGGGCGCACTGAGATCGTTGTCTCCCAGCTCCTGACGCCAGAGGGGCTTGCCGTCGGCCAGGGCCAGGGCGAGCACGCCGCTTTTCTGCAGGCTGTTGGCCAGGGAACGATCCCAAACCCAGTAGCCTACGAAGACCGCATTGTCACTTTGCCCGGTTCCACCCACACAAGGGGCGGCCAGCCGAGCGCCGCCTAAGGTAGGCCGGTAGTCCTCGACGGAATGGACCCATACCTGCCGGCCGGTGGCGGCATCGATCGCGTAGACCAGGCGATCGGTCGAGGCGGCAAGAAGGAGCATGCGGTCGCCCTCGCGGAAGAACACCGGCGCGGCGTATACCGGCCCCCCGGTGGTGAACTTCCACAGCGATTCGCCGGTGGCCGCATCCAGCGCGTACAGGGTGTGGTCGTAGTTTCCCACGGCCAGCAGAGCCCGCCCCTCGACCAGGGCCAGGGCAGGCGAGGACCACACGGTCATGCCTGGCTCGTAGCCCCACACACGGCCGCTGCCGTCGAAGCTCCAGGCCCGGGCTGGCTCGCTCGCTGGCGCGTCTAGTTCGATGGCTGCCGTGTTTTGGGCATCGCAACGGCTCTGCGACCACAACGTGCAGGCCTGGGCGCGGCCCTGTCCGGGCGCCGACCACAGAATGGCACCAAAGACGGCTCCACCGAGAACGACCAGTGATGGCCGCCCGAGGCTCCCGGCCCTTCTCACGCGGGATCCTCCGCCTTCCTTGCGGGAACCGCGGACTTCTCGCCCTGCTGACTCCACATGTCGACCACGCGCAACCCGCCGTTGGGACAATGATCCACACAGGAGTAGCAGAACTGGCACTGGTCCAGGCGAACCACACCGTTCTTGATTGCGGCCACATCGCAGGTCGTGCCGCACACGCCGCATTCTGTGCAGCGACCAGGGGTCTGCTGGATGCGCAAGCGCGAAAATCGGTGCAGAAAGCCCATCAAGTAACCCCAGGGGCAGAGATAGCGGCACCAGGAGCGAAGAACGAAGAGCGACGAAACCAGGATCACCAGGGTGGTGACCGCAGACGCTTTGTCGTCGCGCGCGGTAAAAGCGAAGTGCATCGGCGAGGTCACCACCAAGTGCGACACGGCGGTGACGAAAATGGCCGCCAAGCTCACTAGACGCAGTTTGCGCGAGGGAAGATCATCAATCACGCCCGCCAGCACCAAGTAGCAGAGCAGGATCAGCATGGCCGCGAAGTGCACGCTGGAGTCCTCGATCAGCAATTGCCTCCTTCTCCCCAGCCAAATCATCAGCACGAGGAAGCCCGCCACAAAAACCGTCAGTCCAATCAGCCAGCGGCGCGTCAGCGGCCGCTGGCGCCGGGGGAAGCGTTTGCGCAGCCAGCCCGCCAAATCCTGCATGGTTCCCGTGGGACATATCCAGCCGCAGAAGACAGGTCCGTGCAACAGCGTGACCGAGATGACCGCGACCGGAAGGGCCAACCAGTAGAACGACTCGGAATACGCCGTGCCGAGCAGGGTCACCCCATAGAGCCCGTTGCGGATCATGCCGAACACGCCCAGGCACGAGTAGACGACGTAGTAGAAGACCAGGAACGACCCACCCTGCACGAAACGGCGTACGAGCTGGCGCCGGCGCTGGATACCACTGATGGCGATCACGACGAGGAAAAGGAAGATGAGCGATGCCATCTCCACGCTCGTCCCGTCCAGCGAAAGGAAGGGGACGTTGAAGACCTTGCCCAGGGGGAGACGTTCAGGCTGCATGGTGCTACGAAAGGGCTGGCCTCACGAACCGATCAATTGACAGCAAGTCTGACACGCCGGAGCCGAGCCGGCGTCCCCGAGTCGCATCATCTCTGCCCCTTTTCGTCGACGCTCACGCACGGAACGCACCCCGGCTGGTCAAGGCAGGCCGCGGCGCAAGGCGGCCGGGACACAGCCGACGACGGGTCCAGCCCGAGAAAGCGCGCGACAAAAGGACAGCGCGGCTTCTCGCGCAAATCGGCCAGCGTGCCAGTCTGAATCACCCGTCCGCCCAGCATCACGGCCAAGAAATCGCCCAAGGCCGCCGCTTCGTCGCGGCTGTGGGTCACGTGCAGCGTGGTTAGGTCCAGCTGCTTGTGCAGCCGAGCCAGCTCGGCCTGCAGCTCCAGCCTCGCGTTGTGATCCAGCGCGCTCAGCGGCTCATCCAGCAACAGAAGCACCGGCCGCACCGCCAGGGCACGTGCGATGGCCACCCGCTGCGCCTCCCCGCCGCTCAGAGTGGCGACCGGCCGGGGCAGCACCGCGGCCAGACCCAAGCGGTCAATCAACTCGTCGACGGTGCGACGCGCTTCGGCCGCAGGCACCCGGTGAGCCCGCAGCCCATATTCGATGTTGCCACGCACGGAAAGGTGTGGGAACAGCGCCGCCTGCTGAAACACGAGGCCAATGTTGCGCTGTTCGGGTGCTTGCGCCGTGACATCGCGCCCGTCGACCAGGATGCGGCCAGCCGTCGGTGGAAAGAAGCCGGCGATGGTCTGCAGCAGCACCGACTTGCCGCAGCCACTGGGGCCGAGCAACACCCAGTATTCCCCTTTGCCGATGCGCAGGGACACGTCTTCGAGGGCAAAATCGCCGAACCGACAGCCCAAGTGCTGGATCTCGATCATGGACGGCGCTCCCGACGCGGCCGTTGCAGGGCAAAGGGAATCAGGGTCTGCCCGAATTGCAGCATGACGAACACCCACAGACAGATCACAAGCAGCAGCACGGCGATAGGCCGGCTCTCCGAAACACCCGCGCGCAAAAACTCGGTGTGCACCAACACGGGCGCCGTGACCGGCGAGCTGGCGAACAAGACGATGCAGCCGAATTCGCTGATGGCGCGCGCCCAGGCCAGGGTGGCGCCGACCAGAATTCCACGCGAGGCCAGAGGCAACGAGATGCGCCAGAAGGTCGCCGCCGGCGAGGCGCCCAGGCTGCGCGAGGCCAGCTCCAAACGCACCGGCACCGATTCAAAGGCCGTCATGGTCGTCTTGATGAGGAAGGGCGAGGCCACGAAGACCTGGGCAATAACCACGCCCGCGAGCGATCCTGAGATGGGCAGGTGCAAGGATTCCAGAACCCCGCCCAAAACGCTGCCAGGGCCGAGCAACACGATGAGCGCGACTCCAGCCACCGACTGCGGCACCAGGATAGGCACGTCAACCAGCGACTCGACCCAGCGCTTGCCCGGGAAGTTCACGCGGGCCAGGCCGTAGGCCAGAGGAATGCCCGCCAGCCCCACCAGTAGCGTGGCCACCGTGGACGACACCAGGCTCATCCACAGGGCCTCGCGTACCTCGGGACGAAGAAACGTGCTCCACAGGGTCTGCACCGAGTCCTCGGTCGCCAGGTGAATGATGGGAAACAACACCACGCCAAAAGCCACCAGACCACCGCCCAGGCAAAGACGAACGAAGCGCGACGTTACCCGTCGCACGCGCCACAGCGTGCTGTAGATGAGTGCCAGCGGAATAAATGTCTCGAAGGCATAAGGCTGCAAGAGCACAAACGACAGCACGAAGATGGCAAAGAACCCAAGCAAGACCGGCGAGGCGAACAGGCTGGCATAGGCAACCACCAGCAGAATGAAAAGCGGCGTCTTGCCGAGTAACACCAGCACGAGCAGGAAGAGAACGAAGTAGCCGACGAGAAACAGCCCCACCGTGCGCGCCGAGCGCCGGGCCAGGGTTGCGGCTGCCGCGTGAAACACGAACAGGTTGGTGAAGAACAGCACCAAGTTCATGGCCACCGAGAAGGGCGGCTCGGGCAAGAAGCCCAACCCAAGGTGGATGGCAGCCAGCGCCACGATGGCGGCGCCGATTTGTTTGGCTGCCAACTTCACGGTTTCTGCACCACGAGGGAGCTTAGCTCATCGGGAAGCGCTGTGCAGGGACTGCACCAAACGGGCCTGGCCGGATGGAAGCCACGCCTCTCCAAGAGGCGTCTGCCACCCTCGCCCAGCAGCGTGGCCACGAAACGCCGCGCCTGGGCGGCCTGGGGTGCGTCGGCCGGGATGGTGATGCCATCGGTGACTGGCCCACCGATGATACGCGCTTTGCCTTCCCCTTGCTTCATGCGGACCTCGACGCTGACGCTGGCATAGTGTGCGGCCAGCTCGGGCTGCGAGAGATTCTGGTGCGCCGGAAGCGCGGTGATCTTCAGGTGATGGTCCTCGGCCGTGGAACGAAACACGAAACGCATAGTCGACCGCGCGGGCCTCGAGAAGAGTCAAGCAGCTCAGCCTCGTCGTGGGTCACATGTTCCTTGGCGCATTGGCCGGAGAGCCGCGCCACCAAGTCCACGCCTGCGGCACCGTAGGTCCCCGACTTTTCCGCAAGCTGCCACGCCAGCAGGGTGTGGTACCCCAGGGGCGCGGTGTCGGGATCAGCCCGGCCCAGGCGCACGCCTGGCCGAGCAAGCACGTTCGGCCAGTTCTGGGTACTGATCTCGTCGGTGAACCGGCTGTGATCCTTGTGCGCCAGCACAATCTCGTTGGTCGCGAATATCACGTTCCAGCTCGCATGGCGCGGGATCATCATCTTGCTGATGATTCCGGCGTCAGCCACGGCCACGATGTCGGCGCGCATTCCCAGCTCGACCACCTTGCGCGCAGCAACCTGGGAACCACTCGGCTCAAGCCGCACACGGACGCGCGGATTTTCGCGCTGGAACTTCTCCGCCGCGTCCCCCAGCACAGCCGTCAAACTGGAGGCGTGGAAGACCACGACCTCGGCCGGCGGCTTGCGACACCCGGTGAAGACAACGAGGCACAGCAGTCCGCAATGCACGAGGGAGCGCCCGCTGGGCGCAAAGGTAAACATGGCCCCAGCATACAACGCCGCAGCCACGGGCGACGGTTCACCGTCATGGCGGTTCTCCAACCGATGTTCGCAGGTGGTGATAGACTAAGGCCAGCGACGTCGGCCGTAGTCGCTCGGGGTCAGCCGTCTGATTGGAGGCCGGATGGACGACCACAGTTTCATGCCCAACGTGCAGATCGACGCCGAGAGGCTTCTAGGCTCTCTCTTTCGCCATATGGCGGAGGGGGTGGCGCTGCACGAAGTAGTGTGCGACGCCGCCGGCAAGCCCGTCAACTACCGCATCCTTGCCGTCAATCCGCAGTATGAGGCGTGCACTGGCCTGCCGCCGGAGCAAGTCGTCGGCAAGCTGGCCACCGAAGCCTATGGTACGCCGGAGCCGCCGTACTTCGCCGAGTTCTCCGCCGTGGCCCAGTCCGGCCGGGCGTCCAGGCTGACGGTCCATTTTTTCCCCCTTGCCCGTCATTTCGAGATCAGCATCGCGCCCCTGGGTCCTGGCTTCTTTGCCACGATCTTTCTCGACGTGTCGGAGCAGCAGCGACATGACGAGGCCCTGAAGAAGAGCGAGGAGTGGTTTCGCAGGCTCTTCGATTTCGCGCCGGATCCGCTCACTGTTTCTTTGCCCGATGGCCGTCTGCTGAGGTGCAACGATGCGTTCTGCCGGGTCGCAGGCTATCCCGAGGTGGAACTGGTGGGACACATCCCAACCGAGATCGGGTTGTGGATCGATCCGAAGCGGCGTGAGGCCATGTACAGCGAGCTGGTGCAGAAGGGAGAGAGCGCCGGCCTGGAAACGAGGCTCCGGCGCAAAGATGGCAAGGTCGTCATCATGCGGATTTCGGCGCGCCGGGTGGACATGGGTGAGCAGACACTCATTCTCACCGGGGGACAAGACATCACCGACCAGCGCAACCTCGAACAGCAGGTCCTTCACAGCCAGAAGTTGGAAAGCCTGGGCGTGCTTGCCGGCGGCATCGCGNNTCGCGCACGACTTCAACAACCTGTTGACCGGCATCCTGGGCAACGCCGATCTGGCGCTGGCCGAACTGTCACCGCTCGCACCGGCGCGCGAGAGCCTGGAAGCCATCGAAACCGGGGCTCGGCGCGCGGCCGAGCTGTGCCGCCAGCTCCTCGCCTACAGCGGCAAGGGACGCTTCCTGGTGCAGCCGCTCGATGTGATGGAGCTGGTGCAGGAGATGGGACACCTGCTGTCGGTCAGCATCAGCAAGAAGGTCGTGCTCAAGTACCACTTCGCCAAGAGCCTGCCCGCGGTCGAGGCCGACGCCACGCAGATGCGGCAGACGATCATGAACCTCATCCTCAACGCCTCGGAAGCCATCGGTGNNGCCACACAGGATCGCATCTTCGATCCCTTTTTCACGACCAAGTTCACCGGCCGCGGCTTGGGACTGGCCGCGGTGCTGGGCATCGTGCGCGGTCACAGAGGCGCCATCAAGGTCTACAGCGAGGTCGGCCGCGGCTCGACCTTCAAATTGCTCTTCCCGGCCGCTCAGGCCCAGGCGCACGAGATCGCGAGCACCGCGCCCAGCGCACGAACCTGGAAGGGCCAGGGCCAAGTGCTCGTGGTCGACGACGAGGAGACCGTGCGCACCCTGACCAGGCGTATGCTGGAGCGGGTCGGGTTCACCGTTCTCACCGCCGAGGATGGCCGCCAGGCGGTCGATATCTTCCAGCGGGTCACGGCCGAAGTGGATCTGGTCATTCTCGACCTCACCATGCCCCATCTCGATGGCGAGGCGTGCTTCCACGAGCTGCGCATGATCAAGCCGACGGTCAAGGTCATCCTCAGCTCGGGCTACAACGAGCAAGACGTGGTCAATCTGTTTGCCGGCAAGGGTCTGGCGGGCTTCATTCAAAAGCCCTACACAAATGATGAGTTGATTGCCAAGGTGCGTGACGTGCTTGGCGACCAACCATAAAGCACTATCTCTCGTGCGGGGCGACCGCATGTCGCCCCTTCGGCCGTCCGCGTATCACCCGCATCACGTCTTGGGTAGGGGCGACCTGCGGTCGCCCAACCCGCGTGCGGGAGGCGAGGCGGCGTGATACTTTCCCTTTGGGCGCCCGTAGCTCAAGTGGATAGAGCATCGGCCTTCTAAGCCGAGGGCTGGGGGTTCAATTCCCTCCGGGCGCGCTGGCTGTTTTCGTGGACGGGCGTGAAAGTGCGGACCGCCCCGGCCAAAAAGAAACCGGCTGCCACCCTGGTGAAGCCACCAGGCACGACAGCCGGCTTCATACTCGACGAGCCTACTTCACGATGAAGATGTTGGGCACGGGCGGACTAGCCATGCCAACGCCGATGTGGAA
>PMIX01000171.1 GCA_003158395.1 Myxococcales bacterium | reverse complement strand
CACCTGTACGACATCGAGCACTGCGGCGAGCCTTACTCCTGGGTGCACCAGCGCGGCTCCATTTCAGAGAACCGACACCATCGACGCCAGCACAACCCCATGGCAGATGACGACGCAATTCGAATACACCCTGGCAAGCGCAAGCGGCAGCACTTGTAAAGTTGCGGGCGCGAAGGCGAGCTCTAGCGGCACATTGTCGAAGTCATCTCCTTGACGCTCAGCCGCGCTGCCGGGGCGGTAGGCCGTCAGGCTGCGATGTGTTCTGAGCCGCGCGGTGGCGGCACAGGTCAAAAAGCTACCGCCTCTTGCGCTTTCGCGTTCTCGCGCGTGAGTCCACGCGCTGCGGGCGCGAGGCTCGCGCGGCAACGGGCGCGAGGGCCGTGGCTGCCGCGGGCTCCACTGCGATCACCCCTTTGCCAGGGTTCGTGTCAGGCTCTGCCGGCTCAAACGCCAAGGCCGGCTGGCGTGCCAGCATCAACTCCCGGGCGATCAGCACGAAGACGATCAGGGTGCCCACCGACATCCAGGTGTATTGCTCGTCGAGCCCGTTGGGCATGCTGAAGTTGGTGACGAAGGAACTCTGCCTCAGCGAAGCCGGCATGAGAACTTGTAGCCAGTGCGGCATATGGTTGATGGGCGCCCAGCCCAAGAACTGGGTGAGCGCCGTCAGCCACAGGAGCCACTCGCCGGCACGGGGAACCACCGCGTACAGCAAGGCCGGAATTATGAGGAAGGCGTAGTAGTAGCAAGTCAGTTCGGAGCCAAATGAGATCACGGTTGCCGACAACGCCACCGTCACCCAGGGCTCGACCTTGCGAATGGCCAGCCCGATCAGCACCAAGTAGCAAGCCACCAGCGACAGGTAAAGGGGCAGGCCTTCGTGGAAGGCCTTGAGGCGCGCCTCTTTCCAGCGCAGCCACGGATCCACCATGGCGGGTGTGTTCATGCGATTGGCCGCCTCGGCGGGGCGGAAGTCGATCACGGTGCGCAACCCCATGTGGTTGGTCAGGGGGGTCTCCGAGTGCTTGGCCGTATTGCGCAGGAACTCCGGGTAGATGCGCGGGCTGCCAGTTACTGCGAAACTGGCGGGTACCAGGACGGCCACGGCCACGGCGGCGCCCATGATCAGGCGCAGGTAGCGGCGATCCCACTCGCGCGTTTTCACGTAGTGGGTGCCCAGTGCAATCAGCGGCGCCGCGAAGAGGAACCCGGGGAAGATGCGCAGGAGCGCGGCGTACGCAATCGCGGCACCGGCCCAGAAGTGTCGCTCCTTCTTCACCAGGCAAACCCCCACGCCCATCCAGAAGAGCCAGTCCCAACGCAGAAACGAGCCGCCTATCCAATACCAACGTGACGGGAAGTTGGTAGCGAACACGATGAGAGCCACGGACACCGTGCGCCAGCCAAACGCCCACCACATGAGGATCGCCATGATGGTGATCAGCACGACGTCGATGGCGTCGAGCAAGAGGATGTCAAGCCGGCTGGCCGGTGCCAGGTTGGACAGGACCGTGCCCAGGATGGCCCACACCGGCGTGCCGTTGAACCCGTGATCCGTCTGGGCATCGTCCCACCGGCGTGGGTTTTCCAGCGTGCGGAAATAGGCCAGATCGTGCTTGAACGATGCCCAGCGCGCGTCGGTGAAGTGCTGCTTGCAGCGCTCGGGATGGGCGAGAATATTGGCCGTGGTCTCCACCACATTGGTGCGCAGGTTGGTCATCTTGCGTAGCTCGACCCGGCGGCGGAGACCCGGCTCCTCGGAATCTGCGGTGGCTACACACTCGTAGAGGCGCTCGTAGTGCAACTCTTTGAAATACTTCGAGCCGATGTAGTAGTGGAAGGTGTCCCAGCCGTGCACGAAGTTGGGAAAGTGCCAGAAGCCGAAATTGAAGAACGTCAGGAAGGCCAGCACCCCCATCACCCCGAGGAGAATCCGGCGCAGACGCAGCTTGAAGGCCGCCATGCCCAGGCCAACAAGACGACGCTCCCACCACAGCAGGATCGCTCCCAACATGGCGAAGATCATCTCCCAGCGGGCACTGGCGTCGTTGTTGAAGTAGTCGAGGTAGTTCTTGGGGGCCGTGGCCGCGGGTGCATCCACGACCTTCATCTGCGGCGGAAACGGCGTGGGCGTCTGGCAATAGGCCGCGACCTCGGAGACTGAGTAGAAACTGTCGCCTTTGCCCTCGCCCACGCGCAAGAAACGCGCGGCCATGCCGCCCACGTCGAGGGTGCGCATACGCAACCCGTGTCCAGTGACGGGGTCGATCTGCCCCATCACCTTGTACTCCTTGCCGTCGAGAGATCCCCAGACGTTGTAGGTGTCGTTGGCGTCGGCCTGGATGGCCAGCAAACGTACGCTCACCACCTGGCCCAGATCCCAGGTCACGGTGGACGCGCCGGTTTCAAAGAGGGCGGCCAGGGATGCGTCCCACACCGCGCCCTCGGGCGCCACGGTCTCGTCGGTGAGCAGGCTCAGGTTGCGCTGGATCTCCTGCCACGCCACAGGCATCTTGCCGGCTAGGAGATTACCCGCGGGACAGGCCGGCACGGGCGAGGCGTTTTCTTGCGCCCAGGCCCAGGGCTGGGCCAAAGCGGAGAAGAGCAGAAGCAACAGCAGGGGACGGGCTAGGCACGGCATGACTGGATAGTTTAGCCCGTTCCGGGGCGAGACAAAACCTGCACCTGCTTTGCAAGGTGGCAGAATGGCCTTGCCCATGATGCTTGGTCTTCCCTCCGACGCACGCGACAGCAAGAAGGCGGGCGGATGCCTCGGTGTGCCGTCACGCACACCGGCTTCTGGTAGCCGGAGCGCAGATCCGTGACGCCCCATTCTGTTCTGACTGATTGGCGCGTGACCGTGGGCGCGCAGCTCGGTCGGCCCGCTTTGGTGCTGGTCTGCGTGGCCGCTGGCCTGTCCGTGGTCCTCGCGGCTGTTTCGCTCTGGCGGGAGTCGCGCCGGCGTCGTGCCCTCGCGATCT
>PMIX01000098.1 GCA_003158395.1 Myxococcales bacterium | reverse complement strand
AGCGGGCGCTGGAGGCGCAAGAGACGGAGCGGCCTCGGCGCGCCATCGGACAGATCCTGGTCCGGCAGGGCGCCACCACGCCCGAGGTCATTCGGCAGGTCATCGGGCAGGAGATCGAGCGCGTGGTCAAGGAGGTGCTGGCCTGGCCCGCGGGCATCTTTGATTTCGCCATCGACGATTTGACTCCGATGATGGAGGTGTCGCGCTTCTCGGGCGCACCCAAGGTCGACCTTGACACGCAGAGGGTTCTTTTGGAGGTCCTGCAGGCGATGGAGGGGGAGTCCACCCGCGCCGCCTGCCAGCCCCTGACCGCGACTGAGGTTGCGCTGGAAGGGTCGGAGCCGGTTGAGGATTTCATGCAGGTGCTCACCAAGAGCGGCCGCAAGCGGCTTGAGGGCGAGCCGGCCGCGACGCCCGAGCCCGCGGTCTCCGATGCTGCGATCACCGCGAGAAACGAGGTGCCAGCGCACCTGCGCTTTCAACTGGTATCTCCCGACGCAGAATTGCTGGCGCGGATCAATGAGATTCTGGCCGAATCCGGCGACCGCATGTCGGCGGTGGGCCTGCGCGACGCCGGGGCTTCGCTTCTGGGCGAGGCCGCGCCCATCGTCGTGGTGGACCTCCGCCACCAGGCGCAGCCGGTGGAAACCCTCACCGCACTCTGCCGAGCGCGACCACGCGCCTCGGTCATTGCTCTCTTCGTGGGGCGCGCGCCCTTGCGCGACCTCTATCAGGCGGGCGTACTGTCCATCACGTCGGCAGGGCCCGAAGCGGTGGTTGCTTGCGTGCGCAGCGTCGCGCGCCAGCGCAAGTACCTTTGCAACGAAACCGCCATCGCTGAGGGTATACGCGCCAGTTTCGCGCGCTTGCGGCGGATCATCGCCGATCTGCGCTCCGGGCTTCTTGCCACCTCCGTGTCGCTCAATCTGCTCAATGTGGTGGCCGAGTCGCTCGATCGCGGCGTGTTGCTGGTGCCTGACGGTGATCAACTGGTGGCCCTGGGTGCTTTTGGTCAGACCGCGCTGGGTGAGGAGCTGGCGCGAAAGACGGAGAACCTCGCCTTCCCGGTGAGCGAGAGCGGTGTCTTCTTCGAGTGCCTGAGGGACAGTCACACCCGCCGCATGAGCTACGACAGCGCGGGACTGCAGCGAACTTTTCGCGACGCGGTCGACCGGCCTCTGTCTGGCGAGATTGCAGTCTTGCCGGTGCCCGGCAGCGAGCGGATGATCGCCATCATCTACCTCGACAACGGCGCGCGCGATAGGCCGGTGGGCGACATCGAGATCTTTGAGCTGGCGGCTTTCCAGCTCGGGCTGGCGCTGGAGAACGAATTCCTGCGGCGGTCGGGCCCCGAAAGAGGGACAGGCGGCCCCGTCATCAAGATGCGCACGATGGGCTAGGCCGTGGAGGAGCTGTTCGCATCCCTCATCAAAGACTTCGTCGAGGAGACGGGGCCGCTGGCACGCGAGGTGGCCAACCTGGTCTTGCGGCTGGAAGAGGCCAACGCCAGCGGCGAGGATGACGAGGAGCTACTGCGCGCGATGAAGAGCGCGCTGCACACTATCAAGGGCAATGCGGCCATGATGGGCCTGGGAGCCATCGAGTCCCTCGCTCATGCGCTGGAGGAGTCCCGCCTGCACGTCAGTCGGAACGCTGAGGGGCAGGAATCCGGCCAGACACAGATCCTCGTGGAGGGGACTGATCTGCTCATCCGCTCGATCCAGGACTCGTTGCAAGGTGAGCCGGACCGGGCACCGATTGCGGTGTTCCTCGAGCGCGTCGCGTGCGCGGGGCAGGTCGCAGGGGAGGCGGCCCCTCCTCGCGCGCTGTCGGTGCGAGAAGCCGCGCCGACATTTGCCGAGGGGGCCCAGTCCGGCGACGCGGGCCAAGAGGCGGAGAAATCCGCCGCGCTGCTTGCCGGCAGCGACGAGGATGGGGGCGGTTCCACGGTTCGCATCGCCGATCACGAAGTAGATGGGCTGCTCGATCTGACGGCCGAAGCCATCATCAGTCACGCGGAGCTGGTGCGCTTTGCCGGCCGGCTGGCGCGCGGGCACCCGCAGCCCAGTGATGCGGCCTTGCTGGAGCAGGTGCTGACCAGGCTGGGTCGGGCCACTTTCGAGATGCGCCACGACCTCTTGCGCGTGCGCCTGGCGCCCATTTCGACCATGTTTCGTCGCTTTGCCCGCTATGTGCGCGACCTGGCGCGCGAGCGCGGGCAGGCCATCCAGCTCATCATCGAAGGCGGCCAGGTCTGTGTGGATCGCGCCATCATCAGCCGCCTCTTCGAGCCCGTGGTGCATATGGTGCGAAATGCGGTCGCGCACGGGATCGAGAGCGCGGAGCAACGGGCAAGCGCGGGTAAGCCGGCACGCGCCCAGATTCTGCTGGGTGCGCGTTTGCTGGAGGGACGCGCGCGCATCGTGGTGGCTGATGACGGCCGGGGCCTCGACATGGCCGCGATCGCCGCCAAGGCCCGCGCCTTCGGCCTTTGTCCCGAGCGCATGCCCGAAGGCGAGTTGCAGCGCCTGATTTTTCAGCCCGACTTTTCCACTGCCAAAGAGGTCTCGACTTTGGCCGGCCGAGGCGTGGGATTGGAGGTGGTGGCCAACGTGGTCCAGAGCCTGGGCGGCCGCATTGACGTGCGCAGCGTGGCCGGGCAGGGGACGGTCTTCGTCATCGACCTGCCGGTCACCACAGCCTTGGTCAAGGCCCTGATCTTCCGCGTGGACAGCGAACTCTACGCTGTGCCGGCTGGCTTCGTGGTCGATAGCATCGAGGCGCGGCAGCATTCGATGCACGAGATCAACCACGTGCTCCTCTGTCCCTGGCGTGGCGATTCCCTGCGCGCGCTGGACGCCGGGCGCCTCCTGGGTTGCGCCGGCTTGGCGCAGGATGGGACGCGCCCCTACGGCATCATCGTCGAGGCAGCCGCCCAGCGCTGCGCCCTGCTAGTCGACCGGCTGGTGGGTGTGCAAGACATCGTCGTGAAACCACTGGACGAAACCCTGCGCGGCTCCCGCGTGTTGGCGGGTCTGACCATCCTGGGTCAAGGGCGCGTGGTGCCCATCCTCGACTGCGGTGAGGTATTGAGACGCGCCTTCACACGGGTCGCTGCGGCCCAGCCCAGCGACCCCCCGAGCCGGGATCCGGTCCGGAGCGGCAGCCATGTCCTCGGATGAACGCCCCAGTGCGCCCGCCGTCTGTGCCCCGGCTGCCACCGCATCCGGGCCGGCGCGTGACAGTCTGCTGGCTTTTGCCGATTCCATTCTGGCCCGGCCCGCCGCGCCCATTCCCGAGATCGAGGTGCAGCCCTACCTGACCTTCGTCTTGCGCGGCGAGGAGTTCGGCCTTTCCATTCTGCGCAGTCGCGAGATCGTGCGCGTGGGTGAGATCACCCGCATTCCCGAGGCGCCCCCCCATGTGCGCGGGGTGCTCAATCTGCGGGGTCGGGTGGTGCCCGTCGTCGAGATTCGCACGCGTCTGGGTCTGCCGATCGCGCCCCTGACACCGCAGTCACGCGTGATCATGGTGGAGGCACAGGGTCGTCTGTTCGGGTTGCTGGTCGATCGGGTGTCCCGCATCGCCAAGATCGCAGCTTCTGCCATCAAGCCCGTGCCGGCCGGGGCGCTGTCCGTCAACCCGGACCATGTCACCGGCATCGCCCAGATGGGCGCGGGGCTGATTACCCTCCTCGACGTGGACAAGGTTCTGGGGTCATGACCAGGATTTTCGTTGTCGACGACTCGCCCTTTA
Organism: Myxococcales bacterium; assembly: GCA_003158395.1. Lineage (GTDB taxonomy): Bacteria > Myxococcota_A > Polyangia > Fen-1088 > Fen-1088 > Fen-1137. The sequence continues at coordinate 2,497 of PMIX01000098.1, read as the reverse complement.
TCCGCAAGGCCATCTTGCGCATCTTTTCCGACCAGCCCGAGATGCAGGTGGTGGGGACTGCGCAAAGCGGGGAAGAGGCCCTGGAGCGCCTTCCCGCGACGCGGCCGCATGTGGTGACTTTGGATGTAGAGATGCCGGGCATGGCGCCCGTCCCGGACGTGTTGTTTGCAATCTTGCTGACCGGCATGGGCGAAGATGGAGCCGAGGGGATGTTGGCCGTCCGCCGTTCAGGCGGCCTCACCTTTGCCGAGAGCGAAGCCTCGTGCGTGGTGTACGGCATGCCCCGCGCCGCCCACAAACGGGGCGGGGTTTCGCGCATGCTCTCCCTTTCCCAGATCTGTGAGCTGTTCGCTGCAAGGAGCGATGACCCATGAGCGATCAGAAAGATGTGCCCGCGTCTGCCGAGGTCGGAGCCCAGGCCGGCAAGCCGGCGACCACGATTCGCCATTTCCAGGCGGTCCCGCTGTTGCGACACATGCGCTTGTGGCAGAAATTGCTGTGCATCGTAATGGTGCCGCTAATTCCCGTCCTTTTCCTGCTTAGAGACTTTGTCAGTCGCGCCAGCCATGACATCGTGCTTGGCCGCAGCGAGCTGTGCCTGGATGAACACTCACGTCCATTGCGCGTGATCCTGGAAAACCAGGTGGCCCTGCGCATGGGCCGGGTGGAGTCCGAGACTGGCGAGGCCGACCGGGCGGCGAAAGCGGGCGCGCAGGTCGACGGCGCTCTGGCGGAGCTCAATCATCTGGAAGCATCCGGCTGCGGCCGCGTGAATCCGGGGATCGCGGGGCGCATGCGTCCGGTGCTTGCCGGCCTGCGCAGCGCCCGGACCCAGTCGCCTGCGGAAGGTTTGCCCGAGGGCGATCGGCGCATGCGGGAGCAGCTGCGAATGGCCTACCGGCAAGTGGCCACGGAGACCAATCCCGGATCCGCCGCTGATCTCGATTCGGAATTGGTCAACGAGGCAACCCGCAGCACGCTGCCCGAGGCGGCATGGAGGCTGGCGGATCTGGTCACTCTGGGTGCGGAGATTGCTTGGGCCAAGGACACGGCCATCGAGGCGCGGGTACAGCTCATCAGCGCGGTGGAGAGCCTGGAGGCCGGTTTGCTGGACCTGCAACGTGGTTTGCGCGCGCTGCCCGTCGGGGAGGACCGGTCGAGCGGGGCAGGGGATTCGCTGGACGCGGCGGTGAGCCCCGTCGCCTACCGATATGTGCAAGCCCTGCGTGAGGCCACCGTGGCCGCACGCGAACTGAGCGCGCAGGGAAAGAGAACAGGGCCGGGCGAGACGCCCGGGGCGCGTGCCGCCTTGGCCACGAAGAAGACGGCCCGGGCGGCCCTAGGGGCGCTGTTCGCCACGTACGACGCGGCCTTGTCGTGGCAAGGGAGTCGCCTGAGCGATCGGGTGGCGCACCTGGAGGGCCAGCGAGCACGCACCATCGCCTTCGTGACCGTGGCGTTGCTGCTTGCGGGGCTTCTGGTGTCCGTCATCGCACGCAGTATCACCACGCCGCTTGCTGTGGCGGTGGATTGCGCCAACCGTTTGGCCGCCCAGGACTTCACCATCGAGATTGCGCCAAGCCAGTCCCGCGATGAGGCGGGCCAATTGCACGCGTCCATGCGCCAGATGGCCAGCAGCTTGCGCGCCACCATCCGGGCGATCCTGGCCTCGTCGCGCATCGTGGCGGCGGCATCCGAGAAGATCTCCAGATCGGGCAGTCAGTTGGCGCGCGGGGCAGAAACCCAGTCAGCGGCTACCGAGGAGACATCCTCGAGCATGGCGCAGATCGCGGCTCAGATTCAGCAACTGGCCAAGACGGCCATGTTGCTTGCGGCCAGTGTGGAGCAGACCACCGCAGCCTTTCAAAAAATGCACGAAACCCTCGAGCGCACCGCGGGTGACGGACAGAGCCTGCTGGCGTCGTCGCAACAGGCGAGCACGCATCTGGCGGAGCTGACCAACAGTATCACCCAGGTCACCACCCAGGCTCGTTCGGCCAACGAGATGTCGCAGTTGGCCCTGGGCGCGGTGAAGCTGGGCGGTGAGAAGCTGCAGCAGTCGATCGGCGGGATCGGGGAGCGCGCCGGGGAGGTCAGCAAGATCGTGCGGCTCATCGAAGAAATCGCGGATCAGACCAACCTGCTGGCACTCAACGCAGCCATCGAGGCCGCCCGCGCAGGCGAGGCCGGACGGGGCTTTGCCGTGGTGGCGGACGAGGTACGCCGGCTTGCCGAACGCAGCGCACAGGCCACACAGGACATCGGCACGATCATCGAGCGCGTGCAGAAGGACGTGGGCTCGGCCGTGGTTTTGACCGACGAGATTCTGGTCGGGATGATGGCGTCCATCGACCAGACGTCGTCGATCATCGAACAGAGCGCGCTGGCCACCGAGCGGCAGACGGAGTCCGCGCGTCAGACACTGAAGATGGCCGAGAACATGGCGGGCTTGGCCCAGCAAATCGCGGTGGCCGCGCGCGAGAACGCGGGCAGCGCC
>PMIX01000107.1 GCA_003158395.1 Myxococcales bacterium | reverse complement strand
GCGATCTTGGTGAAGATGCCGCCCGCGATGCGCAAGGCCGCCGCACCCAGCGACTCACCGATGGCGAAGCCGATGAAGCACGGGCCGGCGAAGTCAGCCGGCACGAAGAGCAAGATGAACAACATGATCACCAACTCGACGCTGATGAGCATCATGCCGATGCTCATGCCCGCTCGCAGCGGGATGGCATAGATGGGATGGGGCATTCCCTTGAGGCTCGCGAATGCCGTGCGCGAGTTGGCAAAGGTGTTCACGCGGATGCCGAACCAGGCCACGCCGTAGCTGCCTGCAATGCCCACCAGGCTGAAGAGAAGGATGATGGAAAGGGTGAGGGCGACCGGCTTGCCCTCGACCGGCGAGAGCCAGCCAAAGTACGCACTGATGATGATGGCGATGAACGCCCAGAGCACCAGGATGAACTTGCCCTGGGTGAGCAGGTAGGTCTTGCAGGTCTCGTAGATCAGCTCGGAGATCTCGCGCATGCACTTGTGCACGGATGAGCCCTTGAGCTGTTTGTACATGACGAAACCGAAGACCATTCCCAGGAAGCAGATCAGCAAGCCGCCCATGAGCAGCCGGTTGCCCGCGATGTCGCCCAGGAATTTCACGGACGACAGGTTAGGCAGAACCAGGCTCGCCTCACTGGCGAGGGCTCGGCTCTCCGACAATAGAAGCGGCAGCAAGCCGCAGACAACAGCGGACAGTAGACGTAGGGGGTTCATGCGGTTCCTCCGGGCGCGGAAATTAGTCCCAAGTGCTCCGACAATTCAAGTGGAGAAGGGACGATCATGCATATACCTCCTATTCCGGTCGGACTTGCAGTACGATTACCTTCTTGAGGTCATTGGTGTTCCCCGTCCTCGAACCTTCTGGCCTTGACATAGCTCGCGGCCGGTTTTGCGATAGGCTCGCGCCCATGCCCTTCCTCTCCCGCATTGCCGCCGGCGTGGCGCTCTGTCTCTGCCTGGCGCCCCCGGTCCACGCCGCACCCCCCGAGATAACCTTCGAGAAATACCGGATGCAAAATGGGCTCGACGTCATCTTGCACGTAGACCACGCGGTGCCCATCGTGCACGTCGAGGTCTGGTACAAGGTCGGGTCAAAGGACGAGGCACCGGGCAAGACCGGGTTCGCCCACCTGTTCGAGCACATGATGTTCCAGGGGACGAAGCAGATCCCCGAGGATGCCTACTTCAAGTACCTGGGCCAGGCCGGGGCCTCGGCGCGTAACGGCTCGACCAGCACGGACCGCACCAACTACTTCGAGACCCTGCCGTCGAGTGAGCTGGAGTTGGGACTGTGGCTGGAAAGTTCGCGCATGGGTTTTCTCCTCGATCGCCCCTCATTTCGCGCGACCTTCGAGAACCAACGCGACGTGGTGAAGAACGAGCGCCGGCAGCGCATCGAGAACGCGCCTCTGGGCGGCGTCGCCCGCGTGGAATTGGAGGCGTTGTTTCCGGCTGGCCACCCCTATCGCCACGAGGTGATGGGGTCGATGAAGGACCTGGACGCGGCGACCGAAGTGGACATCCGCGGGTTCTTCACGCACAACTACGCACCCAACAACGCCGTGCTGCTCATAGCCGGCGACTTCGACGTCGCACGAGTCAAGGGCCTGGTGGAAAAGTATTTTGGGCCCATCCCGGCGGGACCGCCGGTGCCGCGGCAAGCGATCCCTCCCATCCCCGCGCCCGCCGGCGAACGCCGCATCGCCATGGAGGCCAAGGTCAACCTGGCGCGAGGCCTCATGGCCTGGAATACAGTGCCACTCTTTGCACCCGGGGATGCCGAGCTGGATTTGCTCGCCAAGGTGCTAGGCGGCGGCAAGAGCTCGCGCCTCTACCGCCGTTTGGTGCTTGAGCTGAAGATCGCGCAATCCGTGTCCGCTGCGCACATAAGCCGGCTGCTGGGCGGGACTTTCGAGATCACCTATGTCCCCCTGCAGGGCCACACACTGGCCGAGCTGGAAACCGTCATCAACCAGGAGTTGGAGAAGATGCGGGCACAGCCCGTCGAAACCGCTGAGCTGGAACGCGCGCGCAACGGGATCAAGACCGATCTGGTGCGCGGCCTGGATACCTTGCAGGGGCTGTCCGGCCACCTCCTCACCTACGACGTGTTCGCCGGCGATCCGGCGTACTTCGGCCGCGATATCGGCCGATATGAGGCGGCCACGCCGGATAACCTGCAGAAATGGGCAGCCCCGATCCTGCGCAGCAAAGCGCGCGTGACAATCAACGTCGAGCCCAACAGCAACGCACCCATCATGGGCCGCCTGGTGTCGCCAGCCTCCGGACTGGACCGACCTGCCACGGCTGCGCCCATCGCCGCGACACCCGCGTCGCGCCAGACCCCGGACGCCGAATTTCGTCACAAGCTTCCCGCCGCCGGCGAGAAGACCCCGTTCAAGGTGCCGGGGGTGAAGCGGTTTCGCCTGAAGAACGGTCTGCGCGTGATCCTGGCTGAATCGCACAAACTGCCTCTGGTCGGGGTCGAGATGGTTGTGCGCACCGGGAACGGCGCCAATCCGCCAGACAAGGCCGGCTTGGCCGATCTGGTGGCGGACATGCTCGACGAGGGGACCGCCACCCGCAGCGCCACGGCCATTGCCGAGGAGATCGCGCAACTGGGAGCGACACTTCTGACCAACGCCACCTGGGATGCCTCTTCGTTGTCCGTGTCGGCCCTCACCGAGAACATCGACCGGGCACTCGACGTGTGGGCGGACGTTCTGCTCCAGCCGGCTTTCTCCGAGGAGGACCTTGCGCGCGTACGCGAGAATCTCCTTTCCACCCTGGCCCGGCGCAAGGACTCGCCGCCCCTGGTTGCCGGCCTGACCTTCGCTCGCGCCCTGTACGGCGAGGGCCATCCCTACGGTTGGCCCGAAGGTGGCACCGAAGGGTCGGTGCGCCGGCTCACACGCGCTGACGTTCAAGCCTTCTTCCAGGAGCACTACCGGCCCAACAACGCCGTGCTGGTGGTGGCGGGAGACATCCGGGAGGCTGAGTTGCGCGCCAAGATGGAAAAACGGCTTGCCGGATGGAAGCCCAAACCGATCCCGCCGGTCAAAATCCCGAAAGCGCCGCCTATCGAGAAGACGCGCATCCTCCTGGTCGACAAGGCGGGTGCTCCCCAGTCGTCGATCCGCTTGGGTCTGGTCGGCATCGAGCGCAAGAACCCCGACTACTGCCGGGCCCTGGTCATGAACCAGATCCTGGGCGGGACTTTCAAGCGCCTGACGCTCAACCTGCGCGAAACCAAGGGCTGGACCTATGGGGTTGCCTCCATGTTCGAGGCGCGGCGGGCACCCGGGCCCTGGACGGCAGGCGGCGAGTTCGTCGCCAACCGCACCGCCGATTCCGTGACCGAGATCCTGAAAGAGATTTCGGCCCTACGCACCGACGAGGTCGGCGACAAGGAACTGAAGGACACCAAGGACGAGATCGTTCGCGCCTTCCCGGCGCGCTTTGCCACGGCCAACCAGGTAGCCGCGCAGATGGCGGCACTGGCTGTCTACGACTTGCCCGACAAAGAACTGCAAACCTTCTCCGCCCGGATCGCGTCCGTGACAGCCGCGGACGTGCGCAGGACGGCGCAGAAGTACCTGCACCCCGACAACCTGGTCGTCGTTGTGGTGGGCGACCGCACCAGCATCGAACCGTCGCTGGGTCGGATTGGCGAGGTGGAGTTGCGGGATCTCGACGGCGCGCCCATCAAGTGACCCCGGCTCGCGCGTGCCCCGGTGACACCCTTTCGCGAAATTCGGGCCAGCCGGCTGGCAGACGAGACCGGGACCTTGCACAAGCAGGCCGATCTGGCCATCGCCCTCTGCTACCCGAGTCCGTACCACGTGGGGATGTCGTCGTTGGGTTTCCAGAGCATCTACCGCGGGTTGCACGCCCTGCCCGGCAGCAGCGCAGAGCGCGCCTTCCTTCCCGAGGACGTGGCCGAAGCGCGCCGGCTTTCCGACGGTCTTCGCACCTACGAATCTGACCGGCTGGTGGGTGACTTTCCTGTGCTGGCCTTCTCGCTCGCTTCTGAGTTGGAGTTGGCCGGCCTGGTCACCTGCCTGGACCTTGCCGGGATTCCCGCGCTTGCCGCCGAGCGCGCCACGCACGTGCGGACTTTCCCCTTGGTCGTCCTGGGCGGCCCGCTGACGTTTTCCAACCCAGTGCCGGTCGGCCCTTTTGCCGACGTCATCGTCATGGGCGAAGCCGAGGAACTTCTGCCGGTTCTTGTGCAAAGCTTGCGCGAAAAACCTGACCGCGAGACCCTGACCCGCGATCTGGCGCAAAGACCGGGCTTTTACGTCCCGTCGCTGCACGGGGAGACGCCGCCCCCGATCGCGATAGCCGACGACAACTCCCTGCCCGCCTACTCGCAGATCGTCACGCCGCACACCGAGTTTGGGGGCATGTTTCTCATTGAAGCCGAGCGCGGGTGCAGCCGGGGCTGCGCCTACTGCGTGATGCGCCGGTCGGCAGGCGGCGGCATGCGCGTGGTCTCGCCCGCGCGCCTGCTGTCGCTCATCCCGGCTGAAACGCGGCGGGTGGGGCTGGTGGGCGCCGCTGTGACTGACCACCCTGCCCTAGCCGAAATCCTGCGTGCTCTCGTCGACGCCGGCCGCGCGGTGGGCGTGTCCAGTCTGCGCGCCGACCGTCTCGACAACGAGGTGGTGGGGCTGCTGGCCCGCGGTGGCTATCGAACCATGACCACGGCGGCCGACGGCGCCTCGCAACGCCTGCGCGACCAGGTCGACCGCCACACGCAGATCGAGGATCTGCGGCGCGCGGCCCGCCTGTGCCGCGACCACGGCCTGGCGCTGCTCAAGCTCTACGTTCTGATAGGTCTGCCCGGGGAAACCGCAGCCGACATCGACGAACTGGCGCGTCTCGCCCTGGAACTCGCGGCTCTCGCGCCCAAGCTGTCGCTCACCGTTTCGCCCTTCGTGTCCAAGCGCAACACGCCGCTCGACCATCAGCCGTTCGAAGACATCGCCAGTCTCGACGACAAGTTGGCCTTCTTGCGCCGCCAACTTCGCGGACGCGCCCACTTGAGCGGCGACGCGCCCAAGTGGGGGTGGGTCGAGTATCGGCTGGCCCAGGGGGGCTTCGCCGAGGGGCTGGCCGCGGCCCAGGCCGCCCGCGCCGGGGGTGGTTTCGCCGCGTGGAGGCGAGCACTCAGCGGGTAGATAGAAGACGGTGGGTTGTTTCCAACCGCGACGTGATGGACTATCTCTGGACATGCGTCTGACGCTCAGCCACATCAGGAGCGCGATAGCATGGCCGCCCTCCCATGAGATGGCGGCCATGCTATCGCGGCCGGATCGCGTCGCCTTGTACCTGGTCCGCCTCGGCCTGCGCATCATCAAACAATGGGTGCGCGATCGCTGCCCGCAGCAAGCGGCGGCGCTCACCTATCAGACCACCCTCGGCCTGGTCCCGCTTCTGGCGTTGGTGTTCGCGGCCCTGCGCCAGACGCACAATCTCGAGGCCCAGTCGCGCTTGGTGGAATTTATCTCGACCCAGGTTCTGCCTGACATGGGCGACGTGGTCAGCGAGCTCGCGTCGTTCTCGGAGAAAGTCGCCACCGGCGCTGCCGGCGGATTGGGCCTGGGCTTCACCCTGGCCACTTGCTACTTCCTCTATGACACCGTCGAGAACACCTTCAACGACATCTGGCACGTGACCACGCGGCGGTCATGGTTCCGCAAGTTCCTGATCTTCTACCCGGTGGTCACCTTGCTGCCGGTTCTGGCCGGCGCCTACCTCTACTGGTCGGGGCGTCTCATCGGATCGGGATCGGCAGCGCGCTTCTTCGGGCCACTGTCCATCCAATTCGGCGGGCTCTTCCTGGTCAACTGGATGCTGCCCAACATCCGCGTGCGCTGGCACGCCGCCCTGGCGGGAACCCTGATCACAGGATTCGCGCTGGAAGGGTTGAAGTGGGGATTCGTGCACTTTGCCAAAGGGGTCCTGCTCTCCAGCTACAGCGGCGTGTACGGCCCGCTGGCGCTGGTGCCGCTCATTCTCTTGTGGATCTACATTTCGTGGTGGGTCGTGCTGGGCGGCGCCGAGATTGCGAACACCATCCAGAACCTGCGTCTGCTCGAAGCTGAAGAACGGCGCCATCGCGATGACGAGCCCATCAACGGCCTCGTCGCCGCGCAGATCCTGGCTTTCGTGGCGGCGGACTACCAACGGGGCGGCAAGGGCATCGATCGCGCCCTTCTAGGCCGCGAATTCGGCCTGTCGGTGGAGGTCATCGATCGCATGGCAGTTCGGCTGAAGGGCCAGGGTCTCTTGGCGGAAGTGCAGGGCGACAAGGAAGGCTTCATCCCGGGCCGGGCCGCCGGCACCATCAGCCTGCAAGACGTGCTAGCCGCGTTCCGCTCCACCGACCTCGAAGCCGCAACAGGCACCACCTCGCCCGCGCTGGCCGCGCTGATCAAGGACCTGGAAGAAGCCCGCCTGACTCGCATTGGCACCATCACGATCGCGGAGCTGATGCCGAAGTAGTTTGTCCTATCCCCGCTCTAGGTAGGTATACCCCGAAAGGCCTTCTTCGTACATGCGCAGCAGCGAGCGCGTCTCCTCCAGGCTCATGCCGTTGCTGCGCACCGCCTGCTCAGCAAAGCGACGCACGCGCGCCATCAGGTCGTCGCGCGCATAGCTGACGTACTTGAGCACGTCGGTCACCGTGTCGCCGGTCACCACGTGCTCGATCTGATAGCCGCCGCCCGGCGCCAGCGACACGTGAACGGTGTTGGTGTTGCCGAAGAGGTTGTGCAGATCGCCCAGGATTTCCTGATAGGCCCCGGCTAAAAACACCCCCAGAAAATATCCTTCGCCGTGGCTGTACGGGTGCAGCTCCAGCACGTTCTTCACGTCGCGCCGGTCGATGAAGTGGTCGATCTTGCCGTCGGAGTCGCAGGTGATGTCAGCCAGCACCGCCCGCCGCGTTGGCTCCTCGGCCAACCGGTGAATCGGCATGATGGGAAAGAGCTGGTCGATGGCCCAGATGTCAGGCAGCGACTGGAACATGGAGAAGTTGCAGAAGTAGGTATCCGACAGCGCGCGCTCCAGGCCCTCGAACTCCTCGGGCGCCTCGCGCATCTCGCGCACCACCTTGAGCACACGCTGGCAGATGGCCCAGAAGATGTCTTCCGCGATCACCCGTTCGGTCAGCGAAAGGCTGCCGAGCGAAAACAACGACAGCGCCTCCTCGCGATACTCCAGGGCGTCATGGTACGCCTCGCGCAGATTCTTGCTGGAGATGTCGCGGGCCGTGTCGAACAGGTTGCGCACCAGGCGTGAAACCTGATCCGGCAGCTTGTCCGGCGCCTTGCCCACGTCGAACTCGCCCACGCCCAGCACGTCGATGGCCAGCATGGAATGGTGGGCGACCACGGCACGCCCCGATTCGGTTACGATGGTGGGATGGGCGACGCCGGCTGCATCGCACACCTCTTGCAGGCCGAACACCAGGTCATTGGCGTACTCCTGCAGGGTGTAGTTCATCGACGAGGCGAAGTTGGTCTGTGACCCGTCGTAGTCCACGCCCAGGCCGCCGCCGGCGTCGAAGTACTTGAGCGGCGCGCCCAGTCCGACGATCTCGACAAAGAAACGGCTTGCCTCGCGCAGCGCGTTCTTGATGGCGCGAATGGCAGAGATCTGGCTGCCCAGGTGAAAGTGCAGCAGCTCGAAGCAGTTGAGCATGTCGGCATCGCGCAGAAAACGCACCGCCTCGACCACCTCGCGCGTGGACAGACCGAACTTGGAGCGGTCGCCCCCTGAGGCCTCCCACCGGCCCGACCCTTTGGACGCCAGTTTCACCCGGATGCCGATGCGGGGCTTGACCCCGATCCTCTTCGCCGTGGACGCGATGAGGTCCAGCTCGGAGAACTTCTCCACCACGATGAGCACCTTGCGCCCGAGCTTGGAGCACATGAGCGCGGTCTCGATGTACTCCTCGTCCTTGTACCCATTGCACACGATGAGCGCTTCCTCGTCGTCGAGGATGCCCATCACCGCCAGCAGCTCGGGCTTGGAGCCAGCCTCCAGGCCGTAGTGGTAGGGCCGGCCGAACTGCACGATCTCCTCGACCACGTAGCGGTGCTGGTTGACCTTGATGGGGTAGACGCCGCGATACTCGGCTTTGTAGCCGTACTCCGTGATCGCGCTCTTGAAGGCCTCGTGCAGTTCCACCACGCGGCTCTTCAGAATGTCCGAGAAACGAACCAGCAAAGGAAGCCCGATTCCCCGCCGCACCACCTCGTCGACGAGCTCTTTCAGGTCGATGCAGCCCGCCTCCGGGCCCTGCGGGTGGCACACCACGTGGCCCAGATCGTTGATGGAGAAGTAGCCCTGGCTCCAATACCGGATGCCGTAGGTTTCGGCGGAGTCCGCGATGGTCCATTTCCGCGGGATTCCGTTCGTGCTCATGGCCGCTACGTTGAATAAAACTTGCACGGAATTCCACAAGAAAACTCGGCAGGCGTGTGAAAACTTCGATCCAGGCGGCTGAAAGCAGCCTTCCGGTCGTGCCGCCGGCTTCGGCCACTCGTGGTAGCTTCTCGACCACTGTGGCGAGCACATTCGGACAACTCTTTCGCATCGCAACCTGGGGCGAATCACACGGCCCGGCCGTGGGGGTCGTGGTGGACGGCTGCCCGCCGCGTGTGCCCATCACGACCGAAGAGATCCAGGTCGAGCTCGACCGACGCCGGCCCGGGCAGAGCCGCATCACCACCGGCCGCAATGAAGCGGACGCGGTGGAGATTCTGTCCGGCGTGCACGAGGGTCTGACCCTGGGCACACCCATCGCGCTACTGGTGCGCAACGCTGACGCACGCTCGGGCGACTACCAAGAAATCCGCCGTGCCTTTCGCCCGTCCCACGCCGACTACACCACCCAGGCCAAGTACGGGGTTCGCGCAGCCGCAGGTGGCGGCCGGGCCAGCGCACGCGAAACCATCGGTCGCGTCGCCAGCGGCGCCATCGCGCGCAAGCTCCTGGCCGAGCAGGCTCAGATCGAAATTGTGGGCTATGTGAAGCAGGTGTGCGACCTGGGGGCCACGGTGGACGCCAGCAAGGTCACGCGCCAGGATGTGGACGCAACCATCGTGCGCTGCCCGGATACGGCGGTCGCCGACCAGATGATCGCACTTGTCGATCAGGCCCGCGCCGACGGCGATTCTCTGGGCGGCGTGGTCGAGGCGGTGGCGCGCCACGTTCCCGCAGGGTTGGGGGAGCCGGTGTTCGACAAGTTGCACGCAGACCTTGGCAAAGCCTTGCTGTCGATCCCGGCCTGCAAGGGCTTCGAGGTTGGCAGTGGCTTCGCCGGCGCGCGTCTGCGCGGCTCTGAGCACAACGACATCTTTTTTGCAGAAAACGGGCGCATCCGCACGCGTACCAACCGTTCGGGCGGTATCCAGGGCGGCATCTCCAACGGCGAGGACATAATCGTGCGCGCCGCCTTCAAGCCCGTGGCCACCATCCTGCGCGAACAGGAAACCGTAGACGTCGAGGGCAATTCCACTCTGCTCAAGCCGCGCGGCCGTCACGACCCCTGCGTGCTTCCACGCGCCGTGCCCATCGTCGAGGCCATGATGGCCCTGGTGCTGGCGGATCACTTCCTGCGCCAGCGGGCTTTGGGGGGATAGCGTAGGTCGGCCAGCGTGAGGGTGAGCGGCAGCGTGAGCGTGAGCGACCAGCGCAAAGCGGTCTGCGCGGGCGACTCGCGTGAGCGCGAGCGGCCCGCGGCACCCGATCCGTCCTCCGCATAGCGCCCACGAACTCGCTCACGCCCACGAACTCGCCCACGCGACCCGCGATCCGCGGGCCGACTCTTCGTGTGACCAGAAACGACGATCAGGTTGGACGCCAGCTTCCTCACGCGACAGAGGTGAGAAGCAGGAGATCTCCGACCCATCCGCGGCAACGTGATTCGCTTCCGGACAGGGGCCTTCCAATGCCCCAAGCCCCGGTGTGAAAACCTGCCCAGGATCCTGACCTAGCGGAACTGGCTCTTGGCCGGACCGGTCGCTATACTTCGGCGACGTGAATGCGGACGCGGTGATTGCCGTACTTCGAGCCCTCGAACGCGAAGGGGTGCGGTACAAGGTCGTGGGGGCGGTGGCCCTCAATCTCCTCGGCTTGCCTCGGGCCACCCAAGACCTCGACATCTTCGTTGCTGTCGACGAGGAAAACATTGGCCGCCTGCGCGCCGCGTTGCGATCGGTCTTCGACGATCCCGAGATCGCGGAGATCAGCGCCGTGGATCTAGCCGGCGAATATCCGGCCATCCAGTACGTTCCGCCGTCGGGAACCTTCCACATCGACATTCTGAGCCGCCTGGGCGAAGCCTTCCGCTTTGAAGACATCGAAGTCGAGGAACGTCTCGTGGAAGGGCTTCGCGTGCCTGTGGCAACGCCCCGAATGCTCTTCCTGATGAAGAAGGACACCGTTCGGCCACAGGATCGGGCCGACGCCGATCGCTTGCGGCGCCAATTCAACATCAAGGACTAGCATGCCTATCCGCCGATTCCGATCAGCCGCCGAGATGGAGGGCACCGTCTGGCTCGACCGAGACGACCCTCGGCTCTGGCCAACCATCGCGTCGGTATGGGATCTCTCTGCCCGCCTCTGCCCCATGCATTTTCCGCCTGGGCTGCGCAAGCACCGCTCGATCGAGGAAGCCAACCAGCTCAACCAGGAATGGGAAGCCACGAATGTTCTGCGTTCCCAGCCAGGTTGAATTGGACGCCGCCTATGCTCTATTTCCCCCGCCGGCGTGAAGGCGCGAGCCAATGGCCGCGCGATAGTAGCGAGACGGCATCTCGTGCCCCACCAGGCTGGCCGCCAGGCGCGAACAATCGATGAGCTTGTCGAGATGGACTCCGGTCTTCACTCCCATTCCCTCCACCATATTCACAACGTCCTCCGTGGCCACGTTGCCTGATGCACCTGGCGCAAACGGGCAGCCACCCAGCCCGCCCAGGGCCGTGTCGATGGTGGTGATCCCCATTTCCAACGCGACCAGGATGTTGGCCAGCGCGGTGCCGCGTGTGTCGTGAAAGTGTACGGCCACGGCCTCGCGAGGCGTCTCGGCCAGGACCAAGGCGAGAACGTCGCGCACCTGGCGCGGGTTGGCCACGCCGATGGTGTCGCCCAGAGACACCTGGTAGCAGCCCGAAGCGCGCAGAGCAGCCACCAACGTTACCGCCTTGGCAGCGTCGACCGCGCCCTCGTAGGGGCAGCCGTACACGGTCGAAACATAGCCGCGCACGCGCATGCCGGCCTGGCGAGCGCTTGGGACGACCTCCGCAAGAACCCGCAAGGTGTCCGCGATGCTCTTGTTCACGTTCCTGCGATTGTGACTTTCCGATGCCGAAACAAACACGGCGATCTCTGGCATCGCCGCCGCCTGCGCCACGGCCAGGCCCTGTGGATTGGGCACCAATGCCGAGTAGATGATCCCAGGGCGGCGGACAACCCGCCGCGCGACATCACCCGCATCAGCCAGTTGCGGGACCCACTGCGGGTTGACGAAACTCGTGATCTCGATGGCGCGCAGACCACAGCCCGACAGCGCGTCGATGAGCGCGATCTTGTCGGTCGTCGCCACCAGGCGGTTTTCGTTCTGCAGGCCATCGCGGGGCCCCACTTCGAAAAGGGTGACGTCGGCAGGCAAATGATCGAACACGGCGACACCACTAGCCGAGTGCGATCGATGCCGTCTGTGCCAGCAACCGATCGAACAGCTCGTCGGTCAGGTCGTCGAGCGTGTCGAGGACCACATCCGCCGCCGACTGGTCATATCCGAGATAGTTGGCTGCCCTAACTGCTATCACGTGAGCGCCCGCAGCCCGTCCCGCCAGAATGCCCGGCTCCGCGTCCTCCACGACAATGCAGGCGGCTGGCGGCACCGCGAGCAGCCGCATCGCGGTCAGATACGGCTCAGGGTCGGGTTTGCCTTTGCGATAGTCCTCGGCCCCGAGCAAGACCCGAAAATCGCGCAGCATCCCGAGCCCGTCGACGGCCTCATGCACTTCAACTCGGCTGGCACCCGAGACCACGGCCAAATCCGCGCGGCGGCCGAGACGCTTGACCGCCTCACGCGCCCCCGGCAGGGGCTGGTATCCCTTGTACGCGAGGAGCTGGCGTTTCTCCTCCACCGCTCGCGCGATGACCTCGTCCATGCCCACCTGCAGCCCATGGTTGCGGAGAAGCATGGCGTAGATCTCATTCCAGGAATGGCCAACCACGAAATGACGCTCAACGCCGTCAAGCGCAATATGCCAACGCTGTAGGGCCAAGACGACCGACTCCACGTTGTCGCGCTCGGTGTCAACCAGGGTTCCGTCTAGATCGAAGAGGACTGCAGCGCGAAGGGACATATTTCCATGATGGATTATACGGGGGTGCGTTGGCGCGCCATCGACCTTTTTGCTACAAGATCCATCGTGGGACGCAAGGATCCGATTCGAGCTACACCGCCAAGCGTAAAGGACTTGCTGCGGGAAAATGCCGATCTGCGCCACGAACTCACCAGGTTGGAGGCGTATCGCACCCTCGCCTACCGCGACGAGCTCACCGGATTGTGGAACCGCCGGTACTTCACCGAGCGTCTCACTGAGGAGCTGAGCCGCGCGCGTCGCCAGCCTCGGCGCCATTTCGGCATCATGATGGTCGACGTCAATGATCTCAAGGCCATCAATGACGCCCACGGCCACGCAGAAGGAGATCTCGTTCTGCGCTGGGTGGCCGAGTTTCTCGAACGTTTGCTGCGTACCCACGATGTGCTTTGCCGTGTCGGGGGCGATGAGTTCGCGGTGCTCTTCCCCGAGATCGGGGCGACCGGATCCGCACCGCTGCTCACGCGACTGCGGGCAGCGCTCTCCGAGGCCCGCACCGGCGCTTCGTTCTCCATCGGCCTCAGCTTTGGGTTCGCCAACTATCCCAAGGATGGCACCACCTGCGACGAGCTCGTGCACGTAGCTGACGACGAAATGTACCTGGACAAGCGCCGCCAGAAGACGGCGTTGGAGAGCCCAGCCCTGACTCGGACGCTGCGCACGGCTGTTCGGACATGACGATCGGACGAGGGAGCGGACCCCTCTAGGTTTTTACGGTCCCTGCCGAGAGACGGTACACTAGGCTCTCTATGGAAGCGACTATGCGTTGTGTCATAGATCAGGACCGTAGCGCCGCCTCGCCTGCGCAGCTGCTTGGGCCCAGACACTCGCGGTGGCGGTTGGCAACGGCGGGCGCTGTGGTCCGGACAGATATCGGCTACGCATTGGCCCTCGCGCTGGCTCTGGGCGCCTGCCAGCAGCGCAGCGTCGATATGGCTCGAATCATCGGGTCGGCCAGCGTGGACGCCAAGAGCGGAGCCATCATTTCGCTCGGCACCGGAGGCGCGGGTGGCTCCGCTGATGGCGGGTCGGGTTCTGATGCAGATCGCGGGACCTCGCCTGATGGGGGGCTGTGCAATGGCGCCACTCTCCAGACTGACCCACAGAACTGCGGAGCATGCGGGGCCATCTGCGAAATTCCCCACGCCCAAGCGGTCTGCCTGGCCGGCCTGTGCAGGGTGGGCACCTGCAATCCGGGATATGTGGACCTCGATACAAAGTCGGAGAATGGCTGCGAATGTCTGGAGAGCAACGGCGGTGTGGAGATCTGCGACGGTGCGGACAACAACTGCAACGGCCAGATTGACGAAGGCTTCAACTTGCAGAACGACGCAGCCAACTGCGGCCAATGCGGCAATCTGTGCAGCGCCGCCCACGCCAGCGGTCGCTGCGAAAAGGGCCAATGCGTGTCCGACTGCCTGCCTGGCTACTTCGATCTCGACGGCAAAGCTGAGAACGGGTGCGAGTATGCCTGTACGCCGAGCAACAGCGGCATTGAGATCTGCGACGGCAAGGACAACGACTGCGATGGCACCATCGACGAGGGAGCGACAGACGTGGGTCAATCCTGCGCTGGGGGTGGGTGCCAGCCGGGTGTTCTCACCTGCATCGCCGGTGCGCGCATATGCGTGGGCGCAGGACAACCCAGCCAGGAAGTCTGCGACGGACGCGACAACGACTGCAACGGACTCATCGACGAGAGCGATCCCAACCTGGGCAAGCCCTGCTACCCGACGGGGGCTGACGGCTGCAGCCTGCAGACCGGAACCTGCACCGGTCAGTGCCGGCTGGGCGCCTGGGTGTGCACGGCTGGGGCTTTGGTCTGTCAGGGCGCGGTGACGCCGCAGCTGGAAGTCTGTGATGGCGAAGACAACGACTGCGATGGCTCGGTCGACGAAGACTTCGATTTCCAGACGGATCCACGACACTGCGGCGGTTGCGATCACGCTTGCACCTATACCCACGCGACGGGGCTATGTCGCAATGGTCAGTGTCAGATGGGCCCTTGCCAGGACGGCTGGGCAGATGCCGACCACAGCAACGGCTGCGCATACGCCTGCACGCCCGATGGACCCGANNCTTCCCTGGTGACGCCAGTTTCCCGGTGTGTGTCACGCCATCTGGCGCCAGCACGCCGAGCTGGATCTGCAACTACCCGGCTACTGTGCAGCTTGCCGGCCCCAGCCAGCTTGTGGCGCAGGAATCATGGTGCGACGGGCTCGACAACGACTGCGATGGCGCGGTGGACGAGTTCGCGTCCAACGTCCTCGGCAATCCGTGTAGCGACAACACAGGCCTGGGTGAATGCCGCCGCGTTGGAACCATGAAGTGCCAAGCCGACAAGACTTTGGCCCCGTCCTGTGATCTCTCCGGCTCGGCAACCGCCACACCGACCGACGAGATCTGCGACGGCAAGGACAACGACTGCGACGGGCTCATAGACGAAAGCTGGGACAACCCGTCGGGACTGGGACTCGCAAAGTGCGCGGGGCAAGAGTGCAAGGGCGTGCGCGATGCCGTGGTCCACGTCGCGGCAGCCGGCGCGCCGAACAGCGGCTATTACGTCTATGGCTATGAGGCCAGCCGCGTCGACGCGAGCGCGACATCGGCAGGATCTGTTTCGACGCGCGCCTGCTCGCGCCAAACCAACGCATCGGGCACTGGCGTTCTGCCCTGGAGTTCGGTGACCTGGGTGGTGGCCGATGCTGCCTGCCGCGCAGCCGGCATGCGCCTGTGCAAAGTCACGCGCGCCAACGATGCCGTGGTCGCTGACGAATGGGGCTTTGCCTGCGCCCTGGGAAAGAATTGCGCGAGCGGCTGCTATCCCTACGGTTCAGCCTACGATGCGACCCTGTGCAACGGTGCAGAGGCCAGCCGAAACGCCGCTGCGACCGTGGGCTCATTCAACAAGTGCATCACGTCCGGGGATCTCGACCCAGCCAACGCCGGCGAGGCGGTTTTCGACATGAGTGGCAATCTGGCTGAATGGACCGACGATGGGCGTGGCACTCTGGCCGATGGACGCAAGATCTACACCATCCGAGGGGGTGCCTTCGATAGCTTCTCCGTCGGTCTGGGTTGCACCTTCATGGCCGCAGCGCTCGCGCAAGATTTCTCTTATCCTGACACTGGATTCCGCTGCTGCTCGTCGTGCGCGCCCGGCCTGGCCGACTGCAGTGGGGCTTGCACGAACCTGGGTAGTGACAGCGCCAACTGCGGCGCGTGCGGCACCGCGTGCGCCGCGCCGGCCACCTGCGAAAACGGCGTGTGCGAGTAGTTGGCACTTTCATTGCCGTGACAAGCCTCTAAATGATGCCGGCGGATGGAGCCCGGCGGGTTGTGCTTGACTCCTGCCTGCTCAGACTGGCAAGGGTATCGTCTTGGTCGGCAGCCCATCTTGAATTCTCGATAGTCTGGTCAATCATTGTAGGGTCTCGGATCGGATCAGCATGTCTAGAAATACGACCGCCGGCGCGCCATCTCTCCTTGTCTTCGCCTTGATCAGCAGTGGATGCTACCGACCATCGGCTCCCGTTGACGCATCCAACCCGACTAGACAAGATATGGCCACCGCATCTCCTGAAACGGGCGGCTCTACGCCATCCCTTGACGCGTCCGCGGCGGGAGGGACGGGCGGCGTTTCGAATGCGGGCGACGGGGGAGGCTCAGCAGGAGGCTCGACCGGGCCGGGCGGCAGCACCGCGGGTGCGCCTGGGAACGGTGGCACCGCTGGGGTCACGACGGGAGGGACCACGACCACAGGTGGAACGAGCGCTGGCGGAGCAGGCGCGACCAATCCCGGCGCCAACGTGAAGTTCTCGCAGGCCATGCAGGTGATCGATGGATTCGGTGTCAGCAACGCTTGGCTGTACCCTCCCCAAGCCGCGGCCAAGACAGCAGTCTACGATGCGCTTTTCAGCATCAGTAAGGGAGCCGGGCTGTCCCTTGTGCGCAACCGCATCCCCTTTCGAGAGAACCCCTCCAACGACGACAAATTCATCAACAAGAACGCTGACGGCACCTACCAGTACACGACCAATGGTGATGGCAGCAAGACCTTCTCGCTCAATTGGTCGAACTGGGATCTGAACAATACCAGTTCCCTCATCAGCGACATCAAGGCCGCGGGGGCGGACTATCAGGTGACCAAGTTCATGAGCACGCCTTGGACGCCACCCAACAACAGCGTCAGCAAATGGAAGCTCAGTGACAGTTACAAAACCGTGGACTACGCGAATGCGCCTGAAGTGGGCGGCACTCTCGATCCTACCCACTACGCCGACTACGCCGACGTCCTGGCGGACTATGTCCTGGGATACAAGGCAAAGGTCGGCGTGGACCTGTCTGTCCTTTCGCTGCAAAACGAACCGAACTTCCAATGCACGTACGAATCGGCTGACTGGACGGCCGCGCAGTTCCACGACTTCTTCGCCATCTTGAACACTGAGTTCAGCAAGAAGGGCGTGTTCACTCAGTTGCCCAAGCTGAAGATCATGGCGCCCGAATCACAGACCGCGAAAGAGGATCTTGTTGTGCCCACCCTCGCCGACTCGAACACCTTGGACCTGTTGGGCGTCGTGGGGGTGCACCAGTACGAATATGGCAAGAGCAACGTCAGTTCGTATGCCCCGCCGACGTTGGCCAAGTCGCTGGCCGCGGGCAAGCGGATCTGGATGACCGAGTTCAGCACAGCAGCGTGGACCGGTGACACGAGCATTACCGACGCGCTCATCGTCGCGCGGCTGATTCACATGGACCTGGTGGTGGCCCAGATGAGCGCGTTCAACTACTGGTGGGCATGGGGCAGCGGCAACGGCTGTCTCGCGGTGACGAGTGGCACTCAGCCCAAGCGTCTCTACGCCCTTGGGCAGTACAGCCGCTTCATTCGTCCTGACTGGATCCGGGTCGATGCCCTGGCGAATCCAGCCAGCAATGTGTACTTGTCCGCTTTCAAGAACCCGGCCGGAGACCAAGTCGCGGTGGTGGCAATCAATGCAGGCACAGCCCAGGTTCCGCTCGCTCTGACGATCGACACCGGACGCTTCGGCGCGTTGACCAGCTACCGCACCTCGGCGAGCGAGAACCTCGCCGACGTCGGCGCGGTGACAGGTGGCACGACGGTGAACGTCACCCTGGCCCCGTCCAGCGTGACGACGTTCGTTGGCCCGGTTGGGCCCTGACCGGCCAGACGCCCCGACACCCTCAGCGCGGGAGGTGGCCACCCAGACAAACTCGCAGCCCGGTCGCGGCCGGTCTTGGAATGCTCTGCCGAATTGACAGGAAGACGGGCAGATTGGCGCAGCCTGTGTCAAGATGGCACTCAGTTGGATCATCTCGAAATGGCGCACCACGATAACGTTGTATTCTCGGTAGCTTGGGCGGCGTCAGCCGAGTCGAACGCGGCTGGCATCCGCTTTGAAGAGCGGGACGAGGAACTGCAGACGTGACAAGTGAAGCTGAAGCCAGCGCGGCCCGAAACCCCGCCGCCCCGACCATCCTAGTTGTGGACGATGAGCCGGGTATCGTAGACTCGTTGAGCAAGATTTTTGAGCGCGAGTCGTTGCGTGTGCTCACGGCGCGCAGCGGTGGAGAGGCGCTCGAGATTCTGCGCCGCGAGCCGGTGTCAGTGGTGCTCACCGACCTGATCATGCCCGGCCTGTCTGGCCTGGATCTGCTCAAGGCCAGCCGCAGCGTCTCGCCGGAGACCGAAACCATCCTCATGACCGCCTACGGCTCGGTGGAGAACGCCGTGGATGCCATGAGGCAGGGTGCCTACGACTTCGTAACCAAGCCGCTGAAACGCGCTCATGTTGTTCGCGCGGTCAGCAAGGCGTTGGAAAAACACAACCTCCTGCAGGAAAACCGCTCATTGCGCGCCCAACTGGCCGCTGAACGACAGAAGACGCTCATTGGCCAGTCGCTGGCTTGGCGCCGAACCATGGAGACGGTGATGCAGGCAGCGCCGTCGATGGCCACCGTTTTGCTCCTGGGCGAATCGGGAACCGGAAAGGAATTGCTGGCGCGGGCTATCCACGCCTCTTCGCCGCGTGCATCGGGTCCCTTCATTCCCGTCAACTGCGCAGCCCTGCCTGAGACCATCCTCGAGGCAGAGCTGTTCGGTTACGAACGCGGGGCGTTCACAGGAGCCATCCAGCGTCACGATGGCCGCTTTCTGCAGGCCGACGGCGGCACCCTCTTCCTGGACGAGATCGGCGAAATCCCCACCCACGTGCAGGTCAAGTTGCTGCGCGTGCTGCAAGAAGGCGAGGTGGAGCGCTTGGGCGGCCGGGCAACCAAGGTGGACCTGCGCTTGGTCGCGGCCACTAACCAGGACCTGCGCAGTGCGGTCCGGGAAGGTCGCTTCCGGGAGGATCTCTACTATCGACTCAACGTCATTGCCCTGCGCGTGCCTCCCCTGCGCGAACGGCGCGACGATATTCCCCTACTGGCCGAGCACTTCCTGCGGTTTTTTGGCGAGCGGAACGGCCGTCATCTCGCGGGTTTTTCCCGACCGGCGGCCGAAGCACTGGTGCGCTACGACTGGCCAGGCAACGTGCGCGAGTTGGAGAACACCCTCGAGCGCGCGGTGGTCTTGTCGCGCGGAACTGCCGTGGAACTTGACGATCTGCCCGTCGAGGTACGCACCGGCCAGGGCAATGCCAGCGACGGACGAAGCATCACCTTCGCCATCGGGACGCCGCTCGGCGAAATCGAACGACGCGTGATCCACGCGACCTTGGGCCACGTGGGAGGCGACAAGCGCCTGTGCGCACAGTTGCTGGGCATCGCGACCCGGACCATCTACCGGCGCCTGGAGGAGGAGAAAGAAGGGACTCCCCCTGAGAACGCGGAAGGGAAAACAGACGACATAGAAGCGGACCCCTCCTAACTAGAGTCTGTCGGGTAATTGCGGGCCGCCCGAAGGGCCGGCCCGCGGGTCGCGGCTCGCGGGCAGCGTGGGCGAGAGCGTGAGCGAGTTCGTGTGGGATACGCGGGAGGCGGAGGGCGCGGGGCGAGGGCGTGAGCGCTCCGGGTGCCGCGTGCCGCTCGCGCTCACGCGAGTCGCCACGCAAGCCGCTTTCCGCTGGTCGCTCACGCTACCGCTACCGCTCACGCGCACGCTGGCCGATCTGCGTGACCCGGAAGGCCGGTCGCCCAAATGGGCCAGCCGCGTGAAGCATGGCGCACAGACGATCGAGCAGAGCCAGCAGAATCAGGATTTCAGCCTTGGGGGCGAGGTTCAATACCAACACGCCCTCCAGAGCGGCGGCCGCCTCGCACGCCTCGCCGCGAACGGGTTTCCGAATTTTCCCGCACGAGACACGAGAAACGGAAGGTTAGATCCAGCGCATTCCGGATTCCTTCTTCCGCCCCCCGCTTGGAATCCCTTGCCAAATTGGCAGGCGAAGCGAAGGGATGGATGACGTAACTAGCTTGATCAACTAGGTTTTCTTAACTGCCCGGCTGGCCCCGGTGTTGCTCTTGCGCCCAAGGAAGCCGTGGAAACTCTGCTACGAAAGTACCTCTGGGCGCTCGACCTGGCCGTCGTCGCCCTGTGCGCAACTTTTCTCGGCAACGCGGCCTCGAGCGCGGTCGAATCGAAGGTGGTTGCGTTGATACCCGCCCCGCTACCCCTGGCCGGCAAGCCGCGCCGGCCCGAGCCCGCGACCGCCAGCAGCAGCAAGCAGCCGGATGGAATCCTCAAGCGGAACATCTTCTGTTCGACCTGTCCCCCGATCCTTGACCAGCCACATCCCGATGGCGGGGTCGTCGAACCCGGCGCAGCAGAACCGGTCAAGACCGCGCTTCCCTTGGCGCTGATGGCTATCATGTACGCACCACCGCCCAACGGCATCAAGTGGTCGATCGCCGTCGTGCGCGACACCGAGATCAAGTCCATGGGGGCCTTCCCCGTGGGTGGCAAGGTTCACGGTGCCACGATCATCGAGATCCAGGAGACCCGCATCTACCTCGACAACGCTGGGAAGACCGAATATCTGGACCTGGTCGAGAAGCCCGCGCCGCCCGCGCCACCTCCCGCAGCGTCGGCAGCCGGCGGAACCGACCCTCTCTCGGTGGAGATGGACCGCGGCATCAAGAAGACTGGCGAGCACTCCTACGAGATTCAGCGCGGCACGCTGGAGTCGGTGCTGGGCAACATGTCGCTGCTCTCGCGCTCGGCACGCATCGTTCCCGAAATGCGCGACGGTAAGGCGGCCGGCTTCCGTCTCTACGCGGTGAAGCCCGACGGGCCGTTCGCCAAAATCGGGATGCAGAACGGAGACGTGATTTCGTCCATCAACGGCCTCGAGATCACAAGCCCAGAAAAGGCCCTCGAAGTCTACGCAAAGCTCAAGTCGGCCAGCCACCTGTCCCTGGGCATGGAGAGCAACGGCAAGAAAGTCACAAAGGACTACACAATCCGATGAAACGAAATACTGGAAATGCAGATGCCCACAGGCGTGCGAGGCGCTCCGGTGTGAACTGCCACCGCGTCGCACTTGCTCACACCAGCGTCGTCGCTCTTATCGCTCACCTGGTGGCATTCCTCGCGCCGGGACCATGGGCGTACGCACAGACGCCCGCGGCAGCTCCGCCTGCACCCCCACCGCGGCCATCGCGACTCTTGCCGCGCCTCCCGACGCGACCGGGTGCGCCGGCTGCAAGCCCCGCGCCGGCCCCGCCCCCGCCTCCGGCGGCCCCGGCGCCCGCGCCGGCCGCAGGCGCGGCCAAACCGAGCGTGACTGGCGCGGCCGAGCTGCCGGGCGAGAAAGAGTTCAACTCGTGCAAGAAGCTTCCTGCTGGCAAACGGATCGTGAAGCTGAACCTGAAGCCAGAAACTGAGGTCATCGATCTCATAGGCTGGATCTCAAGCATCACCTGTTCGCAATTTCTGGTGTCCATCCCGCTGCAGGGCAAGAAGGTCACGGTTATCTCGCCCCAGCTCATCACGCCCGAGGAGGCGTATCGGCTCTTCTACGCCGCGCTGGAATCCGTGGGCTTGACGGTCGAGCCTTCGGGCAAGTTCCTGCGCATCGTCGAAACAACCCGGGCCCGCTTTTCCAACTTGCCCTTCGTAGGCGCCAACGAGCGCATGCCCCACGACAAACGATTCGTCACCAAACTGGTGCGCGTGACGTATTTGGACACCAATGATCTCACGAACGCGGTGCTCAACCGCCTGAAGAGCGAGGCGGGCGACATCATCTCCTACCGCTCGTCGCTCATTATCAGCGATCAGGCGGAGAACATCGATCGCTTGGTGTCGATCATCAAGCAGTTTGACACCCCTTCAGCCAACCGCGACAAGATGTGGCTGATCCGCATCAAGAACACTTCGGCCATCGACATGGCCGGCCGGATCGCAGAAATCATGCCGGTTCAGCAGTTGGGTTCCGGCCAGCGGCGCCAGCCCGGATCGCCGCCCCCGGCCCCGCCCAAACCGCAGCCCGGTCCGCCCGGCGATCTGTCGACGGAACTGACCATCACCAAGATCGTCCCCGACGAGAGGTCCAACAGCCTGATCGTCGTCGCCAACCAGCGCGCCTATGAGTGGCTGGTCAGTCTGGTCCACAAGTTGGATGTCTCACCCGAGGAATCGGTGCGCGGCGGGGCCGAGGTGCGTTTCCACATCTACAATTGCGCCAATGCCAACTGCGATGAGCTGGCCGCCACGCTGAGTGCCATCACCGGCGTCCAGGTGGTGGGCTCGCTCAGCACCGGCATCCGACGCCGGGGAAGCGCCGCGGCGCCGACTGCGGCTGCGCCGGCTCAAGGCCAGGACAACAAGAGCGCTCTCATGTTCGAGGGTGACGTGCGCATCACCTTCGACGCGCCCACCAACTCGCTGCTGGTCATGTCGTCGTTCAAGGATTTCCAGGCTCTGCGCCGCGTGATCGAAAAGCTGGATGCGCCCCGCAAGCAGGTGTTCATCGAGGCCCTCATTCTCGAGGTCACCACCGACAAGGCTCGTCAGACGGGCGTCTCGTACCACGCGGGCGCGGGGCAGGACATCGCGGGGAAACAGAGCCTGATGCTGGGTGGGTTCAACGCCAGCCAGACCCTGGGTGCCGCCTTCGATCCCAAGACCCTGCTCAACAACATGGGCGGCCTGAGCGCGGCGCTGTTCGGGCCCGCCATCGACCCGGCGCAGACCAAGCTCTTCGGCGTGCTCAACGTGAACATCCCCTCGTTCGGCGTGTTCTTGCAGCTTCTGCAGACCAACAACGACGTCAACGTGCTCTCCAACCCGCACATCCTTATCATGAACAATCAAGAGGGTGAGATCACGGTGGGCGAGAACCTGCCCTTCCCGGGCGCCATGATGGGCACCGCGCTGACCGGCGGGACGACAGGCATCACGCCGTACCTGTCAGTCAACCGCCAGGACGTGGCGCTCAAGCTCAAGCTCCTGCCCAGCGTAAACGAACACAACGTGATCCGGTTGGACGTGGAGCAGGAGGTTTCCGACGTCGAGGCACCCAACTACAACGGCCTCGGGCCGGCCACATCCAAGCGGTCCACCAAGACCACGGTGGTGGCGCGCGACCAGCAGACGGTGGTGATTGGCGGTCTGATGAGCGACCGAGCCAGCGAAACCGTAACCAAGGTCCCAATCCTAGGCGACATCCCGGTCATTGGTTTCTTCTTTCGCAGCTCCAGCAAGGATTTGAAGAAGACCAACATCATGATAGCGATCACGCCCTACGTGATCTCTGATCTGTCGGATCTGCGCCGGGTGGCAGAGAAGAAGATGCGCGAGCGACGCGAATTCATCGAGCGCTACAGTTCATTGCAGGATCGCGTCACTCTGGACAAGGACCTGGATTTTCGACGCAAGCGCGGGATGCTGGAAGAAATCAACAAGACTGTGCGGGAGATGGAAGATGAGGAGCAGGAGTTGCGCGACATCCGAGAGCGCGACGAGGCTGAAGACTCGACACTCATCGAGCCGACTTCGGCCAATGGTTCGCCCGCGGCGGTGCCCGAGGCAGAAGAGAACGCCCCGGCCACGCCAGCCGACGACGTGAATGAAGGAGTACCCCCGGTGGAGGGGGCGGCACCGGTCTCGAGCCCGGCTCGGGCCCCACGCCAAGCGACGGGTAGGGACAAGACGCCGCGCAAGACGGCAACCGCGTCATCGAACAAGGCGTCGCCGGCAGCCCCGGCGGCTGCACCCGCCGCACCACCGGTAGGGACTTCCGCCAAGCCAGCTCCCGCGCCGGCCAAGGAATAGGCATGGCGGGCAAGCAACTCGGCCAGATCTTGCTTGAAGCGGGGGCTGTCACCAGCGAGGCGGTCGAGCAGGCGCTTGCCCAGCAGGCAAGTGAGGGTGGTCGTATCGGCGAGATCTTGCAGAAGGCACGCGCCGTGAGTGAGGAAGACGTGCTGCGCGCACTCGGGACCCAGCTCGGCATCCCCTTCTCGGCCGACTTGGACGTCAAAGAGATCGACGGCGACCTGGCCAGCCTGGTGCCCATCGCGTTTGCCAAGCAGCATCGGCTGCTGCCGATCAAGAAGGAAGGGACCACCGTTGTCGTGGCCACTGCTGACCCGCTGGACGTGGGCGGGTTGGACGACCTGCGGAGCGCGGTGGGCGGCGACATCGAACCCCTGCTGGTCCCCAGCAACAAGATCCTAGACGCCGTCAACCAGGTGTACGGACGCAGGCAAGACGCGGGCACCTTGGGCGAAGGCGAGGGCGAAGACGAAATGGGCGCAGCCGAGGAGTTGGTGGACATCCTCGACGTGAACGACGAGGCGCCCATCATCCGCTGGGTCAACGCGCTGATGTTCAATGCAGTCAAAGAGCGGGCCAGCGACATCCACATCGAACCGGGCGAGAAGGACGTCATCGTCCGCTATCGCATCGACGGCGTGCTGTATGAGACGCGACGGGCGGCGCGCCAGTTCATTCCCTCAATCATCTCACGCGTGAAGATCATGGCCGGGCTCAACATCGCCGAAAAGCGCCTGCCACAAGACGGTCGCATCCGACGCAAAATCGCTGGCAAAGACATCGACATGCGCGTAGCCACCGCGCCCACGGTCAAGGGGGGCGAACGCATCACGATTCGTCTGCTCGACCGCGAGAACGTTCTGCACGACTTGGCCGACATCGGATTTGGTGACGATCACCTACGCCAGATGGACGACCTCATCCACCGTCCGCATGGCATCATGTTGGTGACGGGGCCCACCGGCTCGGGCAAGACCACTACGCTCTATGCCTGCCTGGCCAAGATCAACTCGCCCGACCTCAACATCCTGACCATCGAGGATCCGGTCGAGTACCAGCTCGACGGCATTTCGCAGGTTGCCGTGAACGAGAAAATCGATCTCACCTTCGCCAACGGCTTGCGTTCGTTCTTGCGCCACGATCCGGACGTGATCATGGTAGGCGAAATCCGTGATTTGGAGACCGCCGAGATCGCCATCCAGGCCTCGCTGACCGGCCACTTGGTGCTGTCCACCATCCACACCAACGACGCGGCGGGTGGGATTACCCGCTTGGTGGATCTGGGTGTGCAACCGTTCCTGGTGGCCTCGTCGCTGATGGCGCTACTCGCCCAACGCCTGGTGCGCCGCCTGTGCCGCGATTGCTGCGAGACCTACCGACCCAGCGAGGAGGACTTGCTCAGCCTGGGTCTTGACCCGGCGAGTTTCTTTGCCGGCCAGGCGCGCCGCGCGCGCTTCAAGGGTGAGGGTGTGCCGCTTCCGCCCGGCATGCTCTACCGGGCGCGCGAGGGAGGTTGCGCGAGCTGCCTGAACGCCGGCTACAAGGGCCGAACCGCGATCTACGAGCTTCTGATGGTGGACGAGCAGACCCGCCAGCTTGCCATCAAGAACGCCGACGCCGGCACCATCAAGCGCGCGGCCATCGAGAGCGGCGGCATGCGCACGTTGCGCGAGGACGGTGCACAGAAGGTGCTGGCCGGCATGACCAGCCCAGCCGAGGTGCTCATGATCACCACCGGGGACGAAACCTAGGACGAGGAAACGCAAAAGTGCCGCTATACGCATGGAAAGGCATCAGCGCCGCCGGCAAGCCGGCCACCGGCAACCGCGAGGCGGACGGTCCCAAGTCGCTGCGCCAGATCCTGCGCAAAGAAAGCGTCTTCATCACCGAGTTGCACGAGGTGGTGGCGGGCCAGCAGACCAAGCAAGCGGTGGCCACGTCGGCCAGCGGGGGCAAGGGTCTGCGGCGCGAAGTCGACATCAAGCGCTGGTTCGAGCGCGTGCGGCTCGCAGGATGTGGCGATCTTCACCCGTCAGCTCGCAACCTTGATTGCACGCCGGGATTCCCCTGGCCGAGGCGCTCGGGGCCCTGGCCGAGCAGTCCGATCACCGCAAGCTGCAGATGATCTTGGCCGGCGTCCGCCAGAAGGTGAACGAGGGCAGTGCGCTGGCCGATGCCCTGGCCGAACACCGCGCCGTGTTCCCCGAACTCTACATCAACATGGTCCGCTCGGGTGAGAGCGCCGGCAACCTGGACGCCGTGCTGGCGCGCATGGCCGAATTTCCTCGATTCGCAGAACGAGCTGCGCTCCAAGGTGTCGAGCGCGATGGCCTATCCCATCCTGATGGCCGTGGTTGGCACTGGCGTCATGACCGTGCTCATGGTGGTGGTGGTGCCGCCGATTGCCGGCATCTTCGCCGATGCGGGCAAAGCCCTGCCCTGGAACACGCAGTTTCTCATCGCTGTGGCAGCCATCGCCGGCGGCTACTGGTGGCTGGTGCTGCCGTTGTTGATCGGCGCATGGTCCTCTTGCTGCGACGCTGGGCGCGCAAACCCAAGGGCCGCGCCTTCATGGACCGGGCGAAAGTTGCACATCATCATTGTCGGGCGCCTCATCCGGCTGCTAGCCGTGGCACGCTTTGCCCGCACCTTGGCCACCATGTTGTCCTCGGGCGTGCCGGTGTTGACTGCGTCTCGACATCGTCAAGCGCGTGCTCAACAACACGGTACTGGAAAAGGTCATCGAAGATGCGCGCGTGGCCATCCGCGAGGGCGAATCCATTGCGGCGACTTTGAAGAAGTCGGGACAGTTCCCCTCAATGATGTGCCACATGGTGGCGGTGGGCGAACGTTCCGGGCAACTGGAAGCCATGTTGGAGAACGTGGCTGGCGCCTACGAACGCGACGTGGAGATGGAGGTGGGCCGGCTCACCTCGCTGCTGGCCCCGATCATGATCCTCATCATGGCCGTGGGCATCGGGTTCATCATCTTTTCCATCCTGGTTCCCATTATGGACATGGGCAATATGGTCCAATGATGACAATTTCTTTCACCAAGGAGAGAGCCATGACAGACGCACGAGACGATCAGACCGAGACACCCGTCACGGGGTGGGCATCCCCGGCCCGCAAACGATCCAGTGACCTGGGCATGACCCTGATGGAGATCATGATCGTGTTCGCGCTCATCGCCCTCATCATGGGGGCCGTGGGTGTGGGTGCGTTCAACTACTTCAAGAAGGGCCAGGTCAAGACCGCCCGCATCCAGGTCAACGAAATCATGCAGAAAGCGCAGCAGTACATGATGGACAACAACAACGAGTGTCCCAAGAGCATGGATGACCTGGTGGCGCAGAAGTACATGCCGCGAAGACAGAAGGACCCCTGGAACAAGGACTTCATCATGCGCTGCCCGGGGCAGATCAACACCGACGGTATCGACGTGATCTCGCTCGGTCCTGATGGCACCGAGGGCACGCCTGACGACATCAAGGCCACGGAGTAGTGACGAGACGAGGGAAATCTGCGGCCTGCACGCCGGCTCGTCCTGCCGACGTCGGCGTAACCCTGATCGAGTTGATGATCGTGATGGTCCTCATCGCCTTGGTGGTCGGCTCTGCGGTGGGAGGGCTTCGCTCTCTGGCCAAGAGCGATCTCCGCTCCTCGGCCAGCAAGATGGCAGGCGCCGTGCGCTATCTTTTCGACCGCGCTTCGACCACGGGGAAGGTTCATCGGTTGGTGCTGGACATCGACAAGGGCCGCTACTGGGCCGAGGTGTCGGACGACCGCTTCATCATGGCGGGCGGCCGCGAAACCGAAGAGTCGCGCAGGAAGGAAGCCGACAAGCTCGCCAACGAAGCCGAGGAGGCCCAGAAGCGCGCGGATGAGAAGACGGGCCTGGACGCCATGCAGGCGCGCTACAAGCCGGAGCCGTTCCGCCCCAAGCGCGCGCGTTTTGGCGCGTTCAAGGAAATGGCCGTGAAGCCGGTGGACCTCAAGGGTGCGATCATCGCCGACGTCTACACCCCGCGGCTGGCCGATCCGCTCGATGTCGGGCAGGGCTACATCTACTTCTTTCCTCTCGGGATGACCGAAGCTGCGATCGTGCATCTCACCGACAAGAAGCGCGAGGCATTCTATTCCCTGGTGGTGCATCCCTTGACCGGCCGGGTGCAGATCAAGAACTCCTACATCGAGCCGCCCTTACAGAAGCAGTTCGACGACGAAGGCAAGGAGATCGTCCAATGAACCGGCTTACTCGCGTGGGGAGCCCGCCGGCT
>PMIX01000301.1 GCA_003158395.1 Myxococcales bacterium | reverse complement strand
CGGCCTTGCGAATCTCCGTGATAATCCGGCCAGGCATCGACCCGATGTAGGTCCGGCGGTGGCCGCGGATATCGGCCTCGTCGCGCACGCCGCCCAGCGAGGCGCGAATGAATTCCCGCGAGAGCGAGCGCGCCACCGACTTGCCCAGCGAGGTCTTGCCCACGCCGGGGGGGCCCACCAGGCACAGGATGGGGCCCTTCTTGGCGGGCGCCAGCTTGCGCACGGCCAGGTATTCCAGCACCCGTTTCTTGACCTTCTGCAGGTCGTAGTGGTCGGCATCCAGAACTTTGCGCGCCTGATCCAGGTCGAGAGTGTCGGTGGTCGACTTCGACCACGGCAGCTCGACCAGCCACTCCAAGTAGGTGCGCTGCACGGTGTACTCGGCCGACGAGGGCGCCATCTGGCGCAGGCGTTCGAGCTGCTTGCGCGCCACCTTGGCCGTGTCTTCAGCCATGCCCGACGCCTTGATCTTTTCTTCGAAAGAATCGAGATCGCTGCCGTCGTCGCCCTCACCCAGCTCGTCCTGGATGGCCTTCAGCTTCTGGCGCAGGACAGCCTCGCGCTGATGCTTGGAGAACTCCTCGCGTACCTGCGTGTCAATCTTCTGCTTGACCTTGATCAGCTCGACCTTGCGCTGCAGGAGAACCAGCAGGCGGCGCAAGCGTTCGGCCACGTCCACCTCGACGAGAAGCGAGGCGCGCTCTTCGGCCGACAGATCCACGGTGGCCGCGGCGATGTCGCCCAAGCGCGCGGGATCCTTGTTCTGATCCAGGATCTGGGCTGCCTCATCCGGAATGTCGGGCGAGATGGCGATGAGCTGCTTGGCCACGTCGTACACGGCCATGCCCAACCCGTCGATCTCAATGGGATCCTTGCGAATCTCGACCAGCGGATCATAGGTGGCAACCAGGAACGGCTTTTCCTGCACGAAGCCGGTGATGCGGCGTCGCTCGACGCCCCGGAGGACCGCCGTGACCCGGTTCTCGGCTGCCTTGACGATGCGCACGACCTCGCCCTCGACGCAAACACCATACAGGTCCGCGCCCGCCGGCTCTTCCACATCCGCGTCCTTCTGCGTTCCGACCAGGAGGTGAACCCCCTTGCCCGGCAGGCTCTCGATCAGCCGCAGCGACGACAGGCGTCCGATCTCTACGGGCATCACGGCACCAGGAAACAGAACCAGGTTCCGCAGCGAAAGCAGAGGAAGCGATCGTGAGCCTTCGGGGGGCGTCATCTTGTTCCTTCAAAACTAGGCCGGCAGAGCAGGAACCGCAAGCCCGCGAGCGCCGAAAAATCGTCGCTGTAGCCAGCCGTGTTGATGCCATGGATGTCAGGTTGCATTAGAAGGCTCGGATTCTTGCCGGTCGGGTACGCTTTTCCAGCTCCTCGGCCAGGCGATGGGATTCGACGTCATCAGGTTTGAGACGCGGGACGACGATCTCGACACGGCAAAGCTGGTCCCCACGGCCACCCTCGGGCCGTTTGATTCCCTTCCCGCGCAGGCGCAGTTTGGCGCCGCTGGACGTGCCCGGTGGGATGGTCAGCCTGACTGTCCCCTCCAACGTTGGGACATCGATCTGCGTACCGAGCACAGCCTCACCCAACGTGAGAGGCAGAACCAACTCCACGTCGTCCCCATTGCGGCGCAGATGGAGATCCGGTTGCACCACGATGTCCAGGTAAAGGTCACCCGGCTGGCCTGACTTGGGAGCGGGACCGCCCTGGCCAGGCACGCGCAGGCGAGCCCCGGTCTCGACGCCAGCGGGTATGTTGACGTTCACTGATGCCCCACTGCCTGAGCGAAGGCTCTGTCGCCCACCGAGGGCAGCGTCCTTGAACGTCACCTCCAGGCTGCCCACCATGTCTGCGCCCCGCGCCTGGGCACGGCCGCGGCCCCGACCTCGCGCAAAGGGTGGGGNNCCCTCGGGCATGCCGTCCGCGCCCACGGGCGCAGTCCGCAACCGGTCGTACTCGCGCCGCTTCTGCTGGTCGGAGAGAACCGTGTAGGCTTCGTTGATTTCCTTGAAGCGTTCAGTCTTCTTCTTGTCGCCCCCGGTGGCGTCCGGGTGATTCTCCTTGGCCAGCTTGCGGTACGCCTTCTTGAGCGCGTCCGCGCTCGCATCTTCGGGAACGCCCAGGATTTTGTAGAGGTCCTTCATCGGTCCCACTAACTTACAGCGGTTGAAGCCGCGGTTGGCTTGAGACTGAAGCCCAGCTCGTCGCCTGCGCGCGTGACCCACACGGTCTCACCCGATACGAATTCACCAGCAATCAGACGCCGAGCCAGAGGGTTCTGTAGGTACGTGGTGATGGCGCGCTTGAGCGGGCGAGCGCCGTAGACCGGGTCGAATCCCTTGTCGGCCAGAAACGACCGCGCCGCCGGGGCCAACTCGATCCCAATATCGCGCTCACGCAGAAGCTTGCGGAAGCGTTCGATCTGCAGGTCGACGATGCGGTCCAGGTCCGCCCGGCCCAGACGTTCGAAGAGAACGATGTCGTCGACCCGGTTGAGGAACTCGGGTCGGAAGGTGCGGCGCAGGTCATCCATGACACCCTCGGTGTCGGGCGGATCGCCAAGTAAGCGTTTGCTGCCGACGTTGGAGGTCATGATGACCACCGTGTTGCGGAAATCGACCGTGCGACCCTGGCCATCGGTCAGCCGCCCATCGTCGAGCAGTTGCAGAAATACGTTGAAGACATCGGCGTGCGCCTTTTCGATCTCGTCGAAGAGCACCACCGAATAGGGCCGCCGGCGCACCGCTTCGGTGAGCTGGCCGCCTTCTTCGTACCCGACATAGCCGGGAGGCGCCCCAAGCAGGCGCGAGACGCTGTGTTTCTCCATGTACTCGGACATGTCGATGCGCACGACATGGTTTTCGTCGTCGAAGAGGAAGGCAGCCAGCGCGCGCGCCAACTCAGTCTTGCCCACTCCCGTCGGCCCCAAAAAGATGAACGAGCCAATGGGACGGTTGGGGTCTTGCAGGCCGGCACGCGCGCGCCGAACCGCGTTCGCGATGGCCTCGACCGCCCGATCCTGGCCCACCACGCGCTCGTGCAGGCGCGCCTCCATGTTGGTCAGCTTGGCCTGCTCTCCCTCCAGCATCTTTTCCACGGGAATGCCGGTCCACTTGGACACCACAGCGGCGATATCGTCCTCGGTGACTTCCTCGCGGAGGAACGAGCCGTTCTTCTGCGCGGCCGCCAGCTCTTGGTTCTTGGCCTGGAGTTTCTTCTCCAACTCGGGCAAACGGCCGAAGCGAACCTCGGCCGCGCGCCCCAGGTCGCCCTGTCGCTGCAGAAGCTGCGCTTGCGTCTTGGCCTCCTCGATCTCGCTCTTCAGTTTCTGCAGCTCGACGATGACCTGTTTCTCGCGCTGCCAGGTGAGCTTCATGCTGTCGACCCGCTCGCGCAACTCGGCGATCTCGGACTCCACCTCGGCCAGACGGTTGCGGGAGGTTTCGTCGCCCTCCTTGGCCAGGGCCGATTGCTCCATCAGGTGGCTGGTCAGGCTGCGCTCCAACTGGTCTATGGGCTCGGGCAGCGAGTCCAGCTCCATCTTCAAGCGACTGGCTGCCTCGTCGACCAGGTCGATGGCCTTGTCAGGCAATTGCCGGCCCGAAATATAGCGGTGCGAGAGCCGCGCCGCCGCCACCAGGGCACTGTCGCGGATGCGGATCCCGTGGTGGATCTCGTAGCGTTCCTTCAGGCCGCGCAGGATCGCCACCGTGTCGTGCACGGAAGGCTCGCCCACCATCACAGGCTGAAACCGACGCTCCAGCGCCTTGTCCTTCTCGATGCGCTTGCGGTATTCGTCGAGCGTCGNNTCGCCGCGCGCCAGGGCCGGCTTGAGCATATTGGCTGCGTCGACCGCGCCCTCGGCTGCCCCTGCGCCGACCAGGGTATGGAGCTCATCGATGAAAAGGATGACCTGGCCTTCGGCCGCCGCGATCTCCTTCAGCACCGCCTTGAGCCGGTCCTCGAACTCACCGCGGAACTTGGTGCCTGCCACCAGCGAGCCGAGATCGAGCGCCAAAATGCGTTTGCGCTTGAGCGATTCAGGTACATCGCCGGCGGCGATCCGCTGGGCAATGCCCTCCACGATGGCGGTCTTGCCCACGCCTGGCTCGCCAATGATCACCGGGTTGTTCTTGGTGCGGCGGGAGAGCACCTGCATGGCCCGGCGCACCTCCTCGTCGCGACCGATGACCGGGTCCAGCTTGCCCTGGCGGGCCAGCTCGGTGAGATCGCGCGTGTACTTGGCCAGCGATTGGTAGCGCTGTTCAGCGTCCGGATCGGTGACCCGCTGACTGCCGCGGACCTCGGCCAGCGCCTTGAGAACAGTGTCGCGGTCCACGCCCGCCTCGCGCAGCGTGCGCGAGGCCGCCCCCAGATCCTTGGACAGAAGCGCCAGCAACAGGTGCTCGCTCGATACGTACTCGTCCTTGAATTCGTCGGACTGGCGAGCCGCCTCGTCGAGCAAGTCCTTCATGCGACGGCCCACGTAGGCCTCCGCCGTGTTGCCGCGCACCTGCGGCTGTGCCGCCAGCGCCTCGTCGACCTTGCGCAGAAGCCCGTCGGGATCCGCGCCCACCTTGCGTAGCACCGCAAGGGCGACGCCCTCCTCCTGGGTCAGCAGCGCCCGCAATACATGCTCGGGCGTGACCTCCTGATGCGCGTGCTGCTCGGCCGTCGCATGGGCCGCCGCGAGGGCCTCCTGAGCCTTGATGGTAAATTTATCGAGCCGCATGGTTAGTTCCCTAGCTCCAGAATAGGCACGCCGTCCCGTGGGACAAGTAGCCCTGACGGACCCGGCTGCATATGCCGACCCGGACTTGGCAGGCACCTATGGACTGTCAATCGGCAGACGGATCGTAAACGTGGTCCCTTGGCCTACCTCGCTGTCGAAGGTCAGGGAGCCGTGATGCTTGGTCACGACGATGGAACGGGCGATGGCCAGGCCTTGGCCAGTGCCCTTGCCCACCTCTTTGGTGGTGAAGAATGGATCGAAGATTCGCGGGCGGACCGCTGCTGGAATTCCTGACCCTGTGTCGGCAACATCGATGCGCACCAAGTTGTCTTCTCTCGAAGTGGTAATTCGAATCGTGCCCTTGGTCCCTCCTTTGCCCACCACGTCGCCGATGGCATGGGACGCGTTGACGATCAGGTTCAGGAAGACCTGGTTCAAGTCACCCACATGGCAGAGAACGGGCGGCAGGTCGCCGAACTCGGTCGTGATGTCAGCCACGTACTTGTATTCGTTCTTGGCGACGGCGAGTGTGGTCTGCAAGGCCTGGTTCAAGTCGGCAGGGGCCTTCTCCCTCTGGTCAGGATGTGAGAATTCTTTCATCGCCCGCACGATGGTCGAGATCCGCGAGATGCCGTCCTGGCAGCTCGCGAAGCTGTCAGGCACATTCGCGTCGAGGTAGGAAAGGTCGATGTCCTTTTCTGTCTCCCGGATCCCGCTGACCAGCGCTTCACACCCGCCGGCCGTCGCAAGAGCTTCCACGGCCCGCTGGTATTGGCTCACGAGCTTCCGATAGCCTTCAAATGCCTCCATTAGGAAGTGTATGCCGTCCCCCACGTACTGCGCCGGCGTGTTGATTTCATGGGCTATGCCCGCGGCTAGTTGACCGACCGCTTCGAGCTTGCGCGCGTGTCCCTCCTGACGGGATAGCTCGCGTTCTGCGATGTGCCTACGCAGGGAATCGCTCATGGAGCCGAGCGTGACGGACAGCAGATCGAGTTCGGTGAGGTGGGAGCGCACTGGTGCGGCTTCGGTCAGGTCGAGCGAGGCGATACGCCGGCTTTGCGCGGCCAGTTGGGCCAGGGGTTTCGAGAACCAGCGGGCGAGGCTCAGCGCCAGCAAGGCCGCGGCGAGCAGGGCCAGCAGGCCAACTCCGGCGATCACCCCCTGATAGTGTCTGGCCGCCGGAATGAGGTCGGACTCGGGGAGCAGCACGCCGATCCAGAAACGCTGCTGGGAGCCGAACTCGAAGGGCGTGAATTCCGACCACCAAGCTTCACCGTCGAGCGCGAGACGAAAGTGATCGGGCCGGTTTCTGTGGTCAGCCTGCCACTTCGAGACCGCCTTCGCGACCTTCGGAGAGCTGGCCTGTGCGATCGGTTGCAACGACGGCAGGTTGGCGGCGTCTTCGCTCCGGCCGCCCCGGGGCGGCCCCAGCAGCCTACCGTCATCGGTCATCACAAACATCATCCCGCGCGGCGACGGTCGCGCTGACGTCGTAAACTGTGCGATCTCGTCCAGAGGTAGATTGTAGGTAACGATCAGGATTTCGCCCGACGGGTCGCGCGCGGCGACGGTCGCGGAGATGCTGGGGCTTTTCGCGGTATAGAGCGGGTAGACATCGGTCCATGCCACCAGGCTAGAGGCGGCGGCGTGCGCCTCGGGCAGGGTTTGATCCCGAAACGCTGCCATGGCCGCCTTGTACCAGGGGCGCTGCCGAAAGTCGTAGCCGGACAGGGAGAGAGTCCATTCCTGCACCAACCGTTGTCCGCTGTTCTCCCAAAGCGCCCAGCGACTGGTTTCACCCCATTCGGCGGGTCGGAAATCCCGCGTGAGGAACTGCAGGCGGCCAGGGTCGGACACGGGCAGCCGGTCCGACACGGGGCTGAGAAGAGCGGAACGACGGACGGGCTCGCTGTAGCGTTCGATGAGAAGATGCGCGCCCCTCTGATCGGCGAGCAGCATGGAATCGACCTTGGGCAGCGAAAACAGCCCCGGCATTAGCAGTTCCCGGCGCGTCTCCGAGTCCTTGGCCGAGTACCGCCCCTGCCGGATCGCCGCATAGTCCTCGACCGCTTTTTGCACGATTGGATCGAACAGATCGTGCAGTCGGACGTCCATATCTCGCCCCAACGCGAACATCAGGGTCCCGGCAACGTCACGCGTTAGGCGCGCTGTGCTGACGAGCGAAGCCGTCAACAAGCTGCCCAAGACCAACAACACGAGGAGGGCGAAGGAAATCAGCAACCCTCCGCGAATGCTGACGACCCGGCGAGGCGGACTTGGCTCGGGGGCCTGTTCTTCCGTCACTCGCCGGACCCGTTCGTCGCGCCGTGATCCTGGTGCATCATCTGTCACGCTGCCCTGCCTTCTCTTGTTTCGGCAGCGGACAGGGAAAAGTGGAGTCAGCAACTGACGGTATGCACAAGGAACCTGGCCTGGCCTACCGGCCTTCCGGGCCAGCGCAGATCGGCCCGCGTGAGCGGTAGCGGTAGCGTGAGCGACCCGCGGCACGCGGCCAGCGTGGGCGGCTGGCGTGAGCGTGAGCGACCCGCGGCCCGCGGCACCCGGAGCGCTCACGCCCTCGCCGTACGCCGTTCGCCTCCCGCGTACCCCACACGAACTCGCTACCGCCCTCGCCCACGCGACCCGCTAGCCGCGAACCGCGGGCCGGCCCTTCGGGCGGCCCGCAACTACCCGACAAGGTCTAGCTAGGGCGCAGCGCCGACTACCGGAACAGACTGGACGTCGTTCCTAGAAGACTGCCTATGGACAGACCAGAGGCACGGCCAATGTCGGCGAGCTGAACGTCGGGTCGTGCGCCGTCGTGTCAGCTGTCAGCGTGCCATTGTGTGCGGTATGCCCGGACGTCGTCACGGAGTCGGCCGCGATGGTTGCACCAGCCGCATCGTCGAACTTCCAGTAACCGACCAAGCCAGTTTCGTTGCCCACCAGCGGCTTCTTGTAGTCGGCCAGGATGTCAGCAGCGCTGCGGGCCACGTTCCACACGCTGAACTCGGCAAGTTCGCCATTGAAGCAGTTCTTGTTGGTCGGGTTGCAGCCGATGTACAGGGTCGATTGGGCGGTATTGAGTTTCGGGACGGCAGTAGTTGCGTTGTTCGTGATTTTGGGAAGACCGTTGACATAGGTTACCAACGCCGTCTGATCCCAGGTCATTGCGACGTGCACCCACTGGTTGGTTGACGAATTGATTCCGAGGTCAGCGCCAGTGTCGTCGTTGAGTCCATTGGTGAATGGGTTCAGCGTCGCGTGATTGGTCGTGCTTCCTGTTACGTCGTTGGTGCCGAAATCCAGACCGAATGTCGAGGCTGATGTCGCTCCCGTGGCCGGGCCAATATAGTAGATTTCATTCTTTTCACCGACCCAGTCCGTTGTCTTGATGAAGGCCCAGAACTCGACTGTCCGCGGTGAGTTTCCAATAGGCAGATCGGTTTTCATGTCCACTTCGACGTGAGCGTAGGCAGTGTCGGCGGCCGAGCCGGTTCCGTTGGAACTCAGCGACATCACCCGAGCCGCGCAGGTCGTTGTGCCGCTGCTTCCGCCGCTGCCTCCGCCCGTGCTGGTTGTTCCACCTTGTGCCTTCGTCCCTCCGCCCGCGCCACCGGTGGCTGAACCTCCGTTTCCGGAACCAGATGCGCCGGCCCC
>PMIX01000045.1 GCA_003158395.1 Myxococcales bacterium | reverse complement strand
CGCCAACCGGGTGTTCGAGGGCAAGGCGAACGGCCTGATCGTCGACTACGTGGGGGTGTTCCGCAATCTGCAGAAGGCGCTGGCCATCTACGGCACCGACGCGCGCGGTGGCGACAGCCCGGTGCAGCCCAGGGCTGCCCAGGTCAAGGATGTGCGGCTGGCCATCGAAGAAGCCAAGAAGTGCGCCGAAGAGCGCGGGGTAGATGTAGGTCGGATTGCGCCCTTGGGTGGGTTGGCGCGGCTGACGGCGTTGAGGGATGCCATCGACAAGCTGGTACATCCTGAAAATGGGCGGCGACAGTTCATGCTGCTGGCCGGGCAGGCGGACCGCCTGTATCACGCCCTGAGCATGAGCGACGATAAGACAGCCCTGTCCCCGGACCGGGGCGCGCTGACCGACATCGCGCGCGGGCTGCACGGCTTGGAGGCCCCGGTGGACATCACCCAGGTTATGACCGCCGTGGATCGGCTACTCGATGAATCGGTGGCGGCCAAGGCATTCCTGCTGCGCGACAGTCCCCAGGACCCCGAGCGTGGCCGGATTCACCTCGGGAAGATCGACTTCGAGGCTTTGAAGCGCTTCTTCGACAAGGCCAAGCACAAGGCCGCCAGCACCGAAGCCCTGATCGTCGCGACCCGCGCCAGGGTTGCCGCCCTGATCCACCTGAATCCCACGCGCGTTGCACTGGGTGAGCGATTCGAGCAGATGATTGCCGAGTACAACGCTGGTTCTCAAAACGTGAGCGAGTTCTTCGAGGCCCTGCTGGCGTTCATGAAGAACCTGGAGGCCGAGGAAGCCCGCGGCAGCGGTGAGGGCCTGACCGCTGAACAATTGGCCGTCTACGATCTCCTGCAAGGCGCGGGCGGCAAGTCAGGCGCCAAGGACCGCAAGCTGCTAAAGACCATCGCCAAAGACCTGCCCAAGAGGATCGCCCCGAAGCTGGTCATCGACTGGCGCAAAGGCCAGCACACGCGAGCAGCCGTGAAGGTCGCCATCAAGGACGCCCTGGACAACCTACCCCAGACCCTCTTCGACGACGCTGCCTTCGACGAGACCGTCGAGGCAGTCTTCGAGCACATCTACGAATCCTACTTGGGCGAGGGCAAGAGCAAGTACACGGTGGCGGTGTAGGGAAGGCCTAACCTCACGCGAAATCGAACCACCTTACCTGTCCCCTGCGGATCGGCGCTAATATGCTGCTCGCGGCCCCCTGCTCACGGGGCTTTCTGCCGCCCACAACTGCCTTTGCGAGGTGATCGATGCGTCGCTCAGGAAGCAGGAGACAAAAGGCCAACACCGACGACGGTGATTTGGAATCATTCCGCCCCCTCCGCCACCTGCGACGACGCTGCGGCGGCATGGAGCCGTGCCGTTGTCGCGATTCTCGGTATCCTGGCAGAGCAAGCTTGAGCTGACGTGGATTGGGAAGGAGACCCATGGATAAGCACGCGGAACGCGCCAGCTGCCACAGTACTGGGTCCCGTTCTTGTACCGCGATGCACTTGACTTGGTCCAGGGGGCGGCGGAGTAGGGATGAAATAGGCTCTGCATCCCTATCCCTTCATGTCGAAGCCCTGGCTTTCCGAAGGCGAACCTCGTGAGAACGAATCGGGCGAAGCTCCGCGCGAACCTGGCTGTCACTTGAAGTACACCGTCCTGGCCTGGCTGCGGCCACCTCAGGCTCCGAGCCTCTCTTGTATTTGAGGGGTATGCCACATGCAGTCGAATCGATGATGTACGCAGGTCAGGTGCCCTGGCACGGCCTGGGGACCCCGGTATCAACCGAAGTCACCGCCAGCGATGCCATCAAGCTCGCGGGCCTATCCTGGCGGGTGGACCTACAACCCGTCTTTGCCGGCGCCGGTTTCCTGCAGACCCCGATATCTGGCGTGAAGGCCACGGTCAGAGATTCCGACCACCGCGCCCTGGGCGTGGTGGGGGACCGCTACATGCCGGTGCAAAACGAAGATGCCTTTGCGTTCTTCGATAGCGTGGTCGGCGAAGGCCAGGCCATCTACCACACGGCCGGCTCCCTCGACGGTGGTCGTCGCGTGTGGGTTCTGGCAAAGCTACCGGGCGAGGTGCGGGTCTCACAGGACGACGTCACCGAGAAGTACCTGCTGCTCATGAACAGCCACGACGGCTCGACAGCGCTGAGGATGCTGTTCACGCCGGTCCGAGTGGTCTGCCAGAACACTCTGAACCTAGCATTGCACCGAGGGACCGCGGAAGGCATCTCCATCAGGCACACCGCCTCGGCCACCACCCGAATCGACGAGGCCCGGCGCGCCCTCGGTCTGGCCCACTCCTACTACGAGGAGTTCGCCGCAGAGGCCGCCAGGCTGATGGCCACGCCGTACACGGACACACAGATGAACGGTCTGGTCGAGCGGCTGTTCCCGATGGAGCGTGACGAGGTGTCGACCAGAACGCAGAAGCACCGCCAGAAGGTTCTGGAGCTGTTCGACTACGGCAGGGGCCACGAGCAAATCCGCGGTACCGCATGGGCAGCCCTGAACGCCGTGGCAGAGTTTGCGGACCACTACCGGTCGACCCGAGTCCGGCCGGGTGACAGGCGAGACGAGAAGCGGCTGTCCTCTGTCTGGTTGGGCTCGGCTGCCAGCCTGAAGCGCGCCGCGCACGAGGCCATCTGCCTCCAACTCGCAGCATGAGGCGGCCATGGTGCCCCGATTCGACCCGCACCCGGCCCCGAGCGTCTACAGCGTACGAGTTCTGGATGGGCACGCGGGTGTTCCCGAGGGCATCATGAGGCAGGAAAAGCGACCAACCGTGAACTGCACGTCGGCGCTGAGCATGGCTGCCGAGCTGTACGACATCGAGCAGGCAGTCCGTGGTGGGGTGTTGCTGACCGAGGCACTGCGGGACACCCAACTCGACCCCGACCAACTCCGCGAGGTTCCCGCTGCGGTGGTCTCGGCGCTGGCCCTGGTACAGGACCGGCTGCACCGCCTGCGGCTGGCGGTCATGGGCGACCTGGACCCCGCGGCGCTCCTGTGGCGGCACAACTCTGTCTTGCGTGATGCCGTAGCCGACGCGCGCGAAGACGTGTTTCTGTTGCCCTGGGAACCATCGCGCAAGCCAGTGGCCACCGTGAAAGGCCCACTCAGGCGCGTCCGGGGCAACTGTGACTGAAATCGAGTCCCTCATCACGCAGTTCAGGGGCGAGGCCGAACCTATTGTCGGGTCGAGTCCCATCGTCGTCGTCCTCGCCGATGCTCCGTGGCTGACGCTTCTCGCCCCACTGGACCAAGAGGTCAGGTGCGTCCCCACCCCACGCCACATCCTTGAGCTGCACGCCGCGGGTGATGCGGTGGACGCCAGAGATTGGTACGGGTTAGTGCACGTGCAACTCTCCGGCGGCCGCCACGTACTTCTACGCCGGTACGGGGCGTTCGATTCCATGCGGGCAATCGTCTCCGTCTTGACGTTGGCGGCGGCGAAGAGCCGGCAGGATATCGACGAAGTCCTCACAGGCGCCCGCGACCGATGGCGCGAATGGCGTGGGCGCGAGCCCCGCGTCAGGAAGGCGTGCGGGGAGACTCTGCCGGAACGGAAGGTTCCCTGGTCCAGCCTCTGTTTGCCGTCGAAGCTGCTGCACGACATACGCAGCAGCGTCGAGGGGTTCGCGGCTGCCCGTCCGCTCTACCAGAGGATGGGCCTGGCGTACCGGCGAGGTCTCCTCTTCCATGGTCCACCTGGGAACGGCAAGACCCTGGTCTGCGCCGCTATCACCACGGCCTTGCAGTGGCCGACCATCTACGTCACCGCAGACGACAGGGTTGACGTCGGCCGCGAACTCGGAAGTGCGTTCAAGCAGGCGGCGGACCTGGCGCCCGTTATCCTCTGCCTGGAGGACATCGATGCACTGTTGAACTCATCGGCGAGCCTGTCGGCCTTCCTGAACCGACTGGACGGGTGCCAGGCCCATGAAGGCCTGCTCGTTCTGGCCACCACCAACCATCCCGAGAAGCTGGATGAGGCCCTGACCTCGCGTCCGAGCAGGTTCGACCGCATCTTCCACATCGGCGACCCGGGCCTGGCGCAGCGGCAGGATTACCTGGGAATGCTCTTCGGCGACCACCTATCGGTGACAGACCGGAGCGAGGTGGCGTACGTGACCGAGGGTATGTCGATGGCGTTCCTCAAGGAGATCTTGGTGAGCGCGGCGACCGTGGCATTCTCCCGGGGGGAACTGCCCACCCGCCGGGACGTGGACGGGGCGCTTGAGAACCTGAAGCAACACCGCAAGCAGGTTGTCGGCGGGTTCATGTCCAGGCGTTCGGCCGGCTTCGCTGCCTGAGGCTTGCACTATCACCGAAGACGCAGGATCGTTGTCGGCGACTATCTGCCCTGCCTAGCTGCCGGTACGTTTCGCGCCCGTGGCTGAATTCGTGATCCACGCCTCGAACTGCTCAAGGCTGACCGAATAGAACTTCTGTTGCCTTTTCGGCTTCCAAAGAAGCCCGCCGGGCTTCACCCGCAGCGTTCCCAGCTTCCCCTTGCCGCGTAGGATCTCGTGGTCATGATGGGCGGGACGGCCGAATTCATTCTTGTAGGCAGGCATGGGTCACCTTCCCCTTGAGCTTGGGGTATCGACGGTACCATGGACCCTCGATGGCAGATACCGTGGTTCCCAGGTCTCCGGCCGGTTTGTGTCGGTTCTCCGTGTCGACTCGAAAGGGAGCCCCATGGAAACCAAGCGCCTGCCGGTATTCCTCTTCTGGAGGAAATACCAATGTTGAACAGAGCAGCGCTAGAAAAACCGTTTCCCGAGGAACTCATCAAGACGCGCAGGGGCGCCTTCGGGAAGGACCTGAGCTTCGTTGAGGCGGTCCACTACATCCGTCGCCTGAACGACGCCTTCGAGTCCGGGTGGAGTTGGAAGATCGTCTCGCACGAGGTGAACGGGTCCGAGATCATCGTCCACGGCATTCTGGAAGCCGGCGGGCAGTCCAAGCACGCCTTTGGCGGCAGCGGCATCACGACGAACAAGACGACCGGTGAGGTCATCTCCATCTCGGACGACATGAAGGCCGCCGCGACGGACGCGTTGAAGAAGGCGTGCTCGCTGTTCGGCATCGGCCTGGAGATGTACGCGGGCTCGACCGGTGACGCTGACCATAGCGCTGGACCCAACCGTGAACCTGCGTCAGAGAAGGGCAAGGCCGGCGGTGGCGGCCCGACGGATGACCGCAACCGGCTCACGGCCAAGCAGCTCAAGGCTATCTTCGCCATCGGTCACGTGAAGCGCATGACCGACGGTGAGATCCGCCAGA
>PMIX01000404.1 GCA_003158395.1 Myxococcales bacterium | reverse complement strand
ATGTTGCCGCCGCTTTGCTTGACGATGCCGTACACGGTAGAGAGCCCCAGACCGGTTCCCTTGCCTTTCTCCTTGGTGGTGAAGAACGGCTCGAAGATCCGAGCCTGCGTCTTTGCGTCCATGCCGCAACCGGTGTCGCTGACCGCGAGCTGGACGTAGGGCCCGGGCTTCACCGCCACGTGGCGGGCCGCATACTCCTCGTCCAGATCCACGTTGGAGGTCTCGATGGTGAGCTTGCCTCCCTCGGGCATGGCGTCCCGGGCGTTGACCACCAGGTTCATCAGCACCTGCTCGATCTGGCCTGGGTCGGCCCGGACCCTGCCCAAATCTGGCGCAAGCACCTGGACATAGTCGATGTCTTCGCCCAGGATCCGCCGCAGCATCTTCTCGACCCCAGCGGCGATCTGATTCAGGTTCAGCACCACGGGCTGCAATACCTGCTTGCGGCTGAACGCCAGAAGCTGCCGGGTCAGAGACACCGCGCGCTCGCCCGCCTTCTTCACCTCCCAGAGTTCGTTCCGGACATGGTCCTCCTCCCGCACCTTGGCCATTGCGAACTCCGTGCAGCACAGGATCACGGAGAGCAAGTTGTTGAAGTCGTGCGCAACGCCCCCCGCGAGGCTGCCTACGGCTTCCAATCTCTGCGACAAGCGAAGCCGCTCTTCGAGCTTCTCGCGCTCTGCCTCGGCCTGCTTGCGCGCGGTGATGTCCCTGAAGTGCCACACCCGACCAAAGTGCTTCCCGTCTGCGCCGATCATCGGTGCCGAGTAACGGTCGAACGTCCT
This sequence comes from Myxococcales bacterium, assembly GCA_003158395.1. Lineage (GTDB taxonomy): Bacteria > Myxococcota_A > Polyangia > Fen-1088 > Fen-1088 > Fen-1137. The sequence continues at coordinate 2,760 of PMIX01000404.1, read as the reverse complement.
GCCGTCTTTCAGGGCGACCTCGTCCTGGCTCCTTTCATCGCGATTTGCGTAGAGGTATTTCACCTTCCTGATGAACCCCTCAGGATCTACCAGCCTCTCCATCGCCGCCTGCAGGGCCCGTCCATCGGCTCTGGACTCGATGATGTCGGGAGAAATGCCCCACATATCAGCGAACCGCCGATTGGAAGACACTATCTTGCCGTCCACATCCACCACGAGGATGCCGTCGACGGACGCTTCCTGTTGGGTTGACAGGATGAGGTTCCTGAACCGCAGTTCATCTTCCGCACGCTTGCGTGCGGTGATGTCCCGAATGTTGCATTGGACGACCTTCTGGCCGTCGACGGGGTAGACGTTGCTGACGAACTCGACATTGACATTCCGTCCATCGCGGGTTTGAAGGGGAAGATCCTCGTAGCGAACGTATTCCCGGGCTTGCAGTTCGGCGAAGGCGGCTTTAGAGGCCGCGATATCCTTGAACGGTCCGATCTCCCACAAATATTGTCCCAGGAACGCGTCGCGCGAGTACCCCGTCAACTCCTCCATGAACGGATTGACGTCAACGATCCGGCCAGTGTCCGCGTCGAGAATCAAGATGCCGTCCTTGGCGGCTTCAAACAGGCGGCGGTACCGCGTCTCAGATGCCTCCAGGTCGTGCGCTATTCGCTTTCGCTCGCTGATGTCGACCACACTCGTGATCAAGCAGCGGGGAGCCCCCTGGGCGTCGCGCAGCAGGGTCGTGCTCACGTCCGCAAACAGGAAATGTCCATCCCGGTGCCTGTAGCGCTTTTCGATTCGGTAGGCGGCGCGCTCGCCGGCAAAGAGGCATCGAACACATTCCCGGCTTTCAGCGACATCATCGGGATGGGTGATGTCGACGAAGGTGACCTGTTGCAGCTCCTTGATCGAAAAGCCCAGCATGTCGGCCAATGCTTGATTCACCTTGAGCAGTCTTCCATCGGGGCCGGTCAGCGACCTGCCGATGGCGGAGTGCTCAAAGGTATCCCGGAAGCGCGCCTCGCTCTCCCGCAGTGCCTCCTCAACCCGCTTGCGCTCCGTGATGTCATTGAAGGTGACAATCAATCTGTCTGGCAGGAAGGTGGCGTAAAGCTCGCAAAGACGCACCGAACCATCGCGGCAGGTCACCCGGTATTCTCCGGTGTTGACCGTTTGGCCGGAAACTCGCGCCCTTTCCAGAACGGGTTTCCACCGCTCAATCACCTCGCGCCGGTAATCGGGATCCGGGTAGGCTATCTGATACCACTCCAGTGCGGTGGGCGCGGTATGTCCGAAGAGTGTGAGAGCGCTGTCACTCCAGAATTCAATGTGGTTGTCCTGAACGTCGACCAGGGCAATGGGGAACGGTGTTGCATTGAGAACGGAACGGAGTTGTGCCTCGCTCTTCCGTAGAGCGTCCGCGGCCTGCTTGCGTGCGGTGATGTCGGTGCCATACGCGTTAACGTAGTTGGCGCTGCGAATCGGCACAATTGTGAGCGAGTAGAAGATACCGCCCACGCTAGCCTCGACCTCCCGGGTTGCGCCGGTCGCATGCGCCTCCGCGATCGTTCGGCGCACTTCGTCTGGAGGCCGGCTACCGATCCGGCAGCCCCACAGGTCGAGCAAGGCCGCGCTGCTCGCATTGGCGTACAGGAGGGTGCCATCGGCGGCAAAGCGCTGCACCGGGCTTGGGTTCTCGTCCGGGAGCTTGGCCGCATTGCCGGCACTCTGGAGCGTGGTTTTGAGGCGTCCCACCTCCGCCCCCAGCGCTGCAACCTGGCGTCGAAGTGCTTCGTTCTCCCAGCCCAGTCGGTCGGGCCCTGCTGTGCCCTCGCTCATCGCCTTCGTCCCTTCGTCACTGACTTGCCAGACGCAACTATCCCTGGCCGACGGGTATTTTACACTATTCGCCACCAACTGGCAGCCGGATCGTAGATGTGGTCCCTTTGCCTACCTCGCTCTCAAAGGTCACCAGCGGGCCATACTGGGAGGCGCTAGGTTATGGACGGGCTCAGCAATTCCCTCATCCCATCATAATCGAAGAGGTCCGCCATCCGCCGCAGCTCGGTGGCCAGGTTTGGATCCGTGATCCGAATGGTCTCGGCGAGCTCAACAATTTCGTCGTAGCGCGCAGCGATCACCGCCTGACGCAGCCGATTCAGCACGGCCGGAGGAAGCGCACGGGAAGCCTCTCTGTCCAGCAACCGTTCCTTCATCTCGGTATCGGCTTTGGCCGCCCCCTCGTGCCCATCATCGGCAGGGTCGGCAATAGTGCTGTCCAGCACTTCGCGGACCTTTGTCGTGAGATCCGCCGCACTGAACGGCTTGGCAATGAAATGGGTTCCCGGGTCAAGTGTGCCCTGGTGAACGATGGCCTCGTCGGTGTAGCCCGACATGTAGAGCACCTTGATCCCCGGACGCGCCAGTACCAGACGCTCGGCCAGCACCCTCCCGCTCATCTGCGGCATTACCACGTCGGTCAGCAGTAGGTGGACTTCACCTTGGTAGGCATTGCAGGTCAGCAGCGCATCGTTTGGACTCGCGGCGGTCAGCACGGTGTAACTGGCCGCGCAGAGGATCTGCTTGGCAATGTTGCACACGGCTTCCTCGTCTTCCACAACCAGGATGGTCTCAGTCGCCGTTGGCGCGCTCGGGACCGCCGCGAGTCGGCTGGCAGTCACTGTCGTGCTGCCCGAGAGCTCCCGCGGCAGATAGACCTTGAACGTGGTCCCCTGGCCCGGCTCGCTGTAGACCCAGATGTTG
>PMIX01000330.1 GCA_003158395.1 Myxococcales bacterium | reverse complement strand
CTTCCCCAGCGGAGCGCATGCGGCATGGGCGCGGCAGTGGCTGGAGAGTGCGGGCCAGTCGTTCATGAAGGGCGGTTAGGTTCGCCCAGGGCCGGGCCACTTATGACTAAGGAAGGAGCCCAGCATGGTTCAATACAAGCTTTCGCTACTCCCAGTGATGTTGATCGGTACGTTCGCGTGCAGCGCGGACCGCAGCCTCGTTGGCATTGAAAACTCTCACATCGAGAACCCGAACGCCGGCAGCGGGGCTGGCGCTGGATCTGTGGGCTCAAGTGGCAGCCCCGGCGCCATCGGCAGCGGCGTAGTGGGTGGCGGCGAAATAACCGCTCCGCAAGGGATCTTCGTGCCTACGGGCAGCATGACCGTGCCCAGGCAGTACCACACGGCCACCTTGTTGCTCAATGGCAAGGTGCTCGTAGCCGGCGGATACGACGGCAGCTTCAGGGTTTTTGCGAGCGCAGAACTATACGACCCCAGCACCGGGACATTTACGGCCACCGGCAGCACGAGCGCGGCAAGGGCTTGGTACACAGCGACGTTGTTACCCAACGGGAAGGTGCTGATTGCTGGCGCCGCAGCCGGACACGCGAGCGCGGAGCTATACGACCCAAGCGCTGGGAGATTCACAACAACCGGCAATATGGTCGAGGCAAGAATGCTCCACACGGCAACGTTGTTGGGGAATGGGAAGGTACTCATCGCCGGTGGAGGGGCTGATTCGCCTCCCGACGCGCAGGGCATCATTAGCGGAAAGGCGACTGCGAGCGCGGAGCTATACGACCCCAACGCCGGGACATTTGCGGCAACCGACACCATGCTCACCGTCTTTGGATCGCATAACAGCCACACGGCGACGTTGCTGCGGGACGGGAAGGTGCTCGTCGCCGGTCAGCCACAGTCATCCGGGGGCCCCGTCGGGCCCAGCGCGGAACTATACGACCCAAGTACTGGAACGTTCGCGGCCACCGGCAGCGTGACCGTGCAAAGATCAGTGAACACGGCGACCCTGTTGCCGGGCGGAATGGTGCTCATTGCTGGCGGCTGGGGCTACGCCGGTGGTCTCGCTGATGCCGAACTATACGACCCCGACGCCGGAACATTCGCGGCAGCCGGTAGCATGAGCGTGGCAAGGGCGTATCACACGGCAACCTTGTTGCCCAACGGTATGGTGCTCATCGCCGGCGGAGACACATTCGGCACCGCGGAGCTATACGAATAGCCCGGCACGCAACCCAAGGGCTGTGCAGTTCACGTCCTCGACCGGTGAGACATCGACCGCATCGCTGACACCGGTCGAGGTGGCCGAAGGTGTAGGCGCCCAGCGACGCCAGCTCCGGCGAAACATAGACCGCCGCGGCGCATCGGGCGACCGCTGGCCGCAACTTGTCCATGGTGGCGCGCACGCGCCAATCGCAGGCCTGATGGGGGCGTCCACCTCACCCCGCCGATTTCGCGCTACAATGCGCGGCCTGACGATGTCGCTCCTCCGTTCTGCAGAAGCTGAGCTCGAACCCCCGGCCGACCTGGCACCGGCCTTGGCCCCCATGCGCCTGGCTCTTGAGGTCGCCGAACAGGCGGGCCGATCAGGCGAGGTGCCAGTAGGCGCCGTGGTCGTGGTCCGCGGTCAGGTGGTCGCCGTGGCACACAACCAGCGCGAATGTCTGAACGACCCCACCGCTCACGCCGAGATCATCGCCTTGCGGGCCGCGGCAGCCGCGCTGGGGGGCTGGCGCCTGGTCGATGCAGAGCTCTATGTGACCATGGAGCCTTGCCCGATGTGTGCGGGTGCCGTGGTTAACGCGCGCATCCGGCGGCTGGTCTATGGCTGCGACGATCCCAAGGCAGGAGCCGCGCGCACGCTCTACCGGCTGCTCGACGATGCGCGACTCAATCACCAGGTCGAGGTGGTTCCCGGCGTGCTGGCCGCAGAAAGCGCAGCCCTGCTCAAGTCNNCGCGCAGCTCACGGCTGCGCAGGTCCGTGATGGCGCCTGCCAAGGCGGCCGCCACGGTCTTCTTACCCTGCTCGGAAAGCAGAAAAGGACCCTCTTCCGCGTGGTCTAGAAAGCCCACCTCGACCAGCACCGCGGGCATGTCCAGGCCTTGCAGGACATCTAGGGTCGATCCCTTCTGCTTGATGCCGCGATCCCGATCCGATCCCAGTGCGTCGGAGAGGCGCCAGCGAATGCGTCGAGCGGCGGCCAGGCTGTCGACCGCGGTCGTGCGAGCCTGATGGGCGGCCCACGCGGCCTGTGCGTCGTCTTCGGCCAGCAGAGCCGCCCGCGCCACCTCCTGATCAACGTCCGAGGTGGGCAGTACGAAGATCTCGAAGCCGCGCTGGCTGCCCGGTCCCTGCTCGGCTGACGCTGCGTTGGCGTGGATGCTGACAAACAAGCGCGCCCCAGCCTGGTTCGCACAGCGGGTCCGTGCGCGGATGGGAACCAGAAGATCGCTGGTCCGGCAGAGGACGATCTTGAGGCCCGGCTCGCCCTGCAAGCGCTGTTGCACCAAGCGGGCAATTTCGAGGGTCAAGTGTTTCTCGTACTGGTCGGGCTTGGCCGTGGGGGCCCCGCGATTGGATCCGCCATGTCCGGGGTCCAAGGCCACCACAAAGGGCGGCTCCCCGGTCGCGGCCGCGAGACAGCCGCAAAGTATGCTTGCCACAGAGCTGTGAAACATTGGGGACCGCCCTTCGTGTAGGCTACCGCCGCGCCGAAGCGCGCGCGAATCTTCTGACCTGGGAACCCTCAAAGGGGTGTCTCAAAGGGTTCGCTTCGCCCTTCGGCTCCCCACGCGACAAATGTGAGAGTGAGGCCCTATACTGGGCGCCCATGCGCAAAGCCATCCCCAGCCCCAACCTGACCGCTGTGCTGGCCCTGGCCGCCCTGGCCGACCTCCTGCTCTACCGGCTGGCGTCGCATGTGTTTCTGCCCAGCCAGCCCACTTGGGGAGTGGCCCGCGTCTTGGCAGACATCGGCCTCTTCATGTCCAACCTAGGGGGCGTGCTCGGAGTGGTGTTGGTCGCCACGGTGCTGTCGCGCGCCCTGCGAGGCGACACGATCTTTCCGCACTCCATGCGCATTACGGTGAGCAGCATTGGGCTCTTCTTCGTGCTCCTGGCCACCGCCGGTGTTCTGGCGCTGCCGGTTCCCGACCGTTTCGTGTCCTACCTTCGCATCAGTCACGCCTTTCTGGCCGGGTTCGTGGCGGCAGGGCTGTGGCACAGGCGTTGTCCCATACGCCTCAAACTTGCCGTGACCTTGTTTGCCGCTCCCATCGTCCTGCAAACAGCGACCATGTTCTGTCAGCGCATGGGATGGTCGGCCTCTCTCGTGGGCCAGGGTGGCCGCACGGCACAGGCCAGCACATTCCTTGCTTTGCTGCTGTCAGGGGTCCTGATTTCGCCCCGCCCGCGTCGGGGTCTTCAGGTGGCGGTCATGCTAGGTGCCGGGCTAATCTCCCTGGCGCTTCTGGCTCTGGCCATGGTGCGATACTTTGGCCTGGCGCAGGTGGTGGCGCTGTACGGACTTCACTTCGATTTGCCCGTCACCGCGGGCGTCGTGGGCAAGCTATACGCGGCCATGGTGATGGCCGCCTATGTGAGCGCGACCGTAGCCGGAGCGGCCTGTCTGACCGGTGATGCGGCATCACGACTGCTTGCCTATGGAGTTGTGCTCCTGGCCACCGCCGGTCACCAGATAGAAGCGACCAACCAGACCCTGTTCTCCCTCTGCGGATTGTGCGCACTAGCCTTGGGCGCAGTGCGCCTTGGAGACGTCGCCGTCGCAGGCGCCGCGCGCGGTTCTGCTGCGCCTAGCGACCCTTTGTCGCATCAGGCGCACGAAGACGCCTGACGGCGGCACACTCCGCGTCAAAGGGACTCCAGGGACAGTCTCCCCTCTGCCCGGGGCCGGGAGACAGACGCCAACCGGGACGGGGCGCTAGCGACGACCGCGCGCGATCAGCTCGCGCTCGGCACGAAGCCAGTTCGCTTGCTCATCCCCACCCTCGCGCTGAAAAATCTCGTAGGCGCGGGCCGCGATCTCTTCCTTGGTCGGCTGGTAGCGGACGCTCGCCTTGGCAGGCGGAGCTGCTGGGGTCGGATTTTTGGTAGGCATGGTCTTGGGAGTAGGTTTGATAGCCATTTTGCAGTCCTTTGTGGTCCCAAGGTTGGGCCCGAAGAGCGGGCTGTCAAGAAATTCCTACCGGCGCTGGGACAGCCAAGAATGCACTGGGCTATCTCGATGCGCCAAGATCCTTCGAGCAGGCCAGGCCCGCTCCTTCAATTGTCCAGTCTGGCCAGTGAAGCAAAGGTCAGCGCCTCGACACAGAACCAGGCCCTGGCCGCGTTGTTGTTCCTGTACCAGCAAGTGCTTGGGCGCGAACTCGAGTGGCTGGGCGACCTGGTCCACGCCAAGCGGCCGGTACACATCCCGGTCGTGCTCGGGCGGGAAGAGGCGCGCAGCCTTCCGGCGCACGTCCAGGGTCCTGTCTGGCTGGTGTGCGCACTCTTGTATGGCGCGGGCTTGCGCCTGCTCGAGGCGCTGCACCTGCGGACAAAAGACATCGACCTCGATCGCCGTGAGATCATCGTTCGTCGAGGTAAGGGCCAGAAGGATCGCCGAACGGTCCTGCCCGGCGTCCTGGTCGAGCGACTGCGTTCGCACCTGGCGGCAGTCAGGGTGCAGCACGAGGGAGATATCAGCATGGGAGCAGGTGCCGTCGCCCTGCCGGAGGCCATCCAACGCAAATATCCCAATGCCCCATACGAATGGATCTGGCAGTGGGTCTTTCCAGCGACCCGCACCTACATCGATCCCACCAGCCAGGAAGTTCGCCGCCACCACCTGCACGAATCCGTCATCCAGCGCGCCGTCCGCAAGGCCGCCGCCGCCGCGCGAATCCCAAAACCCGTCACCCCCCACACCCTACGGCATTCATTCGCCACCCACCTCTTGGAAGACGGCTACGACATTCGCACCATCCAGGAGCTGCTCGGTCACAAAGACGTCGCCACGACCATGATCTACACCCACGTGCTCAATCGCGGTGCAGGCGGCGTGCGCAGTCCCCTTGACCGCTGACCAGCCGAGCGCAGCGGGCATTTATCGGTTTATTCAACACCCGCGCCATTATATTCCGACAGCGCCGCCGCCTCGATTCCGGGAGCCGCCCTCGCCCAATAGCGCGAAATCAAAGGATCCCATCGCTTGCTCCTGGGCACCAAAGCGTGAGATCATCACAAAAATATCGAATACTTTTCGGCGCAGAAGAGTAGTTCGACGGACCCGCCCACGTGGTGCTGCAGATGGAAGATCGATGTCAGTAATCATTTGGCGAGATAGCGTCGCAATGGGCGACGACACCGAGGCACCCCACGAGTGGGCTGTAGCCCTCCCGGCCGATACCACGGTTGCCAATCTGGTCACCAAGATTCTTCGAAAGGGCTATCTGGCTAGGATTGGTGGCGGTCTCGCAACCTGGATTGTCGAAGGTAGGCAGCCGGTGGCGGTCCTCGCTCAGCAGTGGAGCGAGCCTCGATGGATCGTGGATTCCGGTACGCCTGTAATGGACCTCAGTCGGAAAACGGGCCGCGCAAACTTTGAAATACGGTACTGGTGCCAGGTCGATCCCGACCGGGTGTATGCGTGTCTGCGTGATGGGAAACCTTTGCCGGACCGATACGGTCGTTGACGTTGCAGCGGACGGCGCCCTGGCCGTCGAACAAGCCGTTGCAGCGGACGGCGGTGCCGCAGGGGAATCGTGTAGAATCGAGTGGCCATCTCGGCGGCACCGCCGCCGCTGAACGGCACGTCGTTGGGCAGACGCAGGCATGCAAGTCATCTTGAGCCATAGCAAGCAAACGGCCCATCAGGGGGAGCCAAGGGTGCTCGGACTGGCGTTGCGCGCCATGATCATATTCCTCTGCTCATCTTGCACGAAATGTACTTCACCGAACGCTCCAAGCAGCTTGGCGAAAGCCGGCGCAGCCGATGCAGTTGTCTTGCCGCACGTGAAGAGAGATCGAGTCACAGCCGATTGCGGGGCACTCGATAAGAAAGCGGAGCTGTACAGCGCCCGCGCAGGCCACTGCAAGATTGACCAGGACTGTTGCCTCATCTGGGACCTGGAGTTCTTCGGCTGTGCAGCTGCGAATAGCGCCGAGGACTTGAGAGGTCTTAGAGACAACATCCGGGCTCAAACCAGGAACTGCGGCCGGAAGGACATGGGTTGCCAGGACCGCGAACCGGTCTGCCGGAAGGGACGATGCGAGATGCGGGGAGCAAGAACACCAGATCCAAGGGGAGACGACGAGCCGCTGCTCACCGGCCTCAGATACGATTGTAGGCAGCCCTACACGCCAGCCGTCGAGATGCTCGGATTGAAATCTCCCGGCGTGGCACTGCTTACCGATCCCAGACTCGATCCCTGGTTCGGGATAGAGCTACCCGATGGAGGCGGCTACGGCGCTCAGGTGCACGTAGAGGTTTGTGTCTCGGAGGAAGGCTCCATCACCAGCGTCCGGACATTGGAACGCGCGCCCGAGTTTCCAAAGGCCGTTCTGCAAGACAAGATTCTCGATACTTGGCAATTCAAACCTTTGGTCGTCGACGGGAACGCCAAGCCCTTTTGCGTGCTGATCGGCTATCCGATGGAATCGCGAAACTGACGGCACAAGTCGGGAATGCCCATCAGGACGCTGCCCAACCAATAGGCGTTTGATCCGGTCGCGGGAATAGAAGCCCTGTCTGTCTGGCGGAGGATCGAGCGGCCGGATCAAACGTCGTGTTGAACGAAGCCGTGGGTTCGAGAGGTGAACGCGGCTGTTGCGCCATGGGCAAAGTGGAATGCATTTGTGACCCATGCGCGATGCGGAGCGATGGTTCGGACTCGTCTTCTCGGTTGTGGGGACTTCGATCGGGCCGATGAGGTGCGATTTGTGGGCAACCTGGCCAAGCGCAAGCAGGCGGTTCGCGACCAATGCGCGGAGATATCCATGGCCATCAGCAAGGCACCGATCGCCGGGGTTGGAGTTTCTTTGAGAAGGGAAGGGGATTTCATGACGAGTAGAGTGGCGGAGCCCGTGCCGACGGTGGACTGTCAAGGAGGGGACCGCTCAGCAGGAGGCCGCCACAATCGGGGCAAACGCCGATGTCGATGCCAGTGAGCTTCTGGAAGAGTGCGCGCCAGTCGAGCGCGGCGACGTCCTGGGCAGGCGGAGATGCCGGTTGGCTCGTGTCTTCGCCTGGCTGGCGGTGGCGGGGTTCAATCCCAGCACGGGCGACGGCGAGTTTGGAATTGACGTTGCCTGCGGCATACAAGCCGAAGTGTCTGATTTTTACGAAGGCGCGAGGCAAGACGTGAAGAAGGAATCGGCGCATGAATTCCAGGGGCGCGAGTCGACAGATTTGCTTGCCGCGCGTGCGGAAAACGACTTCATTGTCGTCGACGTGGAGCAAGCGCTGGTTCGAGATGGCAACCCGGTGGGTGTAAAGACCAAGGTAGCGAAAGAGGGCGTCGGGTTTGCGGAAGGGTGTCTTGGCGTAGACCACCCAGTCCTTCTTGTAGAGCGCATTCTCGAGTCGGGCGAAGGCGGCCGGCTCGACGAGATCAGCGACGGCTTTCTTCCTGCGCGGACTGGACGCGAGCTTGCCGTCGTCGAATAGGCGAGCCAGACTGTCGAGAAATTTCCCGCAAAACAGCTTGCCGAGGACTTTGACTGGGAGCAGGTATCTTTCGGGCGAATCAACCCACGTACCGTCTGCGTCGAGACCACCGCCGGTCACGATGCAATGAAGGTGCGGGTGAAACGTGAGATTGCGCCCCCACGTGTGTACCACGCCGGTCACGCCGACCAGAGCGCCGATTCTTTTTGGATCACGGCCGAGCTCAAGGATGGTCTGGGAGGCGGCGGCGAACAGCAGGTCGAGCAGCAAGACCTCGTGCTCGCGGACGAGCGGCCGCAATTCGGCGGGCAGGGTGAAGACGACGTGGAAGTGGCGCACAGACAGCGCACGTTGCATGCGCGCCGCGACCCAGCGAGCCTGTCTGAGTGCCTGGCATTTCGGGCAATGGCGATTGCGGCACGAGTTGTAGACAGTGCGCTCGTGGCCACAGCGAGCGCACACATCGCGATGACCGCCGAGCGCACCGGTGCGACAGACAGAGATGTCCCGCAATGCCCGGCGCTCCATGGCGCCAAGCGCGTTCGCCTTTCGATACGCATCGCCGTGACGGCGGAACAGGGCTCCGATATCACGGCCAGACGAAGTCCCCCGCCCGTCCGCGCAGGCGGGAGACTCGTCGTGTGCCGACCTCATCGGTCAGCGCGATGGTTTCGAGTGTTTGGCCTTTCGCCGTCGCCGGGTCACGCGAACACCGGCGGCGCGCGCCACGTCGACCTTGCCGTCGCCGAGAGCATCGAGCGGACTTGCCACGCGCGAAAGGTGCTGCCCCGACACTTGCAGATAGCGTGTCGTGTTTCGGATTGACCTATGGCCGAGCAGCACCTGGATGGTGCGCAGGTCTTCACCCGATTCGAGCAAATGCGTGGCAAAGGAATGCCTGAAGGCGTGCATGGTCACGCGGCGATTGATGCCGAGCGCGGCTGATGCACGATGGACGGCGCGACGGACAGTATCGGGACAAAGATGCCTACTGGGACCTTTCCCCGGAAACACGAGCGGCCCTGTCGGTCTGGTGAGCCGCCAATATTCGCGCAGGCTCCCGAGCAGGCGATGCGGAAGCACGACCAGGCGCGGACGATCGCCTTTGCCGTGACGAACGTGGATAAGGCCAGCCTTGCCGTCGATGTCGCGGCACTCGAGCGCCAAGATCTCGGAGATGCGCAAGCCGGTCCCGTAGGCGGTCATGACGACCATGCGGCAGACGAGAGGCTCGATCTTGCCGAGGAGAGCCTTGACGTCGGCGCGGCTGACCACGGCGGGGAGATTCTGGGCCACGCGAGGCCAGGGAATGCTTTCCACCTCTGCAGGACGACCGAGGGTGACGCCGTAGAGGAAGCGCAAGCTGGTGACGTACATCTTGATGCTCGAAGCGCTCTCGCCTCGATTGTGGAGCATCAGCAGGAACTGCCTGATTTCGGCCATGCCCATCTCGCTGGGTGCGCGCATGAAATGCCGGACGAATCGGCGTGCGGCCCACAGGTAGCTCTTCTGCGTGCGAATGGAATAGCGGCGGAGCTTGAGATCGGACGCCATCTTCTCGTACAGTTGACCCATGTTTCGTCTCCTTGTGGTTGCCGGCGCTCGCCCATCGGGCGCCGGTAGACACAGGGTCAACCGCCGACCGCTCTCTCAGCGAGCGGAGCCGCGACCAAGATCAGAAACTGCCGCGCCAGCGGCTTCGTTCAACATGGCGTTGCACCCGACGATCGGCCGCGGACGGCCGCTCGCGGGTGAACGCCAAGGCGTTGGCCAGACGATGTTGGGTGGCGGGGCCGGGACTTGACTGTTCCCCTGGGCGGGGTACACTCCGGTGTGTGCGAGTAGAACTCTCGAGCACGGCGGAGAGACAACTTGCGAAGATACCGGGGCACATCGTCAGGAAATTCGCGCTCTGGGTGGACTTGGTGTCCGTGGAAGGGCTTGCCGCCGCACGGGTCATCCCAGGATACCGAGACCACGGCTTGAAGGGAGAATGGAGCGGGTATCGAGCAATTCGTCTGAGTGCGGCATACAGAGCCATCTACCAGGAACGTCAGGCCGGGACGATTCGCCTGGTCTACGTTGAGGAGGTCAACAAGCATGATTACTAGAAAGCCAAAAGGGAAGGCCCGGCGGGAAACATCGAAGTTCCTCGAAACCCTGATGGGGGGCCCGCTGACGCTCGGGGCCGCGCTGTCGGGACTGCGCGAGTCTGACGACCGAAGTCTTGCTGAGTTCGCCAAGCTCCTTGGCGTCTCGAGAGCGCACCTCTGCGATATCGAGCAAGGCCGACGAGCAGTCAGTCCAGAAAGAGCGGCTCGCTTCGCTCACGCGCTCGGCCAGAGCGAAGCTCAGTTTGTGAGGCTGGCGCTCCAGGACCAAATTCGAGGCGCTGGGCTGCGATTAACTGTTGAAGTGAAGGCCGCGTGAGGACGCTGGCCAACCGTTGAAGCTGTCGGTCGGGCGCGGACGGCCGCCTGCCGCTTAACGGCAAAGCGTTGGGCGTATCCGAATTTGATGAAGGAGTGGCAGTGAACCAGCAGAGCATCGAAGCGTATGACCTTCCACAAAGGGTTGCGTCCTATGACGCTGACATGGATCTGATGCACCCGAACCGGTCAAAGATGGTTCGTGTCGCCTTGCAGATTCTGCCCTTTGTCGGTACGGCCCCGCTCTGGGCACTCGACCTCGGCGTGGGGACCGGCTATTTCAGCAAGCAGTTCCTCGCCTGTTTCCCGAACAGTCGAGTACTTGCCATTGACGGGGCCAGGCTGATGGTTGATCTCGCGAAAGCGCGACTCGGAGATGCGGCCGCCAGGGTGGACTTTCGAATCGATGACTTCCGCAACCTGAAACGCGCTGCCGCCGAACTTCCTGCTTTCGATGTCGTTTTCTCGTCCTATGCGCTTCATCATCTCAGCGGCGCGGACAAGCAGTCCGTGGTTGGCCAGGCCCTCGATCTTCTGAAACCGGGTGGCTGGTTCGTCAATGCCGACCTCGTGGTCGCTGACTCGCCTGACATCGAGGCGCGAATTCAAGAGGTTCGCGTGAACGGAATCGTTGAACGTGCGTGCGGCAAAGACGAGCGATTTCGTGACGCCTCCACGACTCGACGGTACTTGGACGAACTGGAGGCGAACGAACACGACCAACCCTTGGCAATGTCTGTGGACCTTGAGATTCTCCGGCGCGCGGGCTTGCGAAGTGCATCGGCCTTGTGGCTGGAACACCGGGAGGTGGTTTGTGCGGGACATAGGTAGTGCCCGCGGAAAGCCCAACAAGCCGTTGAAGCGGATGGTCGGCCGCGGACGGCCGCCCACCGCTGAACGGGTGCGCCCAGCAGGAACGTCATCCTGGGGGTGAAAAGTCCCCCCGAAAGGAGACCATNNCAGGCTACGTAGATCCGGCGGTCGCGCGGCGAAGGAGGACGTTCTTACCTGGGGAGATCTCGCCTCGAGCCTGAAAGGGCGACGGTGCGAAAGCACCGGAGCGAGAAGTCAGCCGAGGTCGTAGTAGCGAAGTCGAAGCCAGAGCGGCCATGGCGCCGACGATGGACGGAGCGCCGAGGACGAGTTGCTCGTGCAGGTGCAGGGTATGATCGCAGAATACGAGCGCGCCAAGATCATGGAGCGCTACCGTCGAGGAAAACTCCACAAGGCACGAAGCGGAGCTGTCAGCCCGTTGTCAGGCGCACCGTATGGCTATCTGTACATACGCCGGACGGACAACGAGCCGGCGTGCTATCAGGTGCTCCTGCACGAAGCCAAGGTCGTGCGATCGATCTATTCCTGGCTCGTCGAGGAGCAGGCCTCGATCGGCGAAATCACGCGGCGGCTACGAGCGCAGGGTGTGCCGACCAGGACCGGGAAGGGTCACTGGGATCGCTCGGTGGTGTGGGCGATCCTGCGCAACCCTGCATACGCGGGGCAGGCGGCTTATGGCAAGACGGAATCGGTCGAACGCCGACAGCTCTTGCGGCCGATTCGCAACAAGAACGTCGTCCCCCGGCGGGCCAAAAGCACATGCCGAGACAAGGCCCCCGAGGAATGGGTCTCGATCCCCGTTCCGCCCATCGTGTCGGCGGACACCTTCGCGGCCGCACACGAGCAGCTAGAACGGAACCGTCGCTTGGCCGCGCGAAATGCGCGAGGTCAGCTGTACCTGTTGCAGGGTCTTGTCGTTTGCGGACGCTGTGGCTATGCGTTCTACGGCAAACGAGTTTCCCCGGCGGCCGCCAAAGGTAAGCCTAGGCGGTACGCCTACTATCGCTGCGTCGGCAGCGACGCCTACCGATTCGACGGCGGACGGGTTTGCCACAATCCACAGGTCCGCGTGGATCAACTCGATGGCTTTGTCTGGGATTCCGTGCGCCGCATTCTCGAAGATCCTCGTCAAGTGGTCGAGGAATGGACGAGGCGAGGATCCGAGGACGGGACGATCGCGGAAATGCGCACCCAACGAGACGACGCGACGAGGATGGTCGTCAACCAGGAGCAAGTCCTACGGCGCCTGCGCGATGCCTACGAGGCTGGAGCCATTGAACTCGATGACCTCGTCGCGCGCAGCGAACGGGTCCGCGCGCGTCTCGTGCGGGCGCGCGAGGAACTTGGGCAAGCAGAGAAGCAACTCACGCAGACAGTCGAGATCACCGCCATCGTTGGTCGCCTCACTGACTTCTCCGCGCATGTTCGAGCCGGCCTTGATCGCCTTGATTGGCAGCAACGCTGCCAGATAATTCGAACGCTCGTCTCCCGTGTCGAGATCGGCGAAGAAGGCGCCACCGTGGTCTACCGCGTGCCTGCCATCACCAACCCAGAAAGCGGGGGCGCCGGCCCCGATCGTGAGGCTGAGCAACCTCCCGGTGGCCAGATTATTCCATTGTGTGGGGGGAGTGCTGTCACCGCTCTTGGCCAACGTGCTGCTCGACGAAGTGGACAAGGAGCTGGAAAGGCGCGGGCACGCATTCGTGCGCTATGCCGACGACTGTAACGTATACGCGCGGTCGCGGCGCGCGGGCGAGCGCGTGATGGGGCTGCTGCGGCGGCTGTACGCGGGGTTGCGGCTCCGAATCAACGAGACGAAAAGCGCGGTGGACCTGGCGTGGAAGCGGAAAATTCTGGGCTACTCATTCTGGGTGGCCAAGGATTCGACGGTGAGGCGCCGGGTGGCGGACAAGGCCCTTGCCACAATGAAGGACAGCATCCGCGAAATCACGAAGCGGACGGGCGGGCGAAGCATCGAACAAGTGTGCAAGCGGCTGGGCGAATATCTGCGCGGATGGCAGGAATACTTCCGCCTCGCGGACACGCCCCGCATCTTTGACAACCTTGACCGATGGATTCGCCGTCGCCTGCGGGCTCTCCACCTGAAACACTGGGGACAGCAATCGACCGTCTACCGGGAACTGCGGGCTCGGGGTATGTCCGAGGACGCGGCCAATGTAGTGGCCGTGAACTGTCGCCGCTGGTGGATGAACTCGGGTAGAATCATTCATGTGGCACTTCCCAATCGCTACTTCGACCAGCTGGGCGTGCCTCGGCTGGCCGCGCAACCTCAACTTCGCGAACCGCCCGGTGCGGACCCGCATGCCGGGTGGTGTGGCAGGGGTCCTTGACGATCAGTCGAGGCCCCTATGCCGATCATAGCGTTCGACGGACGCACTCTTGCTACGATGACGTCATTCCGGCAGCGACTTGAGCTTGAGAAGCGCCACAACCGTCAACACCATTGCGAGCAAGCTGAACACTGCTGCAAAGGGGAAAAAGAATATCAGTTCATCGATGCCCCAAGCCAATAGGATGATGGATATCGACAGGCAGAGCTTGCGCGCAAGAGCAGGGTTTTGTGTCGCAGAACCGGACACGACCCAGAGAATGGTGGCGATCAACAACAATGCTAAACTGGCAGCGAAGCCATACCCGTCGTAGTAGTCTCCAAGGCTTCTCACTGCGCCCATGAATGGAAATCTGTTTTCGGTCATCTGTCGTACAACCTCCCGCTTTACTGGGTCGAGCGTTGCCTTCCACGACAAATGGCCGAAGGTATGCCCGACATCATGCGCCAACATGACGATGGAGGCAATTCTGAGTAGCACTCTCGGTTTCATGGGACCTCTCAAGCTTCGAACTGGATCATTCTGGAGTTTCCCGCGCGCAACCGCAAGCGCGCACTGGCGAGCCTCGCCGACACCGTGGCGCCCCGCCGTCGAACAAGCCGTTGCAGCGGACAATCCCGCCGCAGGGACATCGGTGTAGAATCGAAAGGTGGACTCGGCGGCGGGCTTGCTGCCGAACGGCAAGGCGTTGGACGGACACAGCAGAACTCAAATGACAACCAAAGTTTCACTCATCGAGGTGGTCGACGCGCTCGAAATCGCGACTGATGAGGTGTCCAGTTTCGTGAGCAAACGGACAGGACAGGTCGTCACTTTGTCGCACGAAGCGATGCATCTAGCGGAGGAGGATTCGAAGGATGACCTGCCGGACTGGCAAGAGGAAGAGCTGCGCTTGGCCAGGGATGTGCTGGAATCGACAGACTGGCTTGGACTCCCGAGCAAATTCGAGGTCCACGAATGGGAGATCATGAACCGATTTGGCCAATCCCTTTCTGTGCCAGCGCAGCGGGAGGAGGTCTTGGATGCTATCCACGGAGGCGGTGCCTTCCGTCAATTCAAGAGCACCATTCGACGGCTACGCCTGGAGGACACCTGGTTTGCGTTCAGGAGTTCGGCCTTCGAGGACATTGCAAGGTCGTGGCTGAGTGAACACGGTTTCGAAATCAATGAGGACGGCCGGAGCGGAGGCCGCCGAACAAGCCGTTGAAGCTCTCGTAGGCCGCGGACGGCCGCCCGCAGCTTAACGGCAAGGCGTTCGGCGCACGCGCGAGCATTTCGTGTGGCGCCGGGTATTCACAAACGGTACTCTTGGGCGTACCTTCTGAAGTACGTCCATGAGCAAAGTTCGATCCATCGTTCCGATCAGCGAACTGCGCGAGGATGCAGCCAACATTCTCGGTCGAATGAGGAAGAGCCACGAACCCGTAGTGATCACCCAGCGCGGGAGAGCCGCGGCGGTCATGGTCAGCGTCGAGGAGTACGAGCGGTCGACGCACGAACGCGAGATTCTTCGTCTCCTGGCGCAAGGGGACAGAGAAGTCGCTGCGGGTAAGGGCCACGAACTCGAACACGTATTCAAGGAAGCCGACCGGATCCTGGCGAAATGAAGGTTCGGTTCACGCCGTCCGCGCGAACGCAGTTCTTCGCGGGCCTTGAGTACATCAAGGCCCGCAATTCCCCTTGCCGCATTGGCGCTTTTCGCGCGGGCGAAGAAGAGCCTTCGTCGGTTGAGCACGTATCCACAGTCGGGTCGGAAGATTCCAGAGTTCCCTGAACTCTCCCACCGCGAAATGATTGTCCCACCGTATCGGTTCTTCTATCGGGTGGAAAAGCCGACCGTCTGGATCGTCGCCGTCTGGCACGGGGCTCAGTTGCCGGCGTCGCCCCAACCCGCGCGGCGCCGAACAAGCCGTTGACTGTCGATCGGCCGCGGACGGCCGCTCGCAGCTTAAGGGCAAGGCGTTCGACAGGCGCAGCCACCATGGGCGCTAGCTGACGTAGGAAGACGCGCTATCGAACATCTGGAGAGGCACTGCGACGATGGAAGATAGGGCACTCGAACTTGCTACGCGGATTCGGTACCGGACCAGCCATTCTGCAAAGCGCGCGCCATAGCTAGGCGGCCAGTCAAGGGACGCAATGCACCTGGGCTGTCGGATCTTCAACATTCCAACATTCAAGTCGTCGAGCCCCGAACGGTTGGCTACCGGCACAGTCCGCCATCTTCCGAACATCGACCCGGTCAGGGACAACCTGCCGGCCCCACCGGGGACGGACTGAAACCGATGGTGCCGTCAGCCATCAATCCGAAGTCACGCGCGCCCCAGCACCACACGCCGCCGTCCTTGGCTCGGGCGCAGGTGGCGCCGAGACCGGCGGAAACCTCGACCACCTCCGTTCCCAACGCGGTAACCCGCACCGGAATCATCGCCATCGCGCCCTGGCCGCTCGTCCCGGTTCCCAATTGGCCGCTGCTGTTGTCGCCCCAGCACCAGAGGGCGCCGTCGCCGGTGCGCGCGCAGGTATGCTCGCCGCCGGCCGCTACCTCGACGACCGACGCGAGTCCGGCCACCGGCACGGGAACCGTGCTCGAGACGAGGGTCCCGTCGCCCAGTTGGGCGCTGTCGTTCCGGCCCCAGCACCACGCCGTGCCATCGTCGAGAACCGCGCAGGTGTGGCTCCACGGGCTGGCCGAAACCTGCCGCACCTTCGCCCCGAGCGACGTGACCGGCAGGGGGATTGCGCGGTCGTCGGTCGTGCCGTCGCCCAATTGCCCCGAGTCGTTGCTGCCCCAGCACCAGAGCGTGCCGTCGGCCGTTCGCGCGCAGGTGTGCGTCCCACCGGTCGCAACCTCGGCTACGGTGGGGCCGAGGGTGCTGACCTGGACCGGCGCTTCGCTGAAGAACGCATTCGTTTCGTCGCCCAGCTGGCCGTTGTCGTTCCGTCCCCAGCACCACAGGGTTCCATCGTTCGCTAGCGCGCAGGCATGACTCGATCCTACCGCGACCTCGACGATGGTTGCCGGAAGGCCGGGGACTTGGAAGGGCACGGCCCGCAGCTCGAAACCGCCCGCGGCATTGCTGACCCACCCCCAGCACCAGACCTGGCCGTCCGTCGAGAGCGCGCAGATGCCCTCGTCGCCACCTGCCACTTGCGTGACGGGGCGGGCGAGGGCCGCGACCTCGAGCGGGCTCGGCTGGCACACAATGGAACCGGAACCGTCGCCAGGTTGGCTGGCGGGATCGATCCCCCAGCAGGCAACGCCCCCGTCGGTCCTGCGCGCGCAGAAGAAATCGGCGCCGGCCGCAAGCTGCGCCACGCTGGTCCCCAGGTTGGCCACGGCCCGAGGCGTGGGCTGGGCGGAGGTCACCCCGATGCCCAATTGCCCGAAGTCGTTGTCGCCCCAACAGCGAAGGGTGCCACCAGACTGGACCGCACAGGTGACACCATTGCTGACGGCCAGGTCCAACGTCGCCCCCACGGCGGTGACTTGGCCTGGGGTGCTTCGAGACACGGTGGTGCCGTCGCCCAACTGCCCAGCCCGGTTCCCTCCCCAGCACCACAGCGTCCCGTCGCGTTTCCTCGCGCAAAAGTGGGCGCTGCCCACGGCGACCGCGACGATATCCAGACCAAAGCTCTGCACCATGGACGGTGTCTGGCTGCCGCTTCTCCACCCCCAGCACCAGAGGGTTCCGTCGCTCCTCGTCGCGCAGGTATCTTGGTAACCGGCTGACACCTGGCTCACCAGACGGCCGATCTTGGCCACCTCGATGGGAACGAGACTGACGTTGGTCGTGCCATCGCCCAATTGTCCGGCTTCGTTGTTGCCCCAGCACCAGAGCGAGCCATCAGTTTTCCGAGCGCAGATGTGTCCCCAGCTCACCGAAACCCCGGCGACGGCGGAGCCAAGCTCGCTCACCTCCGTCGGCGTGGCGTAGACGCCCGACGCGGTTCCGTCGCCGGCGTAGACAAACCCCCAACACCACAGCGTGCCGTCTAGCTTACGCGCACAAGCGTGCTGACCACCGGCCGCCACCTCGGCGACCGCAGATCCGAGAGCCACGACCGGAGTCGGAATCGCGCTCGGGGACGCAGACGGGTCGCCGCTGCCCAATTGCCCTCGGTCATCGCCCCAGCACCAGAGCGTGGCATCGCGCTTGAGCGCACAGGTGAAGTTGTAGCCGGCGGCCGCCTGGATCACGTCGGAGCCGAGCGCGGTCACGGGCACCGGCGCCGGCCTGTCCACGAAGGTTCCATCGCCGAGCTGGCCGTAGCCATTGGCTCCCCAGCACCACATCGTCCCGTCCGCCTTCACCGCGCAGGCGTGTAACAAGTCCACGGTCACTTGTGCCACTCCGGTGCACAGGCTTGCCGGTGCAGACTCACTCGAGGCCTCTGGTAGGTCGGGCAGGCCGCTATCCGGCCATGATAGGCTCGCATCGAAAGCGGGCGCGTGCTCCGCGCCATCGCCGGTCACCGCCACCTCGACGCTGCCGTCGGCGGAGGCGTCGCCATGGCTCGCCTTCAAGGCCCTGTGGCATGCGGGCAGCGCCAACGTGGCCAGACACACCCACACTACGTATGGCCGGTGGACGGACATTGCTTCACGATACCACCACCCATCGTTGCGAAGGGCCGAAGATGAGAGGGCTAGCTGACGTAGGATCGGCTCTCGGACATCTGGCGAGGCGCTGCGACGATGGCCAAAGGACATCGAAGTTCCCACGTGCTGTCGAACCGGCCGATGAACCTGACGGTACCGCCGCGGCGGCATCGTAGTGTAATCGGGAGGCCGGTGAGGCGGCGGTCCCGCAGGGTATCGGCAGATCGTTCGACAGACGAGAAGCGGGTGAGGGTTGACCCAAGGTTATACCGAGTTATACTGCCGGTATGAAGACGGCAGTTTCCATCCCAGACGACATCTTTGAGCGGGCTGAGACCCTCGCGCACCGGGCGAAACGGTCGCGGAGCGAGGTGTATTCGTGTGCACTCAGCGAATACGTGGCGCGCCACGCGCCGGATAGTGTAACGGAGGCGATGAATCGTGTTCTCGACGATGTGAAGGAGCCGGCCCATGGATTTGCATCGCGAGCTGCCCGGCGGACGCTGGAGCGCAGCGAGTGGTGACGGTCTCTCAGGGAGAGGTATGGTGGGCGGATCTTGGTGAACCGCGCGGATCGAAGCCAGGATTTCGCCGACCGGTACTGGTCATACAAGGTGATGCTTTGAACCGGAGTCGAATCGCGACTGCCGTCTGCGTTGCCTTGACGAGCAACGTGAAGTGGGCGTCTGCACCAGGTAACGTTCTTCTTTCTGAGAGCGCGACCGGGCTTCCCAAGGAATCGGTGGCGAACGTCTCGCAGATTGTCACTCTCGACGAGTCCGAGTTGACTGTGCGGGTGGGCAAACTGCCCAAGGCGAAACTGGAGCTTGTTCTGTCCGGAGTGGATGTGGTCCTTGGACGGTAAGCCGCCGCCGAACAAGCCGTTGCAGGGCAATCGTTCGGCAGACGAGTGTCCCCGGTCTTCAATGAATAGGAGATCGACCGACTAGGGCCGCCTTGCCCAACCGCCCGCCGGCGTCATCGGCGGTAGCAGTTGGCCGAAGCCTTTCCTAGGGCCAATGATCGACGGATACGTTGCGAGGAGGAGGCTCCTTCATGAAACAGCCGGCCGGTTTGGGTTTCGAGGCGTCATGGTTCCGGCAAATGGCCGGATCTGGATCCCACGTGGCGGGATTCGGCTCTCGAATGCATTCGGCACCTCCGTATCTCGGGAAGAGGCACATGTAGCGCGCCCTCTGACCGCACGCTTCCACATCCCAGAGTCCGTGGGAGATGTCGGCTCGCTCTACGCCGCGCGGCCCCGGCAGCGCTACTGTCGACCATCACGTACGGTCTTAGCCGCTGAACGGCAAGGCGTTGACCCGAAGTTCAGCTTGCGTGCATGTACAGGAATCCCTTGCGAAGGATTCAGCGATGAGGAACACTGACGTGTCGGGCCCCAGTACCAACGATGAAGGCACCATCCGCATTGGCAAGGGCAGATCGACCGCGCGCAGTCGCGGGCTGCATCGTGAGCCTTCGAAATGCGCCTTTTTGGGCAATTGGTTGCGTTCTTGTCGCGGGGTGGGCTTGCAGCAAATTCGGGGGATCGTCCCAACGAGACGCGACGATTGATGCCGTGATACCCTCGGGCGGAACGGCAGGTTCCACGATCCCTGGCGAGGTCGGAGGCACCATGCCTTCTGGCGGAACCACGGGCGCCAGCATGGGAGGCAACTCCGGCTTGGATGCACATGCCGGTGGAACAGGCGGCCTGGGTGGACTGCCTGGCAACGGGGGCGCTCCGGGGACGGGTGGAGTCGCGCCGTCAGGCGGTACGACGGCGACAGGAGGAATTCAGGCCACAGGAGGAATCACTGCAAGCAGTGGCACGTCGAACGTTGGCGGAACGCAGGCCACTGGTGGCATCGGCTCCACAGGCGGGATCATGGGTACCGGAGGAGTCACTACTCACGATGCAGCCGCGGACGTGAGCCAACTGATCAACGAAGCTGGCAATCCCATCTGTGGAGATACGCTCTGCGGAACCGCCCAGTACTGTTGCAACAGCCCCTGCCACCAATGCATGCCAAGCCCTGACACGTGCTCATTGCTGGTCTGTGGAACCGCGGACGGCGGCCCTTCGATTCCTACCCTTCCGACTGCACTGCCGGCTATTCCGGCGATTCCACCTTCTGCGGGACGTCCGCCACGACACCCCATTCCATCCACTTCTACCAGTGTTCGACCAGCGTGTTGGCCTTGCCCTGTCGCAAGTTGTCGGTTGGCGCAACTGGCGGCACCTTCTGCTGTCCAGGAGCGACGTACTGAAGCACATGGCAAGATCCGAATGGAATCGATCACTGGAAAGCAGCTCACTTTGACCTGCGGCCCGGGAATTGCTCCCACCTGCACCCCGCGGCTCCCCCTACTTCAATTTTTCGAGCAACGCCTTGGCCTCGGCCAGTTCGGGATCTTCCTGTAGGGCCCGCTTGACGAAGATGATGGCCCGGGCCCGGTCGCGGGCCTTGTGGGCGATGCGCCCGAGGCGGAAGTAGGCCACAGCGGAAGCCTTGGGGTTCTTCATCGGATTGGCTGTCACCACGCGCAGGGCGCGCATGGCTAGTTCGTCATCGCCCACGGCCTCGGCCAGATCCGCCACCTCGCTGGCAATGGCCACGTTCCGGCGATCGGTCTCCAGCGCTTTCTTCAGCGCCTGCAGCCGGCCCTCGTTGTCGCCTTTGGCCGCGGCCAACCGGGCCTGGCGTTGATAGAGGACAGCCAGCTCTTCGGCACGGATGGTCTTGGCCTCCGACAGAAGGCTGGCCAGCACGTCGGCGCCACGCTCCAGATCACCCATGCCGACGCAGGCATCGACCAGGAGAGAGCGCGCGCCACGTTCCGTGGGCCGCAGCGCTACGGCTTTCTCCAGCGCTTGCGCAGCCGCGGGGAACGCGCCGGCCCCCAGCAGGGTTTGGGCGGCAGCAAGGAGCAGCCGGTGGTGCTCGCTCTCATCGGCCTCCGCCTCGGCCATTTGGATCTGCAGCTGGGCGGCCTCGACGGCGTTGCCGCTGGCCTGAAGAAGCCGGGCTAGCCGCGCCAGCACCGGAGCATGTCCCGGCATCTGGCGCAAGACTTCCTGCAGCCAAGGGATGGCGTCAGCGCCACGACCAATCTTCTCGCAGGCATTGGTCATGGCCAGCACGGCTTCGGCCTTGGCCCCACCCTCTTCCACCTGGGCCAGGCGCGACCAGACGTTGGCAGCGGCGTCCCAGCGCTCTTCGGCCTCGAAGCGGGCGCGCATGATCTGCAGGACCTCGCGGTCAGTGGGATTGGAGTCGATCCAGCGGAAGAGAATCTGGTCCGACTGGGCCTGGTCGCCCGAGCTCCGCACCACCTCGGCCAGTCGCAGGGTGGCGGTGCGCGCTGCATGGAGGTCACCGGCGGCCGTCGCACTTTCCGCGATGTGGGCCAGCGCCTTGCTCAGGGGCAGTGCAACGTCCTGGGCGCCCAGCGCGAGGGCTTGCTCCATGTCCGCTACAGCGGCCGCTTCATCCCCGCCCCCCGCAGCCAGTTCGGCACGCAAGCGGAGGAGATCGACACGCACCTCCGTGGCACATTCCGCCAGTGCGTCAGTCACGGCTGATCGCGCGGCGGCGACGTCTCCGGAGGAGGCGAGCGAGGCAGTCAGCTCACGCAACGTCTCGATGTTCCCCGGTGCGGTTGCCATGGCCTGGCGCAGGCTGCGGGCCGCGCCCGCCTCGTCGCGCAGTTTGTCGCGCTGGATGCGAGCCGCTTGGTGCAAGAGTGGACCAGCCTGCTCTGGGTCTCCCACGCGCGTGGCCTCGCCCAGAAGCAGTTCCACCAGCTCCGGCCACGACTCGTGCACGGTGTAGCTGGCGGCCAGGAGCTGGAAGAGGTCCGCGTTGTCCGGGCAGCGACCGCGGCCCAGTTCCAGGGCCCGGCGTGCCCCCGCGTCGTCGTGCAGGCGTGTGCGCAACTCGGCCAGATCTACTGCGTGTGCCGCGGCTTCGGGTCCACTCTCGTCGGCCAGGATCTCCTCACCCAGGGCCGCGCGTTCCGCCAGCTCCTCCTCGCCGGACAGAAGCTCAAGCAGGGAGAGCTGCAGCGATCGCCTGAGCGCCGCATCGGGAAGGGGCAGGGCCAGCACTTGACGGTAGACCTTCTTGGCCTCAACCGGATCGACCTTCTTGACCAGATCCTCCAACCGTCGCACCAGGGCGACCCGCCCGGTCCCGGCTGCCGCGCTCTCGCCACTCGACAGCGCCTCGGCCAAAACAGCCACGGCGCTGCTCGCCTCGCCCCGGCGTTCATGGAGGTCGGCCAGCACCATGAGCCCCTCGGGATGGCCCGGCTCCTCGGCCAGTACCTCGCGCAGGACTGCAGTCGCCTCCTCCTCCGTTTGCTTCTCGCCCATCAAGAACTTGGCCCAGGCCAGGCGGACCGCGTTGCGGTCGGACCGGGCCATCAACTTGTCCGCCAGCTCGCGCGCCAGGCTCTCCAGAGCCGCCCGGTTGCCCAACCCAGCGTACAGGCGCAAGAGCGGCTCCCACACCTCGCGGTCCAGGGGATGAAGGGTGCGCAGGTGCTCCAACAACCGCGCTGCGGCTTCGGCGTTTTCTGGGTGCTCAGCCGCGGCGTGGGCCATTTCCCGCACCACCGGTGCCAGGCGCGGGTTGGGCCAGGCCTCGCGCGTTTCCTCCAGAATCCGCGTCACCCCGGCGAAGTCGCCGCGATTGCGCAGACGGCGCACAAGATCCACAACCGCCCAGGTGGCATCGCGCAGGCCACCCGGCACACGGCGCGCCAGAGCAACCGCTCGCTCAAGCAGCTTCTCAGCCCGCGCTCCTTCGCCCAACGAGACGGCCAACTCCACCCCATCGCGCAGGTCCTCGCTGCGCGCGTCCGGCAGGGCGGCACGCCGCTCGTAGAAGTCGAGCAGCACATGCTCGTCCGACGCCGCCCGCGCCACCTTCTCGTACACCGGCATCACCCGGGCCAGGTCGGCTTCAGGCACATGGGCCGCCTCCACCAAAGCCATGGCTCGCACCAAGTCAGGCGAAACCTCCACGGCCTCAGCCAAGGCGTCCAGGCCCTCGCCGCGAGAACTCTCCAGCCCCAAATGGCACTCGGCCACGCGAAAGAGAAGGTCGGCCTTTTCGGCGGGGTTGGTGGCGAGCTGGGCCATGCG
>PMIX01000245.1 GCA_003158395.1 Myxococcales bacterium | reverse complement strand
CTGGGACATGCGCCACTACTTCCCAGTGGCGAAGTATTTCCGCGAGTTGCGCTTCGACGGGCTGTACGTGGCCAGCTTGGCCGCGTATATGGACAACAGCCCCGGCTTCACGCCTAACCAGCTCCCCAACGTGCACCTGCGCGATCTGCGCGATAGCCAGATGCGATCGGGCGCCGAGCTGGCCGACGAGATGACCAAGGTGCGCGCGCGCTTCACCCCCGNNGCACGCGCCCGCCAACGAATGGACTCTGTCCGCCGCCGGGCTCATCGATCCGGTGCTGGTTCTCTTCATGTTCTTCATGGTGGCGCGCGCGTTCGGCCTACGGGTGATGCTCTATGTGGCGGTGTTGTGGGGGGCAAGCGACTTCTACAACTTCGGCTCGAATCTGATGGGCTCGACCCTGCGCCAGGACTGGCTGGTGGCTTTGGGATTGGGCGTCTCTGCCATCAAGCTGTGCTGGCCCTTCCTCGGGGGTGTGCTCATCGCCTATGGCGGACTCATCCGTGCCTTTCCCGCCATGGCTGCGATTTTCTTGGCCGTTCCCCTGGCCTGGTTCGCTTTTGANNCTATTTGGCGCGAAAGATTCCTGGGGCAAGTGGTATCAGAAGATCGAGATACACGCGACGGGCCCCAGCTCGAACAACGTGGGCCTGCGCAATATTCTGGCCTTCGATCCCGCATTTTCGGGCAAGGGCATTGCCGAGAGGCACGCTCCGGACAATTGGGAGCAAATGCAGCGCGCGACCTTCGCGGCTCGTCGCCCGCTGTTCTATCTACTCAACCTCATCGCGACAGCCTTGGTGCTCATTGCGTGCCGGGGACGCAGCTTGGAACAGGCTGCCTTGCTCGGTCTCATGCTCATTCCGTTCTACTTCTATCCGTCCAACTACTACTGCCACTTCGTATTCTTGTTGCCACTGGCCGTGGCGGTTCCGGGGCCACAAGCCGAACGCAATCGCAGCTTCGCGGTGGTCTTCATCGTCTTGGCACTCATGGCGGTGGGCCAGGCCTTCACCCTGGCTGAGGGGTGGATCGACGTGCGCTACACCTATCAGAGCTTCCTTCTGCTGATTGGCTTCGCGGTCATCCTGGTTGAACTCGCGCGCGAGTCGTGGCGGCTCGCGCCTCTGTGGAAATAGGGCCGCGCTTCGGCCGGCCAGCAGCATCATCGGCACCAGCACCACGCTGGCGCAGCCCACGCCGAGCAGTGACGCCAAGCTGGATAGCGCCGCCCGCCCGCGGCNNGAATAGATGACGAGCTGAGGGTGGCCAGCCAGGGCCAGACACCCACTGGCCAGAGCCAACGCCAGCAACCTTTTCCACCGAGACGCTGAGCTGAATGGTCCGGGCTGGCGGACCACCCGGTCGGTCAACCAGAGCAGCAATGGCAGCGACGGGAACACTTTCAGCAGAGGCAGGTGTCCGACCATCACCCGCGAAGCGTAGAAGGCTGCAAGCGAAAGTGAAGCCTGCCACGACCGCGGCCAGGCTGGACATTCCCAGCCGTCGGGCGAAAAGCCAAGTGAAGACCAGGGACAGAACAGCCGCCAGGATGGCTCCTGCCGAAAACGCGACATCAGGCTGGAAGGCCAGGAACACCGCCAGGCGAGTGGGCAGAAGGGGAAAGTTCTGTGTGTTCGACCAGAAGGGCGTCCCCAGAAGCTCTCGTGGGTACCAGCCTGGCAACGCATGCTTTGCACCCCACAGCGCTTCGCGGGCAAAGGCCATGCGCCGGGCGTGCAGGTCCACATGATCGACACCCAGCAGGACCTGCTGGCCGGTCAGCACCGACCCTGGGCCATACACAGCCACGACCGCCAGCACGGCCAGGGTGAGGGTGCCGAGGGTGGCAAGGCGGGTCTGCTGGTCGTCCGTGCGCAAGAGCCCAATGGTTGACCAAACCCAGACCACCGGCAAGTCCTGCACGCAACAGTCGCGCGCTTCGAATCCGGCTGCGGCCGTCTCAACGTAGATTCGAGGGCGCAGGCTGCGCGTAGAGCGCGGAAATCTCGGTCGGTGTGAGCGCCCGTCCGTAGATCACGATATCGTCCAGATCCCCAACAAAGTACCGTCCGCCATCCGACCAAGTGCCCAAGTAAAGCGTGCTTCCCGGTCGAATGAGGTCGGTGATCGCCTTCTTCGTGGAGAGGACGCCGTTCTTGTAAAACAACATCTGCATGGCATCGCTGTCCACCACGGCCACAAGATGGGTCCACAGGTCAACGTCGAAACCATTGGCCTCGTCCCACTGGTAGCTCCCCGCATCGCCCGGGCTGGGATATGCGAAATGATATCTCCATGTCCTCTCCAAATTGGGGAACCGGACGTTCATCTCCCAGCCGCCGAGAAAGGCGATTTCGGTGCTGACGAGGGTGACATAAGTATCGTTGTAGGGGGAAGGAGATGGCGATGCCCAGGCGGCGGGACGCACCCAGAGCGAGACGCTCCAGCTGTCACTAGCCGGCTGAAACGACGACGACCCCACGAATACCGAGTTCCCTGAATCGAAATGGAGCGCACCGCCAAAACCGGCGTGGCCGGAATCCAGAAGCCATGTGGCGCCGAGGATGGTGCCATCATACCTATGGCTCGGAAAATCCCCGAGAGTGGTGCCAGTTCCTTCGTCGCAGGGCCAGTGCGCGACCATGTCCTGGCTAAGATTGATGGGCGCCGGGCCCACCACGTCGAGTCGTCCTGGGGAGCACGCGGCCAGCAACAGCGCAAAAGGTGTGAATGTTCGATGTCCTGTCATCGCTACAGCCATGCCAGCAGGGTGAGGCTGGGCAGCAAGTCCGGGCGCCCCGAGGTCGCCACTGGGGAACCAAGAAACCGGATAGACGGATAGGGCTGGGCAAGTTGCGCGTGGACTTCGAGCGCAATTTCGAAGTGGCGGCCCAGCGACAACCGAAGCCCAGCCCCCGCGTCGGCCAGGAAGGACCATTGCCCGGCGGTCTGTCCCTGGCCAGGCGGGGACGCCCGCCCTTCGGCCGAGGTGTACCGGCCGCCCGCACCCAACGAGAAGAACGGCTGCAAGCGCTGGAGCGGCCGCAACCGCAGCGCGGCCTCAATCAGCCCGAACTGCTGCGCCACCTCGGCCGAGCCTGCCGAGGCCTCGACCCGCGATCGGGTGCCCAGTCCAGCCGCGGTAGCCCGCATGAGGATGTGGGGACCCAGCGCCAGGTCGAGCCGAACCATGGGAAGCAGCGCCAGGCCCACCCCGTCAAAACTCGCGACCCCGCTGCCACCAAACTCGATCGCCCAGCGCGAGTCCTTGCGCGGATCGAGCGCGTGTTCCACGAAGCGGGTCACCTCTACTGGCGGCGGCTTGGGCACGATGGGGGGCTCCCGGCCACCGACCATCGCGATTTCCAGCAGGCTGGCCCGCAGAAGCTCGATCGCCCTGATGGCCAGGATCTCCGCCGCCCGATTGGACTCTGGCTGGCTGGGAATGCGCCTGACCACCGACTTGCCAGTCACCCGGTCGATGACCCACACCTCGACCAAACCGGGCGTCGCATCACCCAGAAGCGCGACCACGGCGTCGACATTGTTCCCGCTCGCCGTCTGTTCCAGCGATGCGCGCGGGTCGGCGCCGGCCGTGGTGGCTGCGATCTGCACGTCAAACCCCGCCGACACCAACTCGCCGTGCATGCGCACCAGCGCCTCGGCTGTGATCGCCTTGGGATTCTCCGGTCGCACCAGGATGACGGTCGACGCCCAGCCCGCCTTTGCCGCCATGGTCGCAACCAACGCCAGGCCCGCAGCGAGGGCTCGCCATGCGATCACTTTCACGGCGCTTGCCGAAGCGCCCTCGCTGCGCCTGCGTAGGTCCCGTTCGGGAAGCGCCGCAGGTAGTCTTCGGCGACCCTCCGGGCCGCTGCAACTCCCATCACATCTTGCGTGACTATCATTTCTCGCCCCAGCGCCTCCGAAGCATAGGCGCCGGCAGGAGCCTCTGCAAGATAGCGTTCGTACCATGAGAGCGCCTTGCGCCTGCCCCCCTCCTGCATCTCTTCCAGACGCCCGAGAAGGAAGGCCGAATCAAGTGCACGCGCCGAACCCGGAAACCGACTGCGTTGGGCCAAGAGGGCCTGTTTGGCGAGGCTGTCTCGTCGCCGGTAGCGGGCCGCATCGGCAAGGGCCGACAGATCCTCGCCCGAGGCTTCAGCAAGACAGCGCTCGAGCCCGCGCCGTTCTGCATCCCTGAGGATCGTATCCAACTCGCCAGCTGCCAAGGCAGCGGACCAACTGCGGGGCCCCGCCACAGCGCCGTGGACACCAGTTCGCCGGCCGGTCGCATCACGTGCGGTCTCCACAGGCCCAGTGTCAAGACCTTGCTTCGGCAACCCGACCTCCGGCTCAGGCGAAACCGAAGCGCTGGCAGGGGGGAGAGCCGCAGAGCCTTCCATATCTCGCAACACCACTTCTCTCTTCGGGAGGTTGATGGCCAGCCGCTGGCCCGCACGCACGGTGATCGCGCCCTCAGAGAGTGGACCGGTGACCGAAACCATCCCCTCCTTCATGCGAAGATCAAGCTGCTCGCCCGACGCATCCCAGGAGACGGTGAAGGTCGTGCCCTGCACCGTGATCAGAAACGGTCCTGCGTCGACCAGCCAGTGCGCACCCGGACGGTGCGCCACTTTCACCGATGCCGTGCCCCGCTCGATGGCGAGGCGGGCGCCGTGGGCTTCGACCGAGCGCAGGCGGCCGCGCGCACCAGGGAGAAACTCCAGCTCGCTTCCCTCGACGAACCGCAACCTCGCGCCCGAGCTGCCCAACGAATGAAGGTACCCTCCGTCGACGATCTCGCCTCCTTCGACTCGGTAGGTAAGGCTTTCTGTCTGCGACCCCGCTACGCGGGCGCCGGAGACAATCCACCATAGGGCACAGGCGACCATCCCGGCGCCCATCCCGACGGCTGACAGCCTGAGAAGGCGGACGCGCTGGCGTTCGTGCGCCGCGAGCCGCACCCTAACGCTGTCGAGCCCGCTCTCGCGCTGCGCAGGAGTCATGGGTGGGATCGCGGAGCGGACAAAGTCGGCCGCCCGCTCAACTGTGGCTGCCAGGGTCCCTTGGTCGACGTCACGTCTCATGGGTCCCCTGCACTTCCTCAAGAAAAACGGCCAGATCTCTGTCGTTCGCGATCGAGCGTCCCACCTCAAGGACCGCCTGGGCATGCGCACGCTTGACCGTCGACATCGAGATCTCCATGGCTGCGGCGATCTCTCCCATGGTCATCGACTCGAGGTGGCGCAGCGCAAAAACCAAACGCTCGCGCGTCCCAAGCTGGTCCAGGATCTTGTAGAAGCGCCGGAGGATCTCCCGGGCTTCAGGATCGGCTCCCCGGAACGGGTGGTCGGGCAGCTCCCTGGGAGCGAAGAGACTGAGCCAGCGGCCCGCTCGCTTGCGGCGAAGATCCCACTTCACGATTCGAATCGCGAACGAAACGATGAAGCTCCGCAGAGACTCGGGCTTGCAGAGGGTCTTCACCCGGGCAAACAGCCGACAAAACACCTCCTGCGTAGCGTCCTCGGCTTCGTCCTGGCTCCCGAGAGCGCGGCAAGCGATGTTGAAGACCAGAGGCGCGAATCGGTTCCACGTGGCAGCGTGCGCCCAGGGCTCGCCAGCGATGAGAGCCCGCGCAAGATCAGCATCATCAACATCCGGAGGAACCGCAGCCGGCACAAGGTATAGAGGAATCCGCTTGCGATCAGACATGCGCAGCTTGGTGCCCGTACTTCCCACGTTCAACAGTAGCAGATCGGACTCGCAATGGCTCAGAGGAGGCGCGCTGAGTCATGACTCCACGTGCCATTCCTCAGAGCGGTGTCGGCACTCGTCCAGCGACGATGTGCTCTCGACCAGTCCGTTCGGTGGTCCCTAGGGGGGCGAATTGGGGCCTACGTTGGTCAGAGCGAACAGATAGTCCGCCCAGCGACCGTGCGGATGATGTTGATAGTAGTAGGGCATTTCGGCACGCGCGGCCGCCACGTCGTGCGAGTTGAGGTAGGCTTGAATCAGGAAGCTGTCACGCTCGTCCGAGGTGCGGGAATCGCCGAAGCGCTGACGCGCCTCGCGGGCCGCCTCGATCGCCTTGGCCGGGTTGCTCCTGTAGTTGTCCCGGACCTGCTTCATCAACGCAGCCTCGGCCGCAGCCTCAGGATCGACAGCCGGCGCGGGGCCCGCATCGGGCGTGACGAATACGGGCGGCCGGACGGGGACAAAAGCCGGCACCGGGAGCGTGCCGGCGGGTGACGCCAGCTCCTTCCCGGTCGGCGCTTCGTGACTCCCTCCCCGGCGCAGTAAGAAAACCACCAGCGCCGTGACCAACGAAAGCCAGAAAAGGATGTGGATGGTGCGTTTCATGATCCGCGTCTTCCCGAGTAAAAAGGCGCCCCTATTAGTACCCGATCCGGCCGAAGTCGTCGAGCCGAACGTGCGATGCCGGTCAGCCTTGCTGAACCGCTCGATGTCACGAACCCAAGCGGAATCCGGGTAGTGGTTCGAAGATCTCCCGTCGCTGGGACGGCCGTAGAGCGACCCTCAGGCCGTCCGCGGGTCGCACCCCCGCGACACATTGCGTTGTCACGGCAAACCTTGGGAACCCTCTCGGCTTGGCGTCTGGGATCAACTTCAGGGCTTGGAGCGCACGCCCAGCCGTGCAAATATGGCGTCCGCGCTGGAGGAACCTACGATGCGAAAGACACCTGGCCTCGGCTTTCTTGCCCTTACCCTGACCGCCGCAACGGCGCATGCACAGGGGCTCTTCCTCGAAAAAGGACAGCCCGGCATAAGCGCCGCGGTTGGCGCCGCTGCGATCGGAACAGGCTGGAGCGCGTCCGTCGTGCCCAGCTACACCTATCGGGGCGTGTTCGACGTGGGCATCGATGTGACCCGCTATAGCTATGGCAGCGGGGACGCAAACCATCTCTCAGCCATCGGGCTGATGCCGTTTGCGAATGTCTACTTTGCCCGTGCCGAGGATGGCCGGTCGCCGGTTTCGGTCTCGGGCACTCTCGGGGTCCAGAAACGACTCTTCATGGGCAACGGTGGGGCGCCCAATCCTGACGGATGGGGCGTGTTGCTCGGCGGTTCCATCTTCCGGCGCATCGAGTTCAGCAACAGCCTCGCCGCCATTCCCGAAATATTTGTTGCGTATGACCTGCAGGCCATCACTTGGCACAGCACGGCAATCGATGCCAACGCCGCGGTTCGCAATCAGGGCCAGGAAACGAACTACGACCAGAAGCCGCGCGCGTTCCTTCGTGTCAACATGGGTTTCAAGGGGGAGAAGACCCTGTACACAGTGGCCCCCTACGTGGGCTACCAGGCTGGCTTTGCGGTCGGCGGCAACGTGGGCGCGATTTTCTAGCCGCAGCGCCGGTGCGAGGCTACTCGGGCAGACGAACCGTTCGCAAGAAAGAAGAAAACACCTAGCTCCTACGTCTGAGACACGAGTCCCGTGAGTACTCCCGCCCGCCTCGAAGACAACCTTGGCTTCGCCTGTACCGACCTGCAGTGTCGGCTGGGGCGTGAGTCTGCGGTCGCCATGCGCTGGCTGGGTCCAGATGGCGAGCGGACTGAGTTTACCTTCGGACAACTCGCCGTCGAGAGCTCCCGCTTTGCGGCCGTGCTGGCCAGGCTGGGCGTGGCACCGGGTGCGCGTGTCTTCATCATGCTGCCCAAGCTGCCCGAGGTATTCATCGCGTTTCTGGGTGGCCTGAAAGCGCGCGCCGTGATGGGTCCGCTTTTCGCCAACTTCGGTGACGACGCGCTCTTGGATCGGCTGGGCGATTCCCGCGCGTGTGTCCTCCTGACCAGGCAAAGCCTGCTCAAGAAGGTCAACCGCATCCGCGACCGGCTGCCCGACCTGCGCCACATCCTCCTGGTGGACGCAGAGAATCACCTGGCCGCCGATGTTCTGAGCTATCACCGCCTCATGCGCGAGGCCTCGGCCGACTTCGTGGTGGCGCCCACTTCGCCGGACACGCCGTCGATCCTGCACTACACATCGGGCTCGACGGGCAAGCCCAAGGGCGTGCTGCACGTGCACGGGGCCTTGCCCAGTATCGTCGGGACGACACGCGATGTCCTCGGCGTGGGAGCGGGTGACGTCTTCTGGTGCACGGCCGATCCGGGCTGGGTGACGGGGACTTCCTACGGGATTATCGGCCCCTGGGCCGTGGGAGCCACCCAGGTCCACTACGGCGGCAACTTCGACGCCGGCGCGTGGATGACCATTCTCGAGCAGGAACGGGTCAATGTCTGGTACACGGCGCCTACTGCTCTGCGCATGCTGATGCGCGAGGAGGCGTCACTCTATGCGGGCCGGCACCTCGAAGCCCTGCGGTGCGCGGCCAGCGTAGGCGAGCCGCTCAACCCTGAGATCACCTTCTGGGCCCGCCGTACCCTGGGTAAGGAGATTCACGATAGCTGGTTCCAAACCGAGACCGGCGCCATCATGATCGCCAACCGGCCCGGGCTTGCCGTGCGCCCCGGTTCAATGGGCAAGGTGGTCGACGGCGTCGAGGCCGTCATCCTGGACAGCGCGGGCCAACCCCTGCCGCCTGGGCAGCAGGGTCGGCTGTGCCTGCGTCGGGGCTGGCACTCTATGTTCGCCCAATACCTCAACCGCCCCGAGGTCTTCGCCAGCCGGTTTCACGGCGAATACTACGACTCGGGGGACATGGCGGTGCGGGACGCGGATGGCTACTTCTGGTTCGTGGGCCGCACCGACGATGTGATCAACACTTCGGGGCATCTGGTGGGCCCTTTCGAGATCGAAAGTGTCTTGATGGAATTGTCGGAAGTGGCCGAAGCAGCCGCTGTGAGCGCACCGGACCCCATCCGCTTCGAGAAGGTCGTGGTCTTCGTCTGCCTGCGTCCGGGGCGTTCCCCCTCGCGCGAGCTGGAGAGCCGGATGCGACTTCACGTGGCGAATCGTGTCTCATCCATTGCCAGCCCCCAGGATGTGGTGTTCGTGGCAAGCCTGCCCAGAAACCGCAGCGGCAAGATCATGCGGCGGGTCCTGCGCGCCCGCTTCCTTGGCCAGGACGAAGGCGACCTTTCCAGCATGGAGACCTGGCATCCTGGGGATCTCGGCGACCGGCGCGAGCGCGTCTGATCGGGTTACGAAGATTCTTCCTTCGTAGCTTGTTGTTCGCGAGGAAAGCTCTGCTTAGCCTCGGCCGTTCACGTGGTCGCACTCGTTGTTGCCGTCTTGATGCACACGCATACCCTGGAGCACGTGGCCAGTCCTGACCGAGACGTGCCAATGCCGTCACCTCCGACGCGTTGATCTATGGCACGCGTCTCGCAGCCTGGACCAGCTTCGCAACCAGCTTCTTGAGGCTGGCCGCGTCGAATGGCTTCTCGATCTTGAGACTGCCCACGCTCGCCAGGTACTCCGTGGCCCTGGGCGTGAAGACGCCGCCGGTGACGAACACCATCTGTGCAGCGAGCGCCGGGTTGTGCTTGGCAAGCCACGCGTGCAGATCCATCCCAGTCATTTCCGGCATCATCAGGTCGCACAAGATCACGTCGAAGGACGCGTCCTTCTCCAGGACGACCCGTGCCGCCTGGCCCGAAGCCGCAGTGACCACCTCATGCTCTCGTCCGAGCAGTCGCGCGATGATGTCTAGAATAGCCGGTTCATCGTCCACCACCAGGA
This sequence comes from Myxococcales bacterium, assembly GCA_003158395.1. Classification (GTDB taxonomy): domain Bacteria; phylum Myxococcota_A; class Polyangia; order Fen-1088; family Fen-1088; genus Fen-1137. Next base: position 13,383 of record PMIX01000245.1, on the reverse strand, counting down.
TCCGCCCACGGACGCTGGGGACCTGAGTGTCCTCCCGGACGGCCGCGACGAGCCGTTCTTCCGCCTCGACGGACTTCACCGGCAGGCGGATAGTGACACGCGTGCCCTTGCCCACCTGACTCTCGACTCCGATTTCGCCGCCGAGTTCGGTCACGATGCTTCGGCAAATGGCCAGCCCAAGGCCCGAGCCCTTTCCCGCACTCTTGGTGGTGAAGAAAGGCTCGAAAATGCGAGGGAGGATTTCCGGGGGAATTCCCTTGCCGGTATCCGCGACCTCGGCGCACAGATTGTTTCCTTCCGCCCAGGTGCGAACCGTGATTCGGTTGCGGTCGACGTTCCCTTCATCGATCGCATGGGCGGCGTTAATGAGCAGGTTCAGGAAGACTTGCGCCAGCTTGCCCTCCGAGGCCCGGATCGCCGGCACCTTGTTGAAGTCCTTGACCAGCCGAGCCCGGTACTTGATCTCGGCGAAGGCCATGTCGATCGCGGACTCTACGGCGTCTCTCAGATCGATCGTAGACAGTTCCACGTGCTCGACCCGCGAGAAGGTTCCCAGACGCCTGACGACATCCCTGATCCGGCGCGTGCCGCTGAGCGCTTCCCTGACGCGACAGATCGAGTCGTTGAGACCACCTGACTGGAGAATCTCGGCGCCGTCCTCGAAAATCTCGGCAAAAGCCGCGTCTCCTACCTGCTCCCTCAGGGCCGCGCAGCAACGTTTCACTGCGGCCGCGAGCTTCGGCAGGTCCTGCGCCAGGCTCTCGATATGGTGGAGCACGTAGGTTAGCGGCTGGTTGACCTCGTGGGCCACGCCGGCCGCAAGCATCCCCACGCTGGTCAGGCGATCCGACTGCGCCAAGGTGGCCTGCATCTGCTTGCGCTCAGTCGTGTCGCGGATGGTCGTCTGCAGGACCTGGCGGCCGTCGAGAACCATGCGCGAGAGCAGCACGTCGGCCGAGAAGCTCTTGCCCGTATCGAGGCGCTTGTGCGTCCACTCGAACTGACAACGGCCTTCTTTCAGTGCGGTTGCGATCCTTTGCTTGGCCACGCTCAGCGAGTCCGCGCCGTCCGGCTGGTGGGAGGGCGAAAGATCTGCGAGATGCAACCTGCAAATGTGCGCCCGGTCTCTCGATCCGAAGGTGCGTACTGTCGCTGCATTGCAGTCGAGAAAACCATTTCCATCAAGCAGCATGACGGCGTCGGTTGACGATTCGAAGAGCATCCGGTATTTCATCTCCGATTGGAGCAGCTGCTCTTCCGTCCTCTTGCGCTCCGTGATGTCCGTGGCCACGATTCGACACTCACGCGCATCGTCCGCGGCGGTGCCCGTGACCTCAAGGGCGAGCGACGTCGCTCCTTCCGTGCGCAGCTCGCAGGCTTGCTTGGTCTGGCTCGCGAACACCTTCGCCAAGAAGGCGTTGAAGTCGGGGCGGCTGTCGGCAGCGAGCAGAATCCCGAAGCGCGCCCCGACCAGCCGCGAGCGTTCCAGCCCCAGCAGGCGCGCCCCGGCCAGGTTCAGCTGCCGGATCTCGCCGTCGCGGCCCAAGGTCAAGTAGCCGGCCGGTGCGAACTCGTATAGCTCGGTGTAGCGCGCCAGCCCCTCCTCCACCTCGGCCCGGACTCGCTGGAGCTCCTCATTCTGCTGCTCCAGCTCCATCTGGTGCACCTGCAGTTCGTGCACGAGTCGTTCCGTTTCCAGCGCCATGGTTCCCCCACGGGCGACGAAACCTTCACGACGCCGTCTCAGTCGTTCTTCCGCCCCGTGGCGCAGATCGCCAGCATCCCCTGTGTCGCCTCTGTTGTTTTCCATCGAGCCTCCTCAGCCGGCTGGCTTCTATCGCAAGGCCGCCTCCAGTTTTTCGGCAGGCTTGGAGTAAAGTTGAGTTCAACTCACAAAGATCTCGAGAAAATGTTTCGCATCTCCTTGTGGGTTCGCCGAATTTGACTTTGCGAGCCAGCCGGCAACCGGTGAGGAACGGGCCCGGCCTCGCATCCACCGATCTGCGTGGGTCTCTCTCGCTCACGGGTCCGAGTTGCTGACCGCGTCGTTCGCCAGCGTGTGATCCAGCGCAGCAGCCTCTAACGCGGCTAAGCAGTCGGGCTCCCCATTGAGGCGACGCAGGTCGAGAAACGGAGACGCACACTCTGCCGCCCACGCGCATTTCATCCGAAGAAGTTTGAAGTAGCGGGCACCAAGCACGCGTAACCCAAGAAGACAACGCGTATGCCAGTCAACCGAGCCGCTGGGCGGACGACACCAGGCTCGCCCACCAGCAACCAGACGATCCGCGGGCAAGAGGCCAAGCACTCCCATTCCGGTGCCAGCGTGCATGGTCGGCGGATAGCGCTGACACGGCCCCGGCGCAACGTGTGCCTATCAACCACGGGAGAATGGCGATGACACGCAGTCTTGTTCTTGGACTTGGATTGGGCGCCCTGCTCTCGCTCAGCCTGCTGACTCAAGGCTGCAGCGGCAGTTCAGGTGACGGAAACCGTGGCACGGTAGGCGGCGCAACGGCGAACGGCGGCTCGACCAAGACAGGCGCAACGACCAGCCCCTCGGGTGGAGTGACGACCCCGGGCAGTTCGAGCGCGCCCTCGGGCGGGTCGCCGACCGCGCCGGGCGGTTCGAGCACGCCTTCGGGCGGGACCACGGCTGCGCCGGGCGGTTCGAGCACGCCTTCGGGTGGGACCACGGCTGCGGCTGGTGGCACGACGACACAATCAGGAGGCGCGACTGCCACGGGCGGGACGAGCAAGGCTTCGGGCGGGACCACGTCCTCGCCCGGAGGTACAACCGCCGCCACAGGTGGCGCCAGTCCGTCGGGAGGGGCGACCAGTGCGACCGGCGGCTTGACCAAGCTGTCAGGCGGAGCCACGGCGGCAGCGGGTGGCGCGACTAGTTTGCCCGGAGGCACCACGACTGCGGCAGGCGGGACTAGCCTCACAGGTGGCACCAAGGCGACCGGGGGATCGAATGCCACGGGCGGCACCAGCGCGACGGGGGGCACCAGTGGGACGGGCGGTGCCCAAGCGACCGGCGGTACGACGGCCGCGTCTGGGAACGAATTCTGGATCTCACCCACGGGTGACGACACTGCCGCCGGGACCAAGGAGGCGCCTCTCTTCACACTGTGCGATGATGACAAGAAGACCGGCGCCTGCTACAAGCTCTGTCCGGTGGGGGCCACCTGCACCGCCGGGACCATCTGGGTGATGGACGGAACCTACCAATACGGCTCCGTCACCCAGAAAATCGGCTCGGGCAAACTCGGGTCGGCCAGCATCGCTCTGAACGTTTTTGCGGTGGCAGGGGCCAATCCCGTCTTTGACTTCACGGGTATGTCGGTGAGCTCATCAAGTCGAGGGATTCAGATCGGGGGGGACTACTGGCACATCAAAGGAATTACGGTCACGAAAGCCGGCGACACGGGGATCTTTGTCATGGGGAACAACAACACAATCGAACAATGCGTTTCCCACCACAATCAAGACGCCGGCATCGTGATCGGCGTGAACAGCAGCAGGTCCGGGATCTCCGGTGCCAATAACCTCATTCTCAATTGTGACTCGTATTCGAACTACGACCCAGCTACCAGCGGGGGCAATGCGGACGGCTTCGGGGCGAAGGAGAACACCGGCGGCACCGGGAACGTGTTCCGTGGCTGCCGCGCGTGGGAGAATTCCGACGATGGCTTTGACTTCTACGGCTGGGGCTCACCCATCACGGTCGACAACTGCTGGGTCATGAGCCAATCGACGACCCTCTATGGTAGCCAGAGCAATGGGAACGGCTTCAAGCTAGGTGGAAACAGCGTCAATGCGGCCCACATCCTGAAAAACCTCTACGCCGTGGGCAATGGTGCGAATGCCAAGTCTGGCGACGGCAACGGAAACGGATTTGAGGCCAATTCAAATGGGGCTGCGATGCCCTGCTCTGGGACATGCGGGGCATGGGGCAACAAGACCGCGGGCGTCCATGGCTCAAACATCACAGGGGTCACGGTCACCAGCGGACCAACCGCCGCCAAGATGATCGCAGCGCCGCGGGCTGCAGACGGCAGCTTGCCCGCTATTGGCAGCCTGTAGCCGAAAACGGGAGAGGACAGATATCTTGCTCGCAATACCAGCAGTGACAGGACGCGCGCCCAGCCAAGTCGGGGGGGGGTTCGTCGTCAGGCGCTTTTCGGTCTTCGCCGTCTGCGCCTGGGGGTTAGGCTGCTCCTGCACTTCGAACAGTGGCTCATCGTCGAGTGCCGGCAAGGGAGCCGGAAGCGGTGGCACGACGAGAGAGGGTGGTTCAGTCGTGATGGGGGGAGACCTTGCGGCCGGTGGGACTTCGAACGCCGGAGGCAACGTTCCGGCCGCGGGGACCATCGCGACCGGGGGCACAAATGGCGGAACCCCCGCAATTGGGGGCACGGGAAATGCCGCGGCGGGCGGCGCAAATGGCGGAACCCCCGCAACCGGGGGCACCAGCATTGCGGACGGCGGCACTCCCCCGGCCGCGACCTGCGCGGCCGCGTACACCGGCTCACCGACCCGGCCCCTGCTCACCGATGCTTCGGCTGCCTGCTTCACCATCCAGAACTATCTGGCCCAGGCGGGTACCCTCGGGGCGCTGGTCCGCGACGACTGGGACCCTTCCGGGGGGCTGCCCGCGGCCAGCACGTACGCACCCTCCTACACGGTTGCGGCGGATGGAAGTGGCACCCACACCACGGTGCAAGCTGCGATCACTGAGGCCAACGGCTCGGGCAGCAAGACTCGCGTCTTCATTCTGGTCAAGCCCGGCACTTATCGCGAGCTTGTGTGCGTGAAAGGATCAGTTCCCATCACGCTCTATGGGGCGGACACGGACGCAACCAAGGTCACCATTGCCTTCGACAACTACAACGCCAAGCCCGTGGATCCGGCAAAAACCAATGCCTGCTCTGTCCCCTCTGCCGCCGCGACCAGCTACGGGACCGGCGGAAGCAGCACGTTCTTCTCCTCGTCGCCGGGGTTCCAAGCCCAGAATCTGACTATCGCCAATGATTTCGCCGAGGGCAGCCTGACGTCGGGCATTCAGGCCGTGGCCCTGACGGTTCAGGGAGACCAACAGGTCTTCCAAAATGTTCGGCTGATTGGCAATCAGGATACGCTGCAGGTCAAGTCTTCCTCAACCTCCCTGGTGGCCCGGTCCTACTTCAAGGATAGCTACATTGAGGGCGACACGGATTTCATTTTTGGTCGCGGCACAGCGGTTTTCGATGGCTGCACCATCACCTACGTCAGCGGCCGCAAGACCGACAGCACGCACATTTCGCCCAGTACCGAAGCCGCGAACATCTTCGGTCTTCTCATTGTTAACAGCAAGATGGTGGGCGACTCGGGAATGCCAATTGGCACCGCCTACCTGGGTCGGGCGTGGGACGACAGCTCGGGCACGGCACCGAATGGACAGGCGGTCATTCGCAACACGGAGATCGCCGGCCACATCAAGATAGCCGCCCCCTGGACTTCCGCGGCGACCTCCAACCGTCCCTTCAGTGCCAGTGGCAACCGCCTCTACGAGTACCAGAACACAGGCGTAGGTTCGGCTAGCGCTGCCCTTGACGGCGGTGGCTCCGCTGATGCTCCCGCGGCCGAGGACGCACGGGCGATCACAGAAGGTGGACAACCCGACGCTGGTGCGTCTGCGGATCGGTAACTGCCGTTCTTCTTATCCCCCAGGTATTTGCAGCATGACCAAAATGATGTCCAGGTACCAACGTCAAGTTTTTGCCCGGCCAGCCCCAGAATTGGCTGGACCAGCGCCCATGAGCCAAACCCCAAGAACAAAGCGAGGCCTTCCATGACAATACGGACCGTAACCCATTTTGGAATTGTGGCTCTCTTTGCGCAGATGTTTGTCCAGGGCTGTGGCAGCAACAATCCTGCCACCAGTGCCGGGGGCGCGGCCGGGCCCCCCCCAACCGGGGGCGCGAGCGGTGCGGCCGGTGCCACGGCCAGCGCGCCGGCCGGCGGGACAATTGGCACGCCAGCCGGCGGCGTGACCGCCGCGGCCGGTGCCACGGCCAGCACGCCGACCGGCGGGACCACTGGCGCGGCTGGTGCCACGGCCAGCGCGCCAGCCGGCGGCGTGACCGCTGCGGCCGGTGCCACTGGCACCAGCACGGGCGGGACGAGCGGCGCTGGTGGCACCACCGGGTCCAGCAGCTACCAACCTTCGTGCACCGGGCTCTCTACGGCAGGGGGCCTTGCGCCCACCAAAGGTGGCGCCTGTACCGCTTCGGACCCCCAGCTCTGCTACAAGACCTGCGGGCCCAAGAGCATCGGCTTCAAGTCGGAGACGTGCGTGAATGGGTCGTACAGCGAGCAGACGGGGTGCGATTTCTTGCCGGGCGACTATTCCTGCTACAAGATTCCCGCGGCTGTCGATGCGACTTGCCCAACCACCACGCCGCAGGCAAGCCAGCCGTGCACGGTTGCTGACTGCGTGCCATGCAACGTCGGGGGAAACTATCTGGACTCGACAGGGTCTTCCAAGGCCGGCTACTGTGTATGCCCGACCCCGACCAGCGCAACCGCGACCAGCAAATGGACCTGCGCGAGTACATCTGCCTGGCCGTGCCCGGCTGGCCAGGGGTGCTGAGCAGGGAAACGGGGATCCGACCTCCAAAGGGCGAGCTGGAATTGATGGCGAAGCGACGGGATGGCCTGACAATTTCGAGGAACGAGACGTGGTGTCACGCGCGCGACTCTCGGTCTTTCTAGGGGCCTTTTCGCTGTTGGGCGCGGCGGGCTGCGGTGCCAATGACGAAATGCCCGCGATCGACTACGTCTGTGGCACTGCATCCCCAATCGAATCGAGCGGTGGCGCAGCTTGCGGCGCCAATGACCCCAATCTCCCCCCGGAGCCGACGTTCCCGACCGACGTTTGTCAGACCTTGACCGCGACCAGGTCATCCCCCACTGAAGACGACCCAAACGACGCCCTGGACACGGCTCGGATTCAGGCCGCCCTCAGTGCCTGCAAGGGCAGGGCGATTAGGCTGACCAGCGACGGACCGAACGACGTCTTTCTGGCAGGCCACCTGGAGGTCAACGGTGTCACGCTGTGGGTCGACGCTGGGACCACCTTGTATGCCTCGCGCAACCCTGACCTGTATCAGAAGACCGGGAATTGTGGCGCTCTCGGGATCAACGATTCGGGTGCGTGCAGTGACTTCATCACCCTCAGTGGGGCAGGCCCCGGCATCGTGGGGGATGGGGTCATCGACGGGCAAGGGGGCGAGCCCCTGGTCGGGCGGGACTACTCGTGGTGGCAGTCGTCCTATGCCCTGCGCGAGATCGACGGCAGCATCGGGAATCCGACGCTGATCAACACCGCCACGGGGACCACCGGGCTGCTGCTATACCGGATTACTCTGCACAATTCGCCCAAGTTCCACGTCAAGATCACCTCGTCGCCTGCTGATGGAACCTGTACTGTCCCCGGCGAGGGATTCACAGTCTGGGGCGTCACCGTGCTGACGCCGTCGCGCTGGACCAACAGTCGGGGGGAACTGTTGACGCCCAGCTTTGCCCGCAACACCGACGGTATCGATCCGGGGGCCAACAGCATTGCAACCTGTGGCGTGATGGCCTGCAACACCATCAGCACCGGAGACGATCACATCGCCATCAAGGGCGGCCACTGGGTGTCGGACGTCATCATCGCGCATAATCATTTCGGAACGGGACACGGCATGTCCATCGGTAGCGAGACCTATGGCAGCTACACCTCGCCCGATGGCGTGCAACACCGCGGTGTCGAGAAAGTGAGCGTCTACGACCTCACCATCGATGCCGATTCCCGGCCGGTGGGGTCTGAAGCCACCGCCTCGGATTTCAACGGCATCCGGGTCAAGTCCGACGAGAGCAGGGGGGGTCTGGTCACCAATATCACCTATCGTGATATCTGCATGCGTGACATGACCAACGCGATCTTGGTTAGCACCGCCTACAACCCCCTGTTCGCTGGAACCCTGTATCCAGATTTCAGAATGCTGACCTTCCAGAATATCCGTCACGTGACCTGCATGGGTGTGCAGCGGCCAGCCGTCACTCTCGAGGGCTTCAATGCGGCCCGACATCTGGGTCCGGTCACGCTGGACAACGTGATGGTCGACAATCTGGGTCCCTTGGACGTGGCAGCGGAGTTTTCCGACATCACCCTCGGTCCTGGAGACGTCAACTTCTTCCCTGCTGGCCCAGGGGTCACCGTCACCGACAACCGAGTCGGTGGGAGCACGCCCCGCGCGTGCGTCTTCCCGCCCCTGCCCGCACCAGACGTGCCCCCGGATTGGCTTCGGTAAGTCCATGGCAATCAATCTCAATCGCCCGCGCCGTCTCCCGCTTGTGCTGCTTCTGTCTGGTCTCGGCGCAGGCGCGTGCCTCGGCAATGCGCCGGTTCCGAACGGCGCCTGCGTCAGCCATGCAGACTCCATCGACTGCACCACCGACGGGGCCTCGGCCGCGTCGCTCGACCTTGTCGCCTACTCGTGCACAGGCACGGCCCGGCCCGACGACAGCCCGACCTATATTGACGGGGTTCCTCAAGGCTTGGTATGCGCCAACCAGGGGTCGGTGGCCAGCGACGGGACGCAGGGCTATTGCTGCTCCCTCGCCATCACCTCATGCGCCTACAATCCGATTGCGATCTGTGACGCGGACACCTACGGCTACCAATGCCGGGGCGCAGACCGACCGGAGGCACTCAATGCGGCGATTCACTGCAATCAGGGCGTCACGGAAGATGATCTCATCAACTACTGCTGCTCGGGTGTCCAGCGCGAGCTGGGCTGTGTGCAGTCAGACAGCTTGGGCTGCTCGCCGCGTTTGATGGGATGGACTTGCCCGGCCGGCAACGAGCCGACCGCCCAGGACCTGGGCGCCAACAAGAGCCACGCCGACCTCTACTCTCAGCTTTGCCCGGTTCCGAGTCCCGCGGCCAATCCCAACTACACCACCTTCTGTTGTTACACCCCGGGGCTGGTTCCCGTTGGCGGTACCTGCGTCCAGAACATGGGCGTTCCCGGTTGTCAGTCGGGCAGGTTCGGCTTTTCCTGCTACGGCCCCGACACTCCCGAAATGGACTTTGCCCCGCGCATGCACTGTCCGGATCCGGGGTTTCCAGGTGTCAGCGCCGAAGGTTATCCGGCGACCCTGTACTGCTGCGACTTCCAGTAACCTAAAATTGGTAGACCGTCTGGGCCATGCCCCGAATATTGTGCGGCTTGTTCCCATCAAGATAATGCACCTGGGTGTACTGCCCAGACACGCCCAGGCGCACCGCGGGTGTCGCGTCCCAGAACAGGTTCACATCGCCGTACCGTGATGTGTCCGCGACGTTGACCAGCAGCTCGATCTCTGCGCCGCCCCTGGGGAACAGCTTGGCCAGATTTCCCGAGTGAGCCTGGGTGTAATTGGCAGAGAAAAACACGCGCCCGGATGGCGGCAGGTAGTATTGAAGACCGACCCGGAAGGCCTGCCAATCGATGGTATGCAGAACCCCTGTCGAATCAAAGGACACCAGGCCGTCATCTATGTTCGCGTCGTAAAGTGGGGGCGGGGTCGCTTGGGCAGGATTGGGCAAGGTGGGGAAGCGTGCCCCGCCGCCGGCGGTGATAAGGTCGGCAATGCCACTACCCCTAACGAAAGCACCGACCAGGGTCAATCGGTTGCTGCGGTCGGTGGCGCTAGCAGCCGGAATAACCGGGACAAGCGCGTCCACCGATAGACCCCAACCGGTCGCACTGTTGGAATTCTGCACCGGGGGCGGGGTGAATGCATTCGCTTTGAATTGCCGTACAGTACCCGATACGCCCAGGGAGAGGGGCAAGGCGACGGTCCCCACGTTGCCAGGTGTGGTAAGTCCCTTCCAGCCGTTGACGCTGAAACGCAGACCAGCATTGCCGTCTGGGATCTCCGCATCCCGCTGGGCAGGGCGCACGGCCGAAGCAGCCACATCGACGCTGACGGCTCCGGTTGCGTTGAAGATGTGGGAGATCCGGACCTGGGCATTGCGGGAGAAAAGTTGATTAGGCAGTCCCAGAAATTCAGCCGAACAGGGGGAGAAGTAATTCTGCCAGCCGAACACGTCGTAGGTCTGGCCCAGCAAGAGGTTCAGGGTGGGGGTCTCCAGCTTCACGAACGCATGCCTCAGCCGAAACGTCGGGCTCGTGAAGTACGTGGTCTCCGGGGTCGTGGGCGGGCTCGACTGATTCCCGAAGAAATCTCCTTCGAGTACGGCCGATGGTTTCATTTCCCCAATGGACGGGGATTCGAACGCGAATCCAAGTCGGGTGTTTCGCATCGAAAACTGCGTGCGCCCAGCGCGGCCTTCATAGGTTTCGCTGCGGGCCACCAGCGCCCCCCCTATCCAGTCGTTGTAGCTTCGCGTGGTGTCGAAGATGGCGTCAGCCTCCACGAAGCCGTAGAACGTCATTGTCCACTTTCGGGCGCCCTCGCCCACTGCCAGGGTCAGTGGTGGTCGGGCGAACCAGGAGACGCGCGTCGCTTCGGCCTCGCCAGCCAGGTTCGCTGGGGGCGGCAGTACCGCGGCGGGGCCGGCGGCCTCCGGCGCCAAAGCCCTCGCTTCTCCCTGGGTCCGGGATAGGGCAGGCGTTCCTTCGACCGGAACCGACTCGGGTGTCTCTGCTTCTGGCGTGGCCTGGGGGACAACTGGGGCGCTCTGGGAAGGCTGGTCTGCGCGCGCACGGCCGGCGCCTCCGGCGAACGCGAGCCCAACCGCAATAAGGGCTCGGAAACTCCTTGCGTCTGACATCGATCGATCCTTCATGTGTGGAGATCTCCAGGCGATGGTGGCAAGACGAGCCGGCGAAAGCCTCTGCGCTCTTCCTGTCGTACCGGTCAACGAGGAAGCGTAGATGGTACACCGTCGCGCGCCGAGTGGGAAGCTCACGTGCTCTCGCCGAAGAAGGGGTGGGAGGTTCGTGTAGAATCCCGTCCCATGACATCGGCCAACCCGCTTTCCAGCCCTGCACCCTGGAATCTCGTCGCATCCGAGTACGCTGTAGAGGTCGCTCCCGTTTTTGCCTGGTTTGCCCAAAAGGCAATCGATCTCGCGCTCCTCTCCCCCGGTGCCCGTGTCCTTGATGTGGCGGCTGGGCCCGGGACGCTGTCATTCCTTGCGGCGCGGAATGGCGCGCGCGTGACGGCGATCGATTTTTCGCCCGCGATGATTGAGAAACTGCGCGAACGTGCGTCCACCGAGACGGTGGCGGTCGAGTCGCAGGTCGGGGACGGTCAGGCGTTGCCCTTCGCGGATGCGTCGTTCGATGGGGCGTTCTGCGCGTTCGGCCTGATGTTCTTCCCCGATCGAGTCCTCGGCTTTCGTGAGCTTCTGCGCGTGCTCGTGCCAGGCGGTGTGGCGGTCGTGTCGAGCTGGGCGTCCGAAGACGGCGACACCTGGCGCAACCTAATCTGGGGCGCGGTTCGGGAGCACATGCCCAACCTGCCGCTCGGCGGTTCGGCACCTCCGTTGGGCAACGCGGATGACTGCCGTCAAGAGATGACGGCAGCGGGATTCGAGGACGTCGAGGTACACGAGTTCGCGCATACACTGCCGGCAATGACGACCCGGCAAGCGTGGGCGTGGATGGTACGGGCGACGGCCCCGATTGCCTTGCTACGCCAGAGGTTGGGGCCGACGGAATGGGCCTCCTTCGAGGCATGCATCCTGGCCAGGTTGATCGAGGCGTTCGGCGAGGAGAGCCACGACATGCGGCGAAGGGCGAACCTGTCGGTCGGCCGCAAGCGGGGTGCCGGTGCATAGAAGGACGAACCAACCGGCTCCTCGTCGCGCGGCATCACACGTCCGAACGTCCGACAACACCCAACACTACGGCCCGCGGCTATAGCGGGATGTCCGACCTGATAGCGGGCAAGCGGTGGGGCGCCATCAGACTATCCGTTGAAGAGCGCGAGGACCTCTGCGGGGGAGAGCTCGCGATCGTAGATGCGGAACTCGTCGATCAGCCCGTCGAGATACGGATCGGTGGCAAATTCCGACTTGCCAATCCAGTTGTTGACCGTCTTTCCAAGGCTATTCGGGCGCAAGGTCATGGTGGTGTTGCTTCCCACCTGGACGCCGTCCACATACAGCCGGCCGCCCGTGGATCCAAGCACCACCGCGACATGCTTCCATGTTCCTGTGGGAAGGGCTGCGGTGCCATCAATAACCTGTTCCACTCCGGTCGCGTAGCCGGCGGTGGTAATGCCGAAGCGCAGCTTGCCGTTCGTAGTGTTGTTGGGGGTAAGGAACATGAACGTGGTGGTGTCATTGCCGAGATGGAAGATGCGTGCCCAACTCGCATTGGTGTTGATCTTCACCCAGGTGGCGATGGTCATTTCGGTGGCGCTAGACAAGATGCCAGTGGGAAGGACCGCATAGCCAGGCGCTGCGCCTGACGGGGTCAGCGACAGGGCATTGCCCACCTTCCCTGCAGCGAAGGCGAACGTCCCCACAAGGTTCGCGTTGCGGTTGTTGCCCGAACCGTCGGGCAACAAGGCTGCAAGGGCCTGCTCGCAGGGGTAGTAGACAAGGGGACCGCCTGCTGGGGCCGAATCGGGCACGGCATCAGCGTCCGCAATTTCGGGCGGGTCCTCGCCCGCGTCGCGCGCAGCTGGAGGGGAATCTGGCGTGGCATCCAGCTCCACGCTAGTTGCGTCTTCGCCTGCGTCGCGCGCAACCGGAATGTCGACCGCGAGATCTTGCGGTGTACCGGCTGGCATGCCCCGTTCCGTGGGGGCTGCTGCATTGGGGGCTCCCGCGGTTGCGGTCTCGGCCGCGTCAATGGCTGCGTCCGCATTCGCTCCCCCCTCTTCCGTTCCTGGGGTCGCCGTCCCAGCCTGGCTTTCTTCGCTGCTGCCGGCCGCGTCGGGACTCGTGTCGCTGGTCGCTGGTGTTCCCCCCGTGCTCACGCTGCCGCCGTCAGACGAGGTGCTGCCTGCAACTGTCGCTTTTCCACCAACCCTGCCCGCACCGCCGCCCTTGCCCGTCGCCCCTCCGCCGGAACCGCGGGTGTCGGCCATCGAATCAGCCATCGCATCCTGTCCTCCCTGGGCGTCTATCGTGGGCCTGTCCGGCCAAGGCGCGTCGAGATTCACGCAACCGGCGAGTAGCCAAGCTGATGTGGCGAACGAGGTGGCCACCAGGCGCAAGTGATCCCTGGTCATGTCGATCATTCCTCTGCGAATCGGGGGAAGGGAAAATCCGCAGTCCGTCCACGGTCACCGCATGAGCCCACTGCGATGACTTCTACCGCGCGGTTGCCAGCGTTGGCAACCCCGCAGCAGGCTCCGTAATCCCGCGGCAAGCGCAGCGCCGCCGCG
>PMIX01000053.1 GCA_003158395.1 Myxococcales bacterium | reverse complement strand
CCCTCGCCCTACGCTTTCCGCCTCTCGCGTACCCCACACGAACACGCCCACGCCCACGCGACCCACGACCCGCGGGCCGGCCTACCCGGACTGCCCGCAACTTCCCCGACAAGCCGCAGCTGGTCCAGCTACCCCTCGTCAAGCGCGCGGATCTTGGCCGCCAGCATGGGGTCGTCTGCTAGGGTTTGACACATAGCGGCGTTGAGTTTCTCGGCGATGGCGGCAGATCCATTGGGGCCCACCCGGCGGGCTACGATTCTCTCGACCACACGATCAAGTGCCGCCCGGGGCGTGATCTGCCCGGCCCGGAGGGCCTTGCCGATGTCTGCGATGCCTGCAACCTCGTGGGCACGGGCGGGCGGCCGGGCCGCCGTGGCAGCACGCACCTGGCCGCTTCCCCTGGCCCTGGCGAGCTTGTCAGCGAAGCCTTTGGCCCCGGCGCTCTTGGCCGCAGGAACACCCACCGGGGGTCCGGAGAGCGATCCCGACGGCGGCTTGGAAACCTTCATCGAAACATCCCCAGAGTAGCACGGACTGGCGTTGTCAACTCGCGCAAGGCCTTAACCTCCTGCTCTTCTGCCCGATTATCGGATGGCGAGGCATTTGGTTGCGTGGGAGGCGTGCGATTTGGAACGACACGTCAATCATACAGGCTGGACCGACAGGCTGTCGTGCAAGCGCCACAGAGGGCGAGGCTAGAATCGCGGCCCCCTGAAGCATCTCCTGCTACAATGAGGGCACGAAGAGGGTTAAGGTATCCCGATGAAGAAAGTCCATTTTGTGACGACCAAGGGCGAGATTGTGGCCGAACTGTTCGAGGATGATGCGCCGGGCACAGTGGCCAACTTCGCAGGTCTGGTGACCGGAACAAGGGAGTGGGTGGACCCCGCGACCGGGAAAAAAGTGAACCGTCCCTTTTACGACGGGCTAAGCTTCCACCGCGTCATCCCTGACTTCGTCATTCAGGGGGGATGTCCTCTTGGTAACGGAACAGGGGGCCCCGGCCATAAGATCAAGTGCGAAACCATGGGAAAGCGCCAGGTTCACAAGGCAGGCTCGCTCTCGATGGCCCATGCGGGCAAGGATACAGGCGGATCACAGTTCTTCATCTGCCACTCACCCCAGCCGCACCTCGATCGCAAGCACACTGTCTTCGGGCAGGTCATCTCCGGCATGGATGTGGTTGAGAAAATCCAGGCCGGCGATCGTATGGACAAGGTGTGGATTGAGGGGTGACGCATCCTTCACGGCTCGGCGTTACCGTGCGAACGTGTTGGTCTCGGGGTGCAGTCCTGCCCTGTAGCCGCGTCGTCGTCTACTGGTCGGGCGGCTTCCTTGACTTCGGGCCTGTCCGTGGTCGATAACGGAATGACTCGCGCCACTTGCTGCCCGCGGCTCGGAGTCGTCGCTTGAACAAGCCCACTCCTTTCGGAAAATACTACCTCCTCGAACGCATCAATGTCGGGGGCATGGCCGAGGTGTTCAAGGCCAAGGTCGTGGGGGTGGAGGGCTTCGAGCGAATCGTCGCGCTCAAGCGCATCCTGCCCAACATCGCCGAGGACGAAGAGTTCATCACGATGTTCATCGACGAGGCGAAGATCGCGGTGCAACTGCAACACGCGAACATCGCCCAGATCTTCNNTGCCCGCGCCTCAGGTGTGCTACTTGATCATGCAGGTCTGCGAGGGCCTGGACTACGCGCACAACAAGCGCGACGCCCAGGGGCGGGCGCTCAACCTGGTCCATCGCGACGTCTCGCCACAGAACGTGCTGATCGGCTTCGAGGGGGAGGTCAAGCTGATCGACTTTGGCATCGCCAAGGCGGCAGGCAAGGCATCCAAGACCCAGGCCGGCATTCTCAAGGGCAAGTTCGGCTACATGTCTCCCGAGCAAGTGCGCGGACTGCCCATCGACCGGCGCAGCGACATCTTNNGAGCGAATCGTGCTCAAGGCGTTGGCCAAGGACGTGGAGGACCGCTACCAGAACGCCCTCGACCTGCACGATGACTTGCAGGCCTTCCTGTATTCCGTCGGCCAGTTCTCGTCGCGCAAAGACCTGTCAGCCTGGATGAAGCGGACCTTCCCCGCTGATTTGGAGGTCGACGAGGCTTCCGCCATCGTCCCGTCCGAAGACGAGATTGAAGAGATCGAACCCCTCGAAGCCGACGTGGAGCCGCCGGCGCCCACGCCCAGGTCGTCGCCTCGGGCAACCCGCGAGCAGGGGCTGGGCTGGGACGATGAAGAGCTTGAGACGGCGATTTTCGACAGGGCAACCAGCGCAGAGAAGCAGCCAATTGGGACCGAGGGTGGTTTTTTTGGCACGGACGACAAGACGGTTTTAGCCCCGCCTTCTGCGGCCTCGCTGGCCGAGATGAACGACCCGTTCCCCGCGGCCTCGACGTTCTCTGAGAAGGCTCCGACCCACAAAGAAACCCCACCCGTCTCGCTACGGCAGACCGTCATGGGCGTAGGCCAGACTCCGCCGGTCCGGCCTCTTCCCTTGCCGCCGTCGAGCCGGCCGGCTGAGGCCGTGCCCGCCCGATCTGCGGCGACGCCAGGGCCATCCTACCCGTCCCGTTCGGCAGTGGCACCTCTGGCGGCCGACCGTCCGACGCCGCAGCAGGGTCATGCGTCGATGGGTCGGCCGTTTTTTGCGCCTCTAGGGGCGCCATCCATGCCCGAGACGCCCCGCCAAGCGTTGCGCCAGACGTTACTGGGCGTGGGTGCGCCCAACGCGCCCATTCCAGGCGGTTCCGCGCCTGTCATGCCCGCGCCGGCATCGTTCTTCCCAGCACAGCCGCCGTCAGGGTTCGACTTGGCGCCGCCGGCCTATCCCGGTGCGGGCCTGCCCGGGCAACCCTACGGCCAGCCGGGCCCACGCTTGTCGGGCGGCATGGACGCCGCGATGACTGCCGCGGCCACCTTGTCTTTGCGGTCTTTGCGGCCGCCGTCACGTGTCAAGTACTACCTGCTCTTTCTCGCGTTCATGGCCCTTGGAGGCGGGGGTGGCTATCTTTACCTGACCCGGTCGGGAAAGATGCAGATCGCTGTCAAGCCGGCGGATGCGCGGGTGAGCGTCGACGGGGTTGCCCTCTCGGAGGGGCCGCCCTTTGTCATTGAGCGCCGGCCAGGCATTTACCACGTGTCCGTCGCGCGTGATGGGTACGTGTCGCGTGAGCGAGACGCAGAGATTCGCGCCGCGCGGATGGAGCGAATGGAGATCGAGCTAGAGGCATCGCCCGAGACGGGGTTCGAATTGACCAGCCAGCCGCCCGGCGGTCTGGTGTGGTTGGACGGTAAGGAGTTTGTCGTCGGTGAAACTGGGAAACAGGCCACGACCAACTTCAGGGCTTCTCGCATAACGCCCGGCCGTCACGTACTGGAAATCAAGGGCGACCCGCACTTCAAGGACTGGCGACAGGAGATCTACCAGGAGCCAGGCCAGACGCTGAAGATCCAAGCCATTCGCGATTCCGCTGTCGCGTCGGCATTTGGACGCCCCGGAGGAACGGCTGCACCGCGTCCGTCGAGCGCTCCTGCCCTCTTGCCCCCAACGCCGGCACCAGGCGGAATCGCGTTGGCCGACAGCCGAGGGAAGTCATCGTCCAGTTCGCGTCGTGCCAACAGGGGGGCGGCGCGAGGCGAAGGGGTGAGCGACGACGGCTCGGGCGTGCAGAAGTCCGGCGGGGGCGGAAGAACTCGGGGCAAGCCGGCAAGCGACGAGGACATCTTCGAACATGAGGGGAGGCTCGGGGCTGGGGGCGGAGAGGAATGCGTGGCGACCCTCGGCTCTAAGCCCTGGGCTCAGGTGGCCATCGATGGCAAGCCGACCGGCAAGACCACCCCGCTCATCGACTACAGCCTGGCTTGCGGTAAGCATCGGATTACCTTCACCAACTCCGACCTGATGATTGAGCGCAACGAAATCATCATTCTCAAGCCGGGCCAGCGGTTCAAGAAGATCTTCCCGTTAGTGGATATGGACTTCTAGGTCTTTCCCATGCCCGGGTCAGGACCCTTCCCGTCGCCTGTGCCCCTTCGCCCTGGCTCCCCGGAGGCACTCGAGGCGGCTTGGGCAGACTACTTTCATCGAACGGCCTTGGAGCCGCCGCGCCACCCGGCGGCTCGTGACTTTCTGGATGAGGATCTGCGTGCGACTCTGCGGCGTTGGATCCCCGCCGACGCATCGGTGGTGGAGGTGGGCTGCTGCACGGGCGATCTGATAGCGGCTTTGCCCAACCGGGAACGCGTGGGCATTGCTCCCTTGACCGATCTGGCTGCGCAAGCCCAGCGGCGCCATCCGGAGGTCACCTTCGAGGTGGCCAAGGTCGAGTGCCTGCCGCCCGGACGACGGTTTGACGCCGTGATCTGCGATCG
>PMIX01000088.1 GCA_003158395.1 Myxococcales bacterium | reverse complement strand
TCGACCTGCGACATCTTGCGCACGCTCTTGAGGACGCTGTCGAGGATCTGCTGAGGATCGAGGGTGGACGTGGTGGCGGTGACGATCTCGTTGAGCGCGGCTAGCTCCTGTTGGTGCCGGGCCTGCTCCTGCTCGGCGATCTGGCGGCGGCTGATGTCGTGCAAGACGCAGATGGCCTGTATGAACTCACCTTTGTCGTTGCGGCCCGCTGAGGCGACCAGGTCGACCCAGGCGACAGTCCCGTCTTTGCGCAGAAGACGCGCCTCGATCTGAACCCACTCCCGCCTGCCCGAGGTCAGCTCTTGGTGGGCGGCTGCAACCCGCTCGCGGTCCTCGGGGTGGGCAAGCTCGGTGAACGGAATCGACCCGATCCCCTCTTCGCCGTGGCCCCACATTTCGCGCAACGCGCCGTTGCAGCGGAGCAGCTGTCCATCCCGGTCAACCAGCACGATGCCGACGGGCGCGCGGTCGAAGATGGCGCGAAACTCCGCTTCGCTATGCTGCAGTGCAGACGGATCAGCCAAGCCGGCACTCTCCCTCGCCCCGCCGCGCGAACCGCAAGGACGCCCCCTCGCCTTGGGGCCAAACCTTGCGGCCGTGGCGGCGGACGATGCGCCGTACAGCGCCGTCGCGTGCGTTCTCCGCCGCGTGACCAGGAGAGACCCGTCGCTTTGACCCGGCGGTAGCTTGGCTAGATGCGATCGACTGCACCACGGTACCCAGGGCGCCTCTCACGTTGTTGTCCTCGGAAGAACCGGGCGCTCTCTGTAGCCGGATTGCAGCAGCTGCTCCTTGGCCGCGGCCCGCTCTCCGTCCTCCCGCGTAACGCACACGAACTCGCTCACGCCCTCGCCCTCGCGACCCGCTAGCCGCGACCCGCGGGCCGGCCCCTCGGGCGGCCCGCAATTTCCCGACACGCTCTGACTAAGGCGAGAACCCCTTCCCGACCAGATACAACTCCGTGCTCTCTCCACGCGAGCTCTCCGGTTTGAGCAGGCGCACCTCCGCGAAGCGCCTTGACATGCGCGCGCGGATGCGGGCCACCTCAGGGCTCTGAAACACCTTGGCCAGAAAAGCGCCGAGCGGCGCGAGAAGGCGCTCAGCCCGGCCGAGCGCTTCCTCGACCAAGGCCGCCGAGCGCGCCTGATCGGTCGCGCGGATGCCCGTCGTGTCGGGTGCCATGTCGGACAAGACCACGTCGAAGGCAGCCTGGCCGGACAACAGCTCCTCATCGGACAAGGTGAAGATGTCTGCAACCAGGACCCGCGCGCCAGAAACCGGCTGCGGCAGGGGTTGCCGATCCACGCCGACGACCACGCCGAAAGGCCCCACCATTTTGCGCGCATATTGCAACCACGATCCGGGCCGGCAGCCCAAGTCGAGCACCCGTGCCCCTGCGCGCAGGAGATGCAGGCGTCGGTCGACTTCTTCCAGCTTGTAGACCGACCGCGCCGCGAACCCTTCGCTGCGTGCCTTGCGAAAGAACGCGTCGTGGCGCCGGTTGCGGTCGCGAAGCGAAGCCAACCTGCCTGCCCAGCCAGACGATTTCTACGTGCTCGTCTGACCCTTCTTCGACGCCTTCATCGGGTTCTTGGACTCGGTCTCAACCTGCAGCACCGGAACGATGTACTTCTTCACGTTCTTGGCGCTGCCCTTGAGGAAGACGAGGCCATGGGCCGGCCCAGGCACCGCGCCCTTGACCAGCACGACATTCTGCGCCGGGAAGACCTTGACCACCACCAGGTCCGCGGCGGTGCAGCGAACATGCCCCATGTGCTGGGACATCCGCTTGCCCTTGTGCACGCGGCCGGGGGTGAGGCGGCAGCCAATGGAGCCGCCATGACGGAAGAACTCGTGCGACCCGTGACCGTTCACCGAGCCCGCCATCTTGTGCATCTTCATGACGCCCTGGTAGCCCTTGCCCTTGCTGACGCCGACCACGTCGACGACATCGCCCGACTTGAAGACCTCCTCGGCCTTCACCACCTTGCCCACCTCGAAATTGGCCACATCCTTGGACTCCAGGCGAACCTCGCGCAGCACCGCGGGCGTCCGCTCTATCTTCAGCTTCTCGAAGAGCTTGGCCTCGGAGCGGCGCAGGTGGCGCAGTGAACGCTCCTCGAATCCGAGCTGTAGAGCCGCGTACCCATGCTTCTCCGGCGTCCGTTGCGCTGTGACCACGCAAGGCCCGATCTCGAGCGCCGTGCAGCCCAGAGATGTTCCGTCATCGTGGAACACGCGGGTCATCCCCAACTTACGGCCGAGCAAGCCCATCTTCAGCGACATGGTATGCAAACCTCTTGGAAGAACGTGGCTTTATAGTCGGCGGTGCGGGCCAGGTCAAGTTGAGTCAGTCGCCTTGGCCTTTCTCTGGCGCACCGCTCTCACGGGCCTCGCTTTCGAGGAGCTTCTGCGGGTCGAATGTGACTGGTCCCAAGATGAGGTCGATCTGCCGGTCGAACGGTGAGGCGTCGGGCTGGCTCTCCTCGGGCGTGCGGGGTCGAAACACCAGGTTCACGGCAGCCACCGTCGGCGCATCACGAAACATGGGCCGCGGGTACTCGACGTTGAAGGCGGCTTCACGCACGCAGCGTTCGATCTCGGGTCGGTCCAGGCTGGACCGACGGATGATCGCGTCTTCGAGCTCGCCCCGCTCGAGATGAAGCTCTAGCCGAAGCCGACCGCGCAGAGCCAAGTCAGCGCCATTGGCCACCCGCCGCGAAAGGTAGCAGGCCCGCGCCCGTGGCATGTAGGCCAGGGCCAGGGCATTGCGCAGGACCAGGGGGTCCATCTGTCCCCGCGCNNGTGCGAGCCCGCCCATGCTTTCGGCGGCTGGGTATCGACCAGCGGCTGCAACCACTCGATCGCGACGCTCGCGGCCGACACGCGGGCTCGGGCTGTCGCGCCCGCGTACTCGCCCGCCACCTGAGTACGGGAACCCTGTCCGTGGGACAACGTCAACGCCCTCAGGAAGCCCGTTCCGGGAGCCACGCCAGCGGCCAACTCTTGCGTCGTGGACCCCTGGGTACGGACGTTGAACAAGTCTCCACCCTGCGCCAGTGCGGCAAGAGAGGATCGCGCCACGGCACGCAGGTCCTCGGCCGCCAGCACGCGCACGGCCCCACCGAACCGCCCCACCAACTTGTCCAATCGCTCGACCGCGTCGGCGGGGACGTGGTCGTCGGCCGCCGGACGCACAAGCAAGGCCAACACCCGCAGCCGATCGCCAGCGACGACCGACGCCAGCGCACCCGCGAGCATCTCTGCCGTCTGCGACTCGGGCAAGGCACCGTCGCTGACGATCACCAGCAGACGAGACCCGCCGTCCGGCAGTGAACCGTGACCCTTTGTCCAGTCGGCCGCACGCCGAAGCGCGGCCACCAAGTCGGTTCCGTTCTCCAACTGGTTTGGATCGGCTGCCGCTGCCAGCGCGTCCAAGGCTTCGCGCGTGGCGGTGCGTGAGATGGGGAAGACCGACGTCGCCGTCCGCGCAAAGAGAATGGCATTGAATCGCTGTGCGGGAGGGAGAGCCTCAAGCAAGGCCCGCACCAGGGCGCGCTGGCTGGACATGCCACCCGTGCCGACGCTGCGGGAGCGATCGATGAGCAGCATCACCTCGCCCGGCGGCTGCTCGGTCGCTGGACGTTGCGGCCGGCACAGGCCTACCGCCAGCACTTCGGCTGCCCTCGACCGGCCTGTCGCGCGCCGGCTTGCTCGCACCGCGAGGAGCTGCCCGGGCCACGCGGCTCCCTGCTCGCGCAACGTGCAGCTCACTTCCCAGGCGGCCCGCAGGGGTGCCGTCGCGTGGACAGTGGGAGCGCGACCCGTGGGCCGGAGGCGAACCGGCACCCCGGCAACACTCGCCTCGGATAGTCTGACGTCCGCCGGAAGATCATCAAACCTGACCGTCACTTGGGCTGCGGATGGGTTCTCCTCCAGGCTAGCGGGCAGGCGCAGCACGAAGCGACCGTCGGCACAAGCCGCAGGCGCTGTATAGCGATAGCGCAGAAGCACACGACCAGAAGCAGCCAGCGGCGCCAGATGCACACGGACCCGGGCAGCATCATCGGGCGGAGTGGGGGCCGGCGCGAGGTGATGCGCCGACAGCGCGCGCGCGTAGTCAGCACGGGCAGTCGTCTCGGCCGTGGCCGCAATCTTGATTGCCCGGCCCGCCCAGCGCGCTCCCCAGTCGACCAGCGCCGCACCCTCGGGCAGATCAAGGTCGACCACCGCATCGTGTGTCGGGCCCCGCTCGTCGCCGACGAGCACCTCACGTTCCACCTCGACGAGCGCCACGGGCCCAACCATGCGAATCGAAACACGATGGGCCAGCTCGGGCGCAGGCGAGGGGGCGCGCTGGGTGAAAACTGTCGCGAAGGCGAGCAACATGGCGCAGAAGGGCGCGAGCATCCCGACGACCAGTCTACCGATCCGGACCGCGCCTGGCCATCCCGACCAAGCAAGCTTTTGCCTGCGGGCCGCCCACCTGCCACTATACGGGCTCGATGCCTTCTCTCCGAGCACCCATCGTGGAAGTGTCGCCGTCAGAGCCCGCCGAGGCGGCTCTGCAGCAGACGATCGGCGTACTGTTGGCAGGAGGCGTAATTGCCTTTCCCACCGACACCCTGTACGGCCTCGGCTGTGCCTTTGGCCAGAAACTGGCGATCGAACGGATTCAACAAATGCGCGGTCTCAATCTCGCAACCCGGCCGCTGACCTTCGTGTTGCCTGACGTGGGCGAGCTTCCGCGATTCACCCGCATGGGCGAGTCAGCCTATCGTCTCGTCAACCGCATCTTCCCCGGACCCTACTGCGCCGAACTGCTGGCCCACCCGAGCGTACCCTCCCCCTTTGTGCAGGGTGACCGGCGCACCATTGGGGTCCGCATCCCGCAGAGCGCCCTCTGCGAAAAGCTGAGCTGGCGGCTGGGCCGGCCCCTCCTGACGGCCACGGCCAAGTCGCGCGCCGGCCATGTCCTGACCACCGCCGCCGAGATCCGGCAGGAATACGGCACGCAGCTCGACCTCATCCTGGACGGGGGAACTCTGAACGGCCCGCCGTCCACGGTGGTGAGCCTGGTGGACGACTGGGTGACGGTGTTGCGCGAGGGGTTGGGCCCGGCGAATCGCCTGGTGGGATAGTTGTTCTGTCAGCCTTGCTGCGGCGGAGCGGGCCAAGTAAGGCGAATCGCCCGCAAGGTCAGGGCGTGATTGGCCGCGCCACTGTGATCACCGTGGTCCAGCAATACCGTCCTAACAGGGGCACACGGGACAGGATCCGCTCGTCGAGACGTCTGAGGTGGGTGAACCAGAATGCGATCCTCGGGGCCTCGGTGTAGATTCTCTTCCAGTAGCGTTCGCGGTTGGGATCGACTCGGTCCCACAGATAGAACTTCAAGAAGACGGCCAGGGCGGTGAACCAAAACTCCCGGTGCGTCACCTCGCCGAAGTGGCTCTTGAACCGGTCCACGTCCGCGAAGGACAGCGGCTGTTCGTCGGCGGTGCGCACCTCCTTGGCCACCCGCCGGTAGACATTGATGAGAGGATTGTACGGCAGGGGTTCGATGAAGCAGCCCACGCCGCTCGGGCGAGTGATCCGCGCCAGCTCGGGAATGGCCACGGCGAGAGGCACGTGGTGGAGTACGCCGTTGCCGTACACTCGGTCAAACTCGGAAGTCTCGGCCGGAATGCGATCCCCCTCCACGCGCCGCGTTTCGATGGCTACTCCGTGGTGGTGCGCCAGCCGCTGTGCCACGTCCAACATACCCTGCGACACGTCGACGGCCACCACCTGCGCTCCACGCTTGGCCAGAAAAACTCCCCCCTCGGCTGCGCCGCTGCCGTAGTCGAGCACCCGCAGACCCCGTACATCTCCAAAGACGTCGAGGACGTGCTGATTCTCCAGGGCGGTAACCGCGGTGAAGGTCTCATCCACAAGCAGCGCATCCACGTCCACATCGCCCGCCCACTTGTCGTGGAAGTCGGCCTCGCGTTGCCTGCGCGTATCTCTGAGCGTTTCGCCAGCCACCTGGAAATCTATACGCGAGTTGCCTTTTCGTCGCAACCAGGGCTCCACCGGCCGCCGGCAGGAAAGACCGGTCACAATCGGGACGGATCGGCTCGGCGCCGGCCGCGACCGCCCGTTCGCCGGCCTCGGTACACAGATCTTGACACCGGTGGAAACCAAGACTTTCTTTGACTCATCTAACGCAGCGTTCGCGGTATATAAACGAAGCCGCATGTCAGAAGCGCGTCCTACCCTGTCGATCGTCATCCCCGTCTTCGACGAGGAAGGGACGATTCCCGAACTCGATCGCTGCCTGCGCAAATTCTTGGACAACCTGGGCGAATCCTGGGAAGTCATTTTCGTCGATGACGGCTCGCGAGATGCCTCGGCCAGATTGCTCCAGGAACTGGTGGAGAAGGAACCGCGCTACAAATTGATAGCGTTGTCGCGCAACTTCGGCCACCAGATCGCGATCACTGCCGGTACCGACCGGGCCGAGGGAGAATCGGTCGTGGTGATGGATGCGGATCTTCAGGATCCGCCCGAGGTGGTGCGCGACATGATCGCTCGCTGGCGCGAAGGCTATGACGTCGTCTATGCGGTTCGCCAACGCCGCCTGGGTGAGACGTGGTTCAAGCGCACCAGCGCTTCGATCTTCTATCGCGTGTTCCGCGCCATGCTGGGCTTCGATGTGACCCTCGATGCGGGCGACTTTCGCCTGATGAGCCGGCAGGTCATTCTGACCTTGCGGTCGTTGCGCGAACGGCACCGTTTCATCCGCGGTTTAGTAGGATGGGTGGGGTTCAGACAGTCGTCGGTACATTACGAACGGCACCAGCGCTTCGCCGGCACCACCAAGTACCCGCTCAGCAAGATGCTGCGGTTTGCGTTTGACGGCATCACATCGTTCTCGACTCTGCCCCTGCGCGTGGCGACTTGGCTGGGGGCCATCGCAGCCTTGTTGGCCATGGGGCTTGGTGCCTGGGCCTTCTACGTCAAGATGCGCCGTGTGGGTGCCGTGCCAGGTTGGACGACGATCATGATTCTCGTCGCGCTGGGTTCCTCGGTTCAGTTGCTGGTGATCGGAATTCTGGGCGCCTATATCGGGCGCATCTACGAAGAAGTGCAGCGCCGGCCCCTCTACGCGGTAGCGAAGGTAGTCAATTTCTCGGTGAGGGACCAGGGGGACCCCGGGGCCCCAAGCGACCCAAGCGGAGATCTCCGGTCTCAGGCGCAGCCGCTTCCAGGTCTTCCCGCCCCAGCGGATCGGGAACGCCGGGGAAAGGCCCCGTGACCGCGACCGTCGGCGAGGAGGAAGGTGGAACCCCAAGAATCGTCCCAGGCTTCGAGATAGCCTTGAGTGGCGACGTGCCTCCGGAGACTTCTCGTCCTCTGTCAAACGGAGGGCAGCGACCTTGGCTTTCCGCCGTTCTCTCCGGAAGCGGGGGCCTGGCGCTGGTGGGCTTTTCGCTGGGTCTTTGTGTTTGGGAGCTTTGGTTTGCGGACGGTCTCTACGATTTTGTCGTGACGAATGGACCGTCGCGAGCGCGCGGGGTCAGTGCGGTTGTCTCTGCTCTTGCGGGCGCGGGGGTCGTGCTCCTCGTGTCTCTTGGGCTGCTCGCAGCGCGGCGTCTTGCCCGCGCGGAGGCCATCGAACGTCTCTCGCGTCGCCTCTCGCCGCTCGCACTGGCCGCGTTTCTTCCCCTCATGTTCCGTTGGCGGCTATGGCAGGGAGACCGCGATGTGATTTTTCTCCTGCTCGCGTTGCTGCTGGTGTTCGGCGTCCAGCGGTTGTTGCAGGTGGCATTCTCCACCGAGCCTGTGTTCGGCAGGCCCGGCTTTCTCGACAAGACGTTCAAGGACGGAAAGGAACTGTGGCAGTGGAGCGAGACGTTCCTTCCCTTCGCCGTCGTGTGCCTGGCAGCCGCCGGCTACGCGACCTTCTTTGCGTACCACACGGTGGTCCACCACCGGAACGTGCTCTCTACCAGCCTCGATCTCGGGCTGGAGGAAAACGTGATATGGCACGCGCTCCACAGCGGTTCGTTATTCAAAACGACACCCTACGGCGGTCCAACGGGAAACATGCTTGGCGAGCACGCCCCCTATCTGAACTACTTGATCGCTCCCATCTACGCACTTCACCAGAGCGCCGAGACCATCCTGGTTTTGCAGGCCGCGCTCGTCGGCGGCGCCGCCATCCCACTCTACCTGGTTGCGCGCAAGTACCTCGGGCCCTGGCTGTCGTGTTTGGTTGCGGTCTGGTATCTCTTCTATCCGCCGGTGCACGGATCCAATCTCTATGATTTTCACTATCCGCCGCTGGCTCCGTTCTTCCTCTGGTTCACGCTCTTCTTCGTTCTCGCCCGCAGGAATGTTTGGGCGGCTGTCTTCACCGTCCTCACGCTCTCGGTTCGCGAGGACATCTCGTTCGGACTGATGATCGTCGGCATCTTCCTAACGCTCACCAACCGCAGGCCACGCGCCGGTCTGCTTCTCATAGTTACGGGAGCAGCCTACTTCGTGGCCATGAAGCTGATCATCATGCCTATCCAGCGCGGCGGCCAGGAAGCATTTCTCTATATGTTTACCGGGCTCCTGCCCGAAGGGGGCCAGGGATTTGGTGGGGTGCTCAAGACGGTGATCGCCAATCCCGCCTTCACCTTGGGAGTCGTGCTAGAGCGGGACAAGCTCATCTACCTACTTGAGATCTTTCTGCCGTTGGCCTTCTTTCCCCTGCGCCGGATGGTTGGGCTGCTGTGCTGTGTTCCGGGTTTTCTTTTCACCCTGCTCTCTACGGGCTATCGGCCGCTCTACCAGATTTCGTTCCAATACACGGCGCATTGGACCGCGTATCTGTTCATCGCCGTCATTGCCAATCTGTCGTGGTTGGGTCGCGAGGCTGTCCGTCACGGCCGCGAGGGGACGGGGCGGAAGCGCGCGTGGGTAGCGGCCATCTCGCTTGCCATGCTGGTCACCACCTACCAGCTCGGCGCGCTGATTCAGCACCATGCCGTGCGCGGCGGTTTCGGCATCTATCACTTCGGGACGGATTCCGAGGACTGGGAACGACGACAGAAACTGCACGCCCTGATCGCGATGGTTCCGCCCAAGGCGAAGATTGTTTCCTCCGAGAACATCGTGCCACAGATCTCAAACCGGCCCTACTCGTACACCTTGCGCATGGGCATTGCGGATGCCGACTACTTGCTCTTTAGCGTTCCGGCCGGCGGAGACGAGCGCGCGAAAGCGCTCGAAGTTCTTACGCCGGGAACCTTCGGCGTGGTTTCGGAGCGTGGCCAGTTCGTGCTGGCGAAACGGGGCTATCCCACGGATCTGAACCGGGGCGTTCTCGCTCGCGTGGGGCACTAGACGTGGTCGGCAACAACCAAGCCGAACCCCGATCGGTCCTGGCGTTGTCAGCGAGATCCTTCGGTCTGCTTGGTGTGGGCGGCGCATCGTCGGGGTTCGCCCTGGGACTTGCTGCCACGCCAGGTTCGGTGACGCGATATCTCGAGGCCAACCAACTTCCGATCCACGCGCGGCATGTCCTCCTCGCTGCTATGTTGGGATGCGCAGCCGTGGCTGTTCTGGCGGGTGCTGCGTACCTCGCGGCGAACGGCGTCCGGGCGGGGGCGGCCGGCCGGCTCTACCACGCCACCCGGCGACTGGCACCGCTCTACTTGGTCGGTTTTTTGGCGCTGTTGTTCCGCTGGGAGGCATGGCGGGGACACGACCTGCCATTTCTCGCGCTGGTTGCAGGCTTTGGACTGGCCGCGTGGACCGCGGCCATGTCCGCCATGCGGGCAGGGCCGTTTGCTTGGGAAGTAGGGGTGGCCTCCCGCCTGCGGGGCCTGCGCGAACGCATCGACGCTCATCTCCCGCACCTGTTCCCTTCACTGCCCTTTGCGTTGGTCCTGGCCGGCGCCATCGGGTACGCCTGCTATTTCGGCATCTACACCTATTGCTCCTACTACTCCCTCCGATCCGGCTACGACCTCGGCATCTACGACAGCCTGTTGTGGAACATGCTGCATGGTGGCTCGTTCTTCAAGACGCCGCCCTGGACTGGCCCGGGAAAAACCTACTTTGGCAACCACGCTGAGCTCTTCGCCTACGCCCTCTTGCCCATCTATGCGCTTCGCCAAAATGGCGGAACCCTCTTGCTTATCCAGGCCGCGTTTCTCGGATCAGCGGCGATTCCTCTCTACAAGCTGGCGCGCAAGCACACCGACCGGTGGCCCGC
>PMIX01000025.1 GCA_003158395.1 Myxococcales bacterium | reverse complement strand
AAGGTGCAAATGAGCGCCAGCCCGCCGAGATAGCCGCCGATCGACTGGTACATCTTCTCCAGCACGTCCCCATACAGGTTGCGCGATTCGGGGCGCGCCTCGTCCAGGGCGGCACGGATCAGGCGTCCCCCGAAGATCAGCATGAACACCATCAAGAGCAAGACCGTCACGGCAGCAGCCGCAAGGCTGAGCGCGCCGCCCACCGCGGCCAAGATGGGGGTGGCTGCGCCCTCCAACATCGCGGGGAAGCCCTTCTCGAGCTTCTCGATGTGATCAGCCAGGTGAAAACGAGCGTCGAGGCGGCCGAAGAGGCGGCTGGCGCGGGCGGTGTGAATGAAGGCGGGGGCCTGGTGAACCAGCGTCTTGCCTTGGGAGATGGCCGGCGGGATGAGCGTGAATCCGAGCCCGATCAAGAGCCCAGCCAGCGACACACTCACCAGTCCGATCGCGAGAGACCGCTTGAGACCACGCCGCACCAGCATCTTCACGCCGTGATCCATGGTGACCGCCAGCAGCAGGGCCGCATAGGTCAGCGTGATCGCCACCAGCGAGTGGATGATGGCCATCACCAGGGCGATCACGATCAAGACACCGAAGCAGACCGTGAATACCGTCTTCAGCGTCACCCGCGACGGTTGTACCTCCGGATTGGACTCGGGAAGGTCTGTTGTCACATCAGCCCTCGAGCAATAGCGGCAAGCCCACAACCCGTCGATGCCTCACCCACCCGCGTCGCCGAAGATGGTCCCACCCATCCAGCGCCGCGAGCTCTGATTGCGAGCCGCGACAATTCCATGCCGGCCCGAATCTAGCATGCGCGCATATGCTTTTCGTCAGGGGAATAGGGCGAGTCGGCTTCCAGCGCGGTCCAGGCACATCTCCTCCTCAGGCGCGATCCTCGTCGTCCCGCACCCGGGCTCCCTAGCCACCGGCGATGTGTCTGTCGCTGACGTGCACACACGGTTGCTGCCCAGCGTCGCACACGTGGAGCGGCTCGCCTCGCTAGGGGAAATGAATCACCGACGCTGCAACCTTCATTTCAAGCCGCCAGCCCGTGACTGCGCTGCTGTCGCGCAGCGTGCACGGCTGGCCTTGCCAGTCGCGCTGCCGGGATGGCTTCGCTAGCGCGACGCGAAATGAATTGCGCAGGGCCGGCCGGGAAGGCCTCCGGGGGCCGCCCCCGGCGATTTTGGTGTGCACCTCACACTGCAAGCGAGCATCATTCCGAATCTATGCAAATAGGGTAGAAGAGAGCGTTAGGAATGAAAGCGGGCTTACGCGCTTAGACATGGAACGTTCGCCTCATACGGGAATCCAAAGCTCGGACTTGCGCTCGAGGCATACCCCCTCGTCTGTTGGGGTGCCCGAGGAGCCGAAGGACCTCGATCCGGTCGCCGATTTCTTTCGATCCATCGAAATTGAAGAGCTGGTTTCCCCGGACGATTCTCGCCATCTCGAAGCCGAGTGCGTTCGCGAGGAGCGTTGGGAGGACCTGGCGGCTCTCCTGCTCGATCGTTCTGGAGAGGTCTTGGATCCGGGTGAGCGCTGCCGCTGCCTCATGAGAGCGGCCCAGGTCTACGAGACCAATCTGGGCGATACCGAGAGTGCGTTCGTAGTCATGCTGGCCGCTTTCCAAGAAAGCCCCGCGACGCTCGACCTGGCCACCGACCTGGCGCGCATGGCCACGGTTCACAATCGCTGGCCCGACCTGCTGGCCGAATGCGAGAAGAGACTGCCTGAGATCACTCCCCCAGCCAAGCGCGCTGACATGCTGGTGGCCATGGCGGGTTGGTACCAAAGGGATCTGGGGGATGCGGCGGCGGCAGAGAAGGCCTTGGAGAGTGCCATGGCGGCCAGTCCCTCCAACCCGCTGGCATTCCGCGCCCTGGTCGAGCTTCATAGTCAGCGAGGAAATTGGCTGCGCGCCGCTGCCTATCTGACCTGTGCTTCGGGCAGCGCCGCGGACCCGATCGAGGCGATCGATTTGGCGCTGGAGGCTGCCGAGATCTATCGGGAACATCTGCGTGACACGGACTCTGCCATTGAGCAATACACCCGGGTTCTCGAACGATCGCCCGGTCACCCTCGCGCGACGGCCGCCTTGGCGGAACTGGCCTGGGTTCGCAAAGACTGGACCTCCGCCCTGCCCCTGCTCGAAAACATGGCCGGCTCGGCCACCCACGCGTTGGACGAATCCGCTCGGCTTTGGCACAAGGTCGCTTGGTCGGCGCAGATGTTGGGCGACATGGAGCGAGCTCGAGCGGGCTATCGCCGTTCGTACGCGGCGCTCCCCACCTATCTGCCGACACTGCAGGCCTGGTCGCAGCTCGCCCGCACCCAGGGGTGGTGGCAGGACGTATGCCAGACCGTGCCGCATCTGCTGTCCCAGACCAGCGATCGCATGAGCGTTTCTGAACACGCGGCTCACCTGTTCGCTCTCGGCAAGGCTCACCTTGCACTTCGCAGCCCGGAGGAGGCCGCCGAGGCGTTGATGAAGGCAGTGGAACTGGCCCCAGACCTCGCAGCTGCCCGGGAGGCACTGGTCGAGGCCAACGCCAGGATCGAAGGCCGCGGTCCGGAGAACGCGGCTGTGCTCATCGAGCAGTATCGCCGGGCGCTCGAAGGAAGACTCTCACCCGACGAGCGCTTCGACTATCTCTGCCGCATCGGTCGTCTGCAGCGCGAAGAACGGCACGATCTCCATGCCGCACTGGAAACCTTCCTGCAGGCCTCCACATTGCGGCCAGACGACCCTGATGTCCTGCACGAGTTGGTGGAGATCCACACACTCAATGGCCACTGGTCACGCGTCGTTCAGGCGCTCGAGGGGCTGGTGCGTGTGTCTTCGGGAGGGGACAAGGCCCGCTACCTGGTTGCGATGGCCAACATTCTCAACTACGAGCTGGAGGCGCCTGTCGAAGCCGTGGATGTGTACAACCAGGCTCTCGACCAGGATCCGGATGATCGGCGCAGTTTCGAGCGCATCCAGCGCATCCTGTCCGCGCGGCAGGATTGGCGTACTCTGGCTCGGGCGTATCGCCACATGATCAAGCGATTGGGGGCCAATCCTTCGCCCGACAGGCGGTCTTGGCTTCTGAGCTTGTGGCGCGGCCTGGGCGACCTTTGCTTGCGATACCTGCGCGACATCCCCGCCGCGGCTGCCGCGTATGAGGTGTGCGTGTCG
>PMIX01000177.1 GCA_003158395.1 Myxococcales bacterium | reverse complement strand
CAGATCCGCGACGGCCCTTGCGGTCTACGCCGCTGGCGCGCCTCTGTTGGCCGCGCGGCGCGAGCGCCGAGACAGCCGGAAGTCGGCGCCTGCTTCGCGGGTGGACGTGCGACCGTCGATCACCGACGTGACCCCGGCGAGCGAGGACTCGGCCCGCGGTTTGGCCGCAAAGCTGGGTTGGCTGGGCGCCAGGCCCGACAACCTCCTCGCCTTTGGCGTAGTTGTCAGCGCTCGAGGCAGCGCACGGCCGGTCGAGGTGGTCGAGGCTTTCACCGATCCGGCTAGCGCGAGCCAGGCCCCGATCGCGCGGCTGGGACTCTGGGCCGCAGGGGGAAAGGGCGTGTGCCAGGGAGAGGATGTGGCCTACCGTGACCCGCTCCAAATCAGCTCGCCACCGGCCCCGTCGGCCGGCGACGATGCCAATCCGCCACCTGGCATGCCCAACGTCGTCCGAGCGATCCAGGGATGAGCGAAACCTTCGGCCTTGGCAAGCCGCCCTACTTCGAGCGGGCGACGCAATGGCCCGCGCCCGAGTCCTCGCCGCCCGAGTCCTCGCGGCAGAGACCCACGGCGCCACAATCGGTGTCGCTTGTACAGGACTTGGGCGCGCAGTAGGCATTCCCTTCCCCCCCGCCGGGCAGTGCCTTGAGCTGGAAGCCTGGCAGCGACGAGTCGGGNNGTGCAGTCGCGCGAGCATACTCCCAAGGCGCCCAGATCGGCACACAACCCGGTCACGCAAAGGTCGTTGCGGAGAACGCCAGTCGCGCCGAGACAAGGGTCGCCTAGGTCGGCCGGTACGTCCGCAAAACAGCCGTGGACCTGGAATGTGCCGTTGGGCCAGCCGGGCAGGGTACGGCAGCGTAGCCCAGCGGTGCAGTCTGCATCAGAAAGGCAGGCAGGTAGGCAGACTTGGGTTTGCCAAGGCTCGCCCAGGACGGAAGGCGCGGTTGCCGTCTCCAGGTTCGCGCACACTCCCCCCCCTGGGCAACCATTCTGCTGGCACAGGGCGGTGCACATGCCACCCTGGGGCCCGGTGGTGCACGGGTTGGCGGCCGAGCAGAGACAGGAAAGATTCGCAGCGCATTGCTGGTCGGCCTGGCACGGCTCACCCATGCGGTTGGCCAGCACGACGATAAATCCGGCCCGCGTCTTGGACACCACGGTCGTGGGGCCGCCGACACCCACCAGCGTGACAGCGAACGATCCTGGTGCGTCGAATGTGTGCAACGGCGTGGCGGCGGGGTCTTCGGGCGTGCCGTCGCCGAAAATCCAACTGTACTGGTTGATGGTTGTGGTGGTGATGGGTACGAACTGGACCGTGAAGGGAGCCGTGCCGGTGCAGGACGGCACGGTGGAATCAAGCAACGGGCAGTCTGCCACGGTGAAGTCCACGGCCAGGGGCAGCAGGCCGGCATCGGCAGGCGGGGCCGTGTCTGGGGGCGCGCTGTCTGGCCCCGCGTCTGCGGCGGGCGACGACCGTCCGCCGCAGGCGGCAAGCAGCAGGAGAGGTAGGACACACCGGCGCATGCGTCTTCTAGTATAGCGGTCTGAGCGCGCCGGCAGGCTGAAATGACAGCCCAGTCGTGTGGGGAGCTGGCGAGCCTGGCTCGCCGCGTACCATCTGAGTAGCCTGGGGGTGGACGAGGGGTATCGAACCCCCAGCCGTCGGAGCCACAGTCCGATGCTCTACCATTGAGCTACGTCCACCGGAACCCCTCTACGGGGAGTTGAACATATGCCGCGCGATCGGCCCAGTCGTCAAGTAAGGAGGCGCGCCGGGACGATTTTTTGCAGTTGACGAGCCGAGCATCTACCTCCGAACATAGGGCCCTCTTCAACCCCGTGAGGCAACATATGCATAGATACGCGACCTGTTTCTTGTTGTTAGCCACCCTGTTCATTCCGGCGCTTGCACGGGCCGGGGAGGCCGATGATCTGCAGCGCATCATCGAAGACAACCGGCAGACGGCGAATGACCTTGAGCGACTGGATGAGCAGAAGGCCGCAGGAACAGAACTGACCTTCCTGCGTACGTGGCTGGATCGAGCCTGGAATCTGCGTTCGCAGGAGAGATACGACGAGGTCCGTGTGATCACGGATCGCTGCAAGGCCCAAGCCGACATGATTCGCGAGAAGATCACAGCGGCCAAGCTTGGAGCGCAAGCCGACCAGAAGGAAGCCGAGGTGGCGCGCAAGCGCGCCACGCTCGACCGCACCAAGAAGGCGTTGGAGAGCGCCAAAGTCCAGAAGATCCGTCTGGGGGGCAAAGCGTGAGCAATCTGCACACAGGGAGTCCAGTTATGATCAAGATTACACGAGCACTGTCGATTCTGTCGCCCGCGGCAGCCCTTCTTTTGGGCCTGCTGGTCTCCCAGGGTTGTGCCCTGAAGCCCAAGCCGAGCGAACTGGAAGCCTTGGAGAAGCTGCGGGCCAGTCCATCGGCTGCGGCGGCTGCCAAGCGGGCGCCGGCGCTGGTGAAGAGTTCTGACGAGCTGCTCAAGCGATCACAAGACAAATGGCACAGCAGCGATTTGGACGAGTCGACCGATGCGGCGCTCATGGGGCAGGCCAAGCTGAAGCATGCCATCGCCCTGGCTGACCAGGATGCGGCCAAGGCTCGCGTCGCCAAGGCTGAGGACGATCTGGACGACGTAGCTGAAGAGCAGGCGAAGGTGCAGAAGGAATTGGACGCCGTGAACGAAACCATCGGTCTGCTCCATCAAACGGCCCAGGCGAAAGAGGAGCAGAAGTCGCTGGAGGCCCAGATGGAAGCCGACCGGAAGACGGCGACCGACAAGGCCGAAACCGCCGACAAGATCAGCGCAGCGGAGCTGGCGCTCAAAACGGCCGACACCGTGCAGGCATCCAGCTACGCCAAGGCCGAGTACACAGCCGCTGCCGACACCTTGGCGCGCGCGCAGGCAGAGCTCCAGCAGGGGAGCTTCCGGGCCGCGCAGATGAGCGCGGACATTGCCCGGAAGAAGGCCGAGGAGGCCGTGGCGACGGCGCAGCCGATCTATGCCGAGAAGACCAAGGCGGACGACAATCGGGCGCGCGCCGATACGCTGACCAGGGAGGCCAGCACCATCGCAGGTGTGGAGGTTCGTCGCGACGCGCGCGGTGCCTTGCAACGAATCGTGCTCACCATCCCGGCGGAGCAGCTCTTCACCAAGAAGCAGAGCGTGATCACCCCGGGCAGGGAGGCCATGCTCGACCCGATTGCGACCCTGATGAAGAAGAAGGAGTACCTGAACTACCCAGTGCAGATCGTAGGGTTTGCCGACCCGCACGGAAGCTCGAGCTCACTTCTGGCGCTGACCCTTGCCCGGGCCCAATCGGTGCAGACCGCGTTGATGTCACGCGGTGTCGACAGCAAGCGAGTCATGGCCACCGGCCAGGGTGGCGCGGAGCAGATTGCCAGCGGCAAGGACCGGAACCGCAACAACCGCATCGAGATCATCTTCCTGTACCAGTAGCCGCTCGGGAAGGACCGGGGCGGGTCGTCCCACCCCGGGACGGACGTGATAGTGCACTGGACTCCGGGCCAGCGCAGATCGGCCA
>PMIX01000356.1 GCA_003158395.1 Myxococcales bacterium | reverse complement strand
ACCTGGATTGGCCTGGTGGCCGAGCCGGGCACGCAGAAGTTCTACGAAAAGCTGGGATTCCACCCACTCACTGGCTTTCAACCCATGCTCTACCAGGTGCGTTCTTGACGGTGACGGCCTTTCTGGGATTCCCGTTCGCGCTCATCGAGATCGAGCATCGCGCGCTCGTGACCGACTTTCTTACACGCCACCCGCAATCCCTGTCTGACTACGGTTTTGCTTCGCTGTGCATCTGGTCGTCGGTTTTCCAGTACCACCTTGCCGTCGGCGAGCCGGATACGCTCTTGCTTCATGCCCGGGTCGACCCCGATCCCCAGCCGAGGCTGTTGCAACCATTGGGACGATTTTCCGAGACCCTGCAGGAAACCCTGCTCGCCCACGCCCGGGAACTGCCCACACCGCTGATCATCGAATCGGTCAGCGCCGAGTTCTTGGCGCGACATCCGGTTTTTGCCGCGCACTTCCACGTGGTCGCGAATCGCGACAGTGCCAACTACGTGTACCAGACCGAAGACCTGGCGGCGCTGACCGGCAGTCGCTACGCCAAGAAGCGCAACCTGATCCAACAGGCCACGCGGCTTTACGCCTGGCGGATCGAGCCGCTCGGCCCGCAGCATAGCCGGGAATGTCTCGAAGTTGGCGACGACATTGCTGCCAAACGCACGACGGTTACGCTGCAGCAGGAAGGCCGGGCGCTCGCGACCGCGATTCACGAATTCGGTGCGCTCGGGCTTCATGGACTTCTCTTGCGCATTGACGATCGGCCGGCCGCCTTTTCCATTTACGACCGTCTGAACCCGACGACCGGACTGGTCTTGTTTGAACGCGCGCTCCGCAACAGGAAGGGGCTCTATCAGGTAATCAACCAGGAGACCGCTCGCGCCATCGCGGCCCAGGGGTTGGCGTTCATCAACCGCGAAGAGGATCTGGGGGACCCGGGGTTGCGCCGGGCCAAGCTCTCGTACCACCCGGTCCGGCTCGAAGCGAAGCACACGTTGACCTTGTGCCGCTGAAAGGTCACATCTCGTCGCCGATGAACAAGCGTGTCCCGGCTTCAGGTGCGGCGAGCAAATCCTGCAGAGCTTGCAGGCTGAGCGGCTTCGCGAGGTGCCGCTGGAAACCGGCTTCTGTTGCCCGTTGCGTGTCTTCGGGCGACGCATAGCCGGTTATCGCGACGAGAAACGTAGTTTTGAGTGTGGCGTCGGCGCGGAAGGCGCGCGCGACCTGGTAGCCGTCCATACCAGGCAGGCCGACGTCGCTGAGGACGACATCGGGTCTGAATTGGCGCGCTTTGGTGATCCCCTCGGGACCATTGTAGGCCACCTGGACCTGATGGCCGGAAAGCTCCAAAGCCTCCTTGAGGCTGTCGGCCGCATCCACGTTGTCCTCAATCACGAGTATTCGGCGCGGCGAAACCGGGCGCTCGTGCGGCGCCGGCGTTGGCTGCTCGGGCGCGTCCTCCAGCGGCAGCTTGATGGTAAACTCGGCGCCACGACCTGGTCCCTCGCTGGCAGCGCCGACGGAGCCCCCGTGAAGCTCGACCAGGCCCTTGACCAACGCAAGGCCGATGCCAAGACCGCCATGGGATCGGTCGAGCGTCTCTTCAGCCTGCACGAAAGGCTGGAATATGCGCTCGATCACGGCGGCCGTCATGCCCACGCCAGTATCGCGCACGCACAAGAGCGCTGCCCTGTCCTGCGGTTCGAGTGTGAGTTCCACGCGGCCCCCGCGCGGCGTGAACTTGACCGCGTTGCCGAGCAGGTTGCCGACTACTTGAGCGAGGCGGGTGCTGTCGGCCGTAAGCCACATCGGCTCGGAAGCCAACTTGCAGTCGAGCTGGATGCCAGCGGCAGCGTAGGTGGCGCGATGGTCCTCCACCGTTCGCCGCACCAGCTGGCCGAATTCGAGTTTCCTGCGCTGGAGTTGAATTTTTCCCTGGCTGACGCGGCTGACGTCGAGGAGATCATCGATGAGCCGCCCCATGTGCCCGACCTGGCGGGCAATGACCGCTTGTGCCCGGCGCGCCTGGTCGCTGCCTAGTGCGGAGCGGCCGAGTATGTAGAGGCTGTTCTTGATCGGGGCGAGCGGGTTTCTCAGCTCGTGCGAGAGGACCGCCAGAAATTCGTTCTTGCGTTTGTCATCCTCCACCAACTGCGCGTAGGCTGTTCTCAGCGCTTCCTCTGCACGCCTGCGTTCGGTGATGTCGGTCCCAGTCTGGGCCAAGGTCTTGCCGTCGATTCTGAACAGGGTGACGGAGAAAACCCGGCCGCGGAAGTGATTCTCGTACGAGATCGGCCTCCCGGTCGCCATGACCTGCGAATACAAGTCGAGTTTCTCTCCCACGGCCTCCTGCCCGAACACCGCGCTGACGCGCCGGCCGATAACGTCCTCGCGCTTGAGGCCGAATGTCTCCAGGTGACGATCGTTTGCATCGAGGAGAAGCAGGTCTGCCACCTTTCCGTTGTTATCCAAGACGGCTTCGCAAACGGCGACCAGCTCCTGCAGGTTCTCGAAGAATGCCCGGTAGCGTGCCTCGCTGTCGCGCAGTGCCTGCTCGGCTTCGCTGCGTCGCCGCTCGTCCGCTATGGCCGCGAGGGCGTATGAGAGATCGGCGCACAATGCTTTGAGAAGTCCCACCTGCGCCGGATCGAAGGCGCCAGGCCGTCCCGCGTAGAGCGTGAGCGCACCGATGGGTTTCTCATCCTTGTGAAAAGGAAATGCCGCTGAAGCGCGAAACCCATGGCCAAGTGCTGGCTGGCGCCAAGGTGCGGTATTCGTATTGGTCGCGAAGTCATCGTTGACGACGGGCCGGTCCTCCCGAATGCAGGTTCCGGTTGGGCCCATGCCCAGCTCGCCCTCGACTTCGACTCTGATTTCGGCCAGGTAGACTGCCTCTGGTCCGCACGAGGCCGCAGGCACGACCGCACGCTCTTTGACCAGCCCTATCCAGGCCAGCGGGAATTCACCCTGCTCGGCGACGATCCGGCAAACCTCGGCGAACAGGGCCTGCTCGTCGCGCGTTCTGACGATGGCTTCGTTGACTTGGCTAAGCACCGCATACAGGCGCGCGAGACGCCTGTGCCCGACCTCTACGCCAGCGGTGTCCGGGTCAGATTGCCGCTTGATCATGGTCAGGACGTCGTTTGGGTAATGCAGGTTCCATGTGCGATAGCCCCAGTTTCTTGGCCCTGTCTCGGCAAGGAACCGAGGGACACCTTGCCCCTCGGCGATAGGTAAAGAGAGGTGACCACCCCCGTCGCATTCTTGATCACGCGCCCGTCACGACAAACCCCAGCCATTCCCTATCTACCACGAAAGAGGGTTGCTCTCCGTCCTCGACCACGGCGAGTGCGGCAATCACCCAGCCCCGACCTGCGGCATGCTGCGTCTGCTGCTGGCGAACGCTGCCTCATTCACCGCGTCGGCCGCATGTCTACCATCATACCCACGGCTCTCTGCGCTAGTTGCCCCAATCTCGCGACCGCCAATCCCGCGGCAAGGCGCGGGATCAAAGCGTAACCAACCGCGGTGCTTGGCGTTTCGTGTGACGAAGCCGTCACGCGTCGGGTGAAGAACCCTTCTATCGCTTAGGGAAGAGTTCGTTCAGTAGGTCCGTGAAGGCTTGGAACGAACGCGCGTCGGCCTTTTCGTTGTAGGCCGCGCCGGTCTTCGCATCCGATCCGGCGCTCACGTCGGTGAAGCTGTGAACGGCACCGCCATAGACCGTCATCTCCCAGTCCACGCCGTGCGAGCGCATTTCGTTCTGAAACGCGAGGATGTCTGATGGTTTGACATAGGGGTCATCCGCGCCTTGCAGGACAACCACTCGGGCTCTGATGTTCTTGCCGTCGGAAGGATTGGGACTGTCGAGTCCGCCGTGGAAACTGACCACGGCTTTTACGTCAGCGCCCGCACGCGCGAGCTCGATCACGCCCGTACCCCCGAAGCAGTAGCCGACGGCGACCACCTGGCTGCCGTCGACCCCTTTCTGTTCACGCAGAACGTCCAGGCCCCGCTGGAGGCGTTCGCGGAAGAGCTTGCGGTCACCCTTGTACTTGGACGACAGTGCGATGGCCTCCTTCGTCTCCTTGGCCCGGACGCCTTTGCCATAGACGTCGACTGCGAAGACAGCGACGCCCAGCTTGGCCACGCGCTCTGCCTGCTTCTTGGTCTCGTCAGAAAGCCCGAGCCAGTTGTGCACCATCAGAACTCCGGGAACTTTGCCCTTGCTGGTCTGGGGATACGTGAACAACCCCTCGAAGATTTCGTTGCCCATCTTGTATTCGACGATCCTGCTCTTGACCGCAACCGTTCCTGCCGATGCCAGGGATGTCGTCGCTATCAGGAACCCAGCCGTGAGCGTCGCTGCGATTATCGTCATGTGCTCTCCTTCTTCGCGTATCTTCGTAGATGCTTGAGGTCAGGTCTGGGTGACAGGATCGAGGCGGCGATAGCGACCTCGTCGAGCAGGACCCCGTGCCGCTCGGCCGGGACGCGCCCAAAACAGATGTTCCCCGAACATGGCCAGGCCGGGCATCGTGTCGAGAGATCGCGCTGCGCAGAGCAAGGTAACGTCATTCCGGCTGTGGTGGACATGGGCTCTAGCGGCGGTATAAACGGTGGGCTGGAGAATCCGCGGGGCGCTCACGTCGGGGGCGGTATGCTGAATTTCACGGCAAACGAGGAGGGCCATGCCGGAGCTGCGATTTTCAACAAGGGCGTGAAGCTCGTTGCAGGCGCCCCCCCTTGCTACGAAGTAGTGGGGGAATAGGCCGCGGATGATGGCATTATCCGGGGACCGTTTGCGAAATAGGAGGAACTTGACTCGCTCTTTCACACTCACCGCGCCAGCAGTCGCCGCAGTCTCCCTTCTTACGGCCTGTGTGAACCTTACCCTACCCTGGGCGGGGCGCAGTGATGCTGGCGACCAGGATGGCGCCGCCTCAGATACCGCGACTACCGCGACGGGGGACGGCGGTGGAGTTGTCGCGGTTGGACCGGATGCTGCGAGCGGTGGTTCGGGAGGCGGGATGGCGCCGGGTGACGCGACGACAAGCGGGGCCGGTGGACTGCTGGAGGCCGGTGGAACGACGGCCCAGGCGATGGGTGGCGCAGCAGGAAGCGTCGCGGCGGACGCTGGCCTGCAGGCGGATGGGATTGTGCCTGCGGATGGCGGGATTGACGTCCCCTACGTTGCTGATGTCAGCCCGCCGCTGGACGGGGGTGCCGGTGGTAGTGACGGAGGAGTGGCCGGCTCGGGCGGTGCCGGCGGCAGTGGCTTTGCGGGGCAGGCCGGCAGTGCGGGAGGCGCCGAGACCGCCACAGGCGGCACCGCGACTGTCGGAGGTTCTGCCGTCACCGACGCAGGGGTGGCCGGCTCCGGTGGCGGCATCACTGGCACCGCGGGTCGATCCGGCGGTGGAGGCAGCGCAAGCAGTAGCGGTGGGGTTGCAGACGCAGGGGCAACTGGCGGATCGGGTGGTAGCGCCTCGACCCCCACAGACGGGGCAACAACCACCTGCTCGCCTGCGCCCAATAGCATCGGAGGCATTTCTTGCCCCGCCGGCTACTGTACGGTCGGACTGTATAGTGGCTACGATTTCAGCCTTGATGACAAGACAGGCAAGTCGTCCGTCTGCATGTCGGCGGGCAGTCTCTGCGGGGCTGGCACCACCGGTGCGCAGAATCCGCCCGGCTACACGGTTTGGGGAGCAGCTTTCGGATTCAACCTGTCGCCGCTAAGCACGGTCGCCACCCCTGCGCCGGTTCAGCTTTCAGGAACGAGCGTGACCGTCGCGCTCAGCAGCCTTCCCATAGGCGCGAATATGCATGTGCAAGTGACCGTGGATGGTGCGCCGTATTGTGCCGTGATGACCACGGCCACCCAGACCATTTCTTGGACCAGCTTCAATACGGCGTGCTGGGCCCCGACCACCGGCATGACGCTGACGGGCGCGCCCAATACCCCGAACATCCAGTTCCTGGCCAGTTCGCTCCCCACTGCTGGGTCGTTCGACTTCTGCGTGACGGCTCTGTCGTTCCAGTAGCCGGACGTCCGTTAGGGGTTTCTAGCCCAGCCCTAGCGGTAGTGGCGTTGCCGACAGGTCCGACAAGACTCGTTCCAGCGCGTCCACGCTTGGTGGCTTGGCAAGGTGGTGCTGGAAGCCAGCGGAGGCCGCCCGCTCCAGGTCTTCCGGCAACGCGTAGCCACTCAGGGCGATGAGTAGGGTAGACTGTAACGTCGCGTCAAGTCGGATGGCGCGCGCCACCTCGTATCCGTCCATGCCAGGCAAGCCGATATCGCAAAGGACGACATCGGGACGGAAGCTTCGAGCCTTTTCAATTCCGTCAGGCCCGTTGTTGGCCACCGCGACCTCGTGCGCAGAGAGTTCCAGTGCCTCACGCAAGCTTTCCGCCGCGTCGAGGTTGTCCTCGATGATGAGGACACGCCGGCTAACTTGCGGGCCGCTGGCGCGCAGGGCCGGCTTCTCGGGCGCAAGCGTTTCATCAAGGGGCAGTCGGACGACGAACGCCGATCCTTTCCCGAGCCCGTCACTTTGGGCCTCGATGCTGCCCCCATGCAGCTCGACCAAGCCCTTGACCAGGGCAAGCCCAAGCCCCAGGCCCCCCTTGCTGCGGTCGAGAGACTGATCCGCTTGCATGAAAGGCTGACACAGACGCGCGACCGTATCAGGCGCCATCCCGACTCCGTTGTCGACCACGCGAATGACGGACTGGCCTGCCTCCGCCACGACGGAAACATGCGTCCGTCCTCCGTGGGAAGTGAACTTCGCTGCATTCTGCAGCAGGTTTCCCACGATTTGTGCGACCCGGGTTGCGTCAGCGTGGACCAGCACAGGGGTCGCAGCGAGATCGTACGAGAGCCGCACCTCGCTCCGTTCGAAAAAACTGCGGCTGTCTTCGACAGCGCGACGGACAAGCTGGTTGACGTCAAGACGCTCCTTCTGCAGCCGAATCTTGTTGCGCGTGATCCGGGTGACGTCGAGCAGGTCGTTGACCAGATTCGACAGTTGCGTGGCCTGGCGATCGATCACGCGCAGAGCGCGGCGGGCCTGCTCCCCGCCGGGAGCGGCGCGGTCGAGAATGTAGAGGCTGTTCTTGATGGGAGCAAGGGGATTGCGCAGCTCGTGGGAGAGTACCGCCAAGAACTCATTCTTGCGCCGATCGGCCTCGACCAGCTGCGCGTTGGCCGCGATGAGCAACTGCTTTTGTCGATAGAGCTGCAGAAATACGCTGACCTTGCTCGCCAGGATGCGGGCATCGAGGGGTTTGACGAGGAAGTCCACCGCACCCGATTCGTAGCCCTTGAACACACGATCCCGATCGTGGAGTCCGGCGGTTACGAAGATGATGGGGATCTCGCGCGTGCGCTCCACGTTGCGCATCAGCTCCGCAAGGGCAAAGCCATCCAGTTCGGGCATCTGCACGTCGATGAGCGCCAGCGCCACTTCGTGTTCGAGGAGAAGTTCGAGAGCGCGCTTGCCCGACTCGGCCTTGAGGATCTCGGCGTCGCTGCGCCGGAGCAGGCCCTCAAGCGCCAGGAGATT
This sequence comes from Myxococcales bacterium, assembly GCA_003158395.1. Lineage (GTDB taxonomy): Bacteria > Myxococcota_A > Polyangia > Fen-1088 > Fen-1088 > Fen-1137. The sequence goes on along the minus strand of PMIX01000356.1, from coordinate 9,436 downwards.
CTCGGGGCGGTCGTCAACCAAAAGGAGTTTGGGCAGATCGCTCATGTTGCGCTTCGCCTGTTTGGAGTTTGCCACGCCGAGAGCTGTTGCACCCACCGGCAAATTCCCTTTGCGGACAGCACGAGCGCGTTCGGGCAAAGGGCGAGCGCCGCTGCGGGCATCGCGCCTTGTGCGGCCTCTTCAGGGTCTTGGATGACAACCGCGCCGCCGGCCTCTTGGATAGCGTGTAGCCCATGGGCGCCGTCCGGGTTCGCGCCGGAAACCAACACCCCCGCGCAGCGCGGACCCAAGACATCGGCGGCAGACTCGAAGAGCACGTCGATAGATGGCCGCGAGAAGTTCACTGGCTCGTCCACCGACAGGGCAAACGACGGCCCGGGATCCATGAGCAAGTGATAGCCCGGCGGCGCCAGGTACACGGTCGAACGCGCCAGCGGCTCCTTATCCACCGGTTCGCGCAGGGCAAGCCGGCACTTTCCGCGTAGAGCCCCGTCGAGCGCGCTCGGCCTGTGCCTGGGCAGGTGAATCAGCACAACGACGGGCGGCGCGAAATCGGCAGGCAGGGCTTCCAGCAGCAAGGACACAACTTCGATTGCTCCCGCAGAGCCGCCGACAAGAATGGCCTCGGGTGCCTGCCATTGAACGGGTGGCATGACCGTGCCCATCATCTCTCCATCATCGCTTCTGGTAGATCCTCTCTTCTCGCACGAATTCCGCAAATTCCGCGGCCTGGTTCGAGAAGGTGAGTGTTTCTTTGGCGCCCAGGCCGAGAAAGCCCTTGCGGCAGAGAGCGTCCCGGAAGAGAGCAACCGCGCGGTCTTGTAGCGAGCGGTCGAAGTAGATCAGGACGTTGCGACAGCTGACGAGCTGAACCTCGGCAAAGACGCTGTCAGTGGCGAGGCTGTGGTCGGAGAAGAGCACGCTCTCGCGCAGGGTCTTGTCGAATACCGCCGCGTCGTACCCGGCCGTATAGTAGTCAGAGAGCGAGGCGCGGCCGCCGGCCTGGCAATAGGCTTTGCTGAAATCGGCGATCCGATCCAGGTCGTAGATGCCGGCCTCGGCCTTGCGCAGGGCTTCAGGGTTGATGTCGGTCGCGTAGATGAGCGTGCGCTCCAGCAGTCCCTCCTCGCGCAACAGAATAGCGAGCGAGTAGACCTCTTCGCCCGTGGCGCAGCCCGGGATCCAGACCTTGAGCGAGGGATAGGTGCGCAGGTAGGGCACGACCCTGTCGCGCAAGGCCCGGTAGAAGCTTGGGTCCCGGAACATCTCGCTCACCTGCACGGTCAGGTGGGCAAGCAGCCCGCGCATGACCTCAGGCTCGCGCAGCACGCGCTCTTGCAGCGCCGAAAGAGAGCGGCAATCGAAATTCTGCAGCGCCTGTTCGAGGCGACGTTTGAGCGAGGAGGTTGCGTAGCGTCGGAAGTCATAGCTGTACTTGAGGTGAATGGCCTCAAGCAGCAGGGGCAGCTCGATATCGAACTCTCCGGGCAACGCCGCACCTTTACTTCGGGATCCACACCTTGATGAGTGAGAGCAACTTGTCCACGTCGAGGGGCTTGGCGATGTAGTCGTCGGCGCCGGCTCGCAGGCACTCCTCGCGGTCGTTGGGCATCGCCTTGGCGGTCAGCGCGATGATCGGCAAGGTCTTCCAATCGGACTTCTTGCGGATCTCACGGCTGGCGGTGAGGCCGTCCATTTCGGGCATCATGATGTCCATCAGGACCAGGTCCACGGCGATGCCGCCGGGGGCCTGGGCGTTCTCGAGCACAGCCAGTGCTTCCTTGCCGTTGCGGGCGAAACGAAGCTTGACGCCCTTGCTTTCAAGAACGCTGGCCAGCGCGAACACGTTGCGTGCGTCGTCGTCGACGACCAGGATGTGTTTGCCTTCGAGCGCCGCCTCACGGTTGCGCACGTCTCGCAGAATGCGCTGCTGCTCCGCCGGGAGATTGCCTTCCACTTGGTGCAGGAAGAGCGTCACTTCATCGAGCAGGCGTTCCGGCGATTTTGCGCCCTTGATGATGATGGAACTGGCATAGCGACGTAGACGCTCCTCCTCACCGCGATCGAGCGAGCGGCCGGTGTAGACGATGACCGGGGGGAACGAGAAGGCCTCGCCCGCCGCCATCTTGTCGAGGACATCGTAGCCCGACATGTCCGGCAGGGTGAGGTCGAGCACCATGCAATCGAAGGTGCGTTCCCTGAGCCGCTGCAGCGCCTCGGCGCCGGTTGCGACCGAAACGATATTCACATTCTCAGCGTGCAGAAGTTGCACGATGCCTTCGCGCTGGGCCGCTACGTCTTCAACCACGAGCACGTGCCGGAGCTTTTGTTCGAGCCTCTGCTCGAGCTTCTGGATCGCCTCGATGAGTTGTTCGCGCTTGACCGGTTTGATGGCGTAGCCCACCGCCCCCATCTCAAGCGCCTGTTGGGTGTGCTCCAGTGCCGAGACGACGTGCACCGGAATGTGGCGCGTCCCCGGGTTGTGTTTCAGGTGTTCGAGGACCGAGAGCCCCGAATTGTCAGGCAGGTTGATGTCGAGCAACACGGCGCTGGGCACGAATTGCTCAGCCAAGCGCAGGCCCTCGGCTGCGGTGGTCGCCACCAGCGCGCGGAAACGCTGCTCGTGCAAGAGATCCCGCAGGACGCATGCAAACGTCTGGTCGTCCTCGATGACCAGGATTGACCGCTGGTCGGGCTGCAAGTGCTCACGATCATCGTCGACGGCCGGTGGGGTCGGCGGCTCGGGGCGCACCTTGGGGCTTTGCGAAGCTGGCACGATACGGGCGGGTCGCTGCCCCGATGAAGGGGCGGCCGGTGCGCGCTTCCTCTCTTCCAACTCCAGGGAGCCTGCCCCTGCAACGGCCTGCCGTACCTTCGGAATGGTGAGCGTGAAGGTGCTCCCCTTGTCCACTGTGCTTTCGACTGAGATGTCGCCGCCCAGCCGTCTGGCCAGTTCGCGCGAAATGGTGAGGCCCAGGCCGGTGCCTCCGTAGCTGCGGTTCGTGGTGCCATTCGCCTGGCGGAAGGCTTCAAAGATGATCTGGTGCTGATCCGGGGCGATGCCGATGCCGCTGTCACTCACCGAAAACGACACGCACTCGCCCGGGGCGGCTGATACCCGCAGGCTCACGGAACCAGCCTGGGTGAACTTGAACGCATTGGAGAGCAGATTGCGCAGGATCTGCTGGATCCGCAGCCCGTCGCTGGTGATTGATGCTGGCGCCCCCGGGGCGATCTGCGCCTCGAAGGACAGGTCCTTCTGGGCTGCCACGGGCAGAAATGTGCGCTTGAGAGATTCGATCGTGCGCGGCACGTCCACCACTTCGACCTGAAGTTCCATTCGCCCCGCCTCTATGCGCGACAGGTCGAGGATGTCATTGATGAGCACGAGCAGATCGTTGCCCGAGGAGTAGATCGTAGCCGCGTACTTGACTTGCTCGGGCGTGAGATTGCCGTCCTTGTTGTCAGCGAGTAGCTTGGCCAAGATGAGGGCGCTGTTGAGCGGGGTCCGCAGCTCGTGGCTCATGTTGGCGAGGAATTCAGACTTGTATTGGTTCACCCGGGTTAGCTCGTCTGCCTTCTCGACCAGCGCGACCTGCGCTCGGGACAGATCGTCACGCTGTTGCTGGAGCGCTTGCGTGTGCTCCTCGAGCTGCGAGTTTGTCTGTTCCAGCTCCGCTTGCTGAGCCTCAAGGTGAGCCTGGGATTCGCGCAAAGCGCGGCTCTGCTCTTCCAGCTCTTCGTTGATGACTCGCAGCTCTTCTTGCTGGGTCTGCAGCTCCTTCGACTGCCGCTCCGTTGCATCGAGGAGCGCCTGCCTTTGCGCTCGATAGCGGGCGGAGCGCAGCGAGATGCCGGCCAGCTCGGACAGCGCCTCGATGTACTCAAGCGTATGCCCGTCGGGCACGGCAAGGAAGCCCAGCTCGATCACCCCAATGGTGCGGCCTTCGCCCAGAAGCGGCGCGACCACAAGGTGACGCGGTCGCGACTCGCCGGTGGCGGTCACGATCCGGAGGTGCTCCTCGGGCAGATCGGAGATTGCGGCCAGCTTGCCCTCGAGTGCGACCCGGCCCACCCAACCCTCTCCCGGTTTGATGGATGCGGGTGGTGCGCCATCGCCGCTGCCAGCGCAGGCGAAGGTCGCCCCGCGCTCGGCGGTTCCCGCCTCACTCATCACGTAGAGTACGCCGACCTTGGCCCCCACGTGGTGTGCGATGAAGGACAGGACCCGCGCAGCAGTCGTTTCCTCGCCGATCTCCCCGCGAACCTCGATGGCCAGCTCGGCCTGACCGCGAATGACCCACGCCTGCTGGTGCAACGTCGCGGCCTTGGCGTTCGCTTCATCCAGGGCCCTGCGTAGGGCTCCGCAGAAGATGGCCACGATCGTGCCGGAGACAATTGAAAGGCAGGTCGCGATGAGCGCCGAGCCGTGCAGGGTGAATTGGTTCAAGGGCACGATGAAGAGATAGTTGGCCGTCGCGGCCGAGAGCAGCGTGGCGAGCAGGCCCGGCCCGCGCCCTCCGTATACGGACACGATCGCGACGCCGGCGAAGAACAGGACGAACGGCGCGATGTCTTGCTGAGGCACGGCGAAGCGCTGGATCAGAGCCACGACGGCCACGATCAAAACGGCCGCCCCGTAGCGCACCGGGGCCGAGTGCCAAGGCCGTCCATGCATCCCGCCCCGCTTCATTGCTCCTCAGTAGTCAGATACGTCGTCGGCTCTCTAGTTCACTGCTGGCTTTTGTACTTGCGCGCGCACGCTTTTCGTCTGCGGGGGCTTGGACAAGCTTGCGTCGCGCTTCATCCCGAAAAGCAGGTCGGCGGTGGCCTGGTCAGCCGGGGGGAACGCGAAATTCTCCAATTCCTGCGGTGCCACCCAGCGAAGATCGGCCACCCCCACCGGACGCGGCCTCTGGTTGGGCGCGATGGTGGCCCGATAGAGAACCAGATCAACGACATAGCCATCGTAGCGGTGGGTGCGGTGGGCGGTGGAGCCGCCCACATCTATATCGACACCGACGCGCTCCTGCAGCTCCCGTTGCAGCGCCGCCTCGTCGGTCTCGCCTGGCTCGACCCTGCCGCTCGGGAATTCCCATAAACCGGCTAGCACAGCCGTCGAGCGTCGCTGATTGATGAGGTATCGCCCTTGCTGCTCGATTACGGCAGCCACCACGCGAATGTGAGGTACGACGTCGTTCATGGTGGTGCTCCAGGCTTGCCAGCCGCCGCGCCGAAGCAGGCTTTCCCAGATGCGGGTAGCGGCCTGTACTGCCCATCTTGGGGCATCGCCTGACGTTGGCAAGAATTGGCTCCTGCCGGAATTTCCTTCCTGTCCATGCTGTCGAATTAGATTCCAGACACCACCTCTTGTTTCCAGTATTTGACCACACCGGCTCTTTCCGGTGACCGCGCCAGCGCGGGTCGCGGCCGCGCCAGAAACGCGCCGCGCCTACGACCATCGACTCTGGGGGTCAGCCGTCCGGACCTCTCTCTTCTGATGGTACCCTTGACCGCGCCAACCCACGCAAGCGACGCCTGGTGTTGTGGTAGGGTGCGAGGATGGGTTGACGGGATCGCCTTCCAACAGGAGGCGGGACCAGCTCGGACACAAAGTGACTCTCTGTGTCGCGAGCCTGACTCGTCGAGTACAAACGAAGGAGCCATGATGTACGTGTGTCTCTCGAGAAGAACGCCGCAGCCTCAATGCTGCGTTCTGCTGGGCGTTCTGTTTCTTTCAGCGGGTGCTGCTATCGGGTGTAGCTCTTCGGGGAACAAGTCACTGAAGGGAAGTGGTGGAAACCAGGACGCGTCTGTTCCCTCCAGCGGCACATCGAGCGGGGGCGGCGTGGGAGCCGGCGGGCTCACGGGGGCGGCAGGTGCCAACAACTCTGGTGGCAGCGCGCAAGGGGGCTCGGGTGGCACCGGCGAGGCGGGCTCGAGCGGGCGAGGTTCTGGGGGCCAGATCGGCAGCGCGGGCGGGGACAGCAGGAGCGGGGGTAGCGGCGGTGCGGGTGGCATGGGTGGGATGTCGGTCGGTGGCACGACCAGCGGTCCGGGTAGCACGGGCGGGAAATCGTCCGGTGGCACCACCAGCGGTGGCACAGGTGGGACATCGGCGGGTGGCACGACCAGCGGTGCGGGTGGCACGGGTGGGACATCGGCCGGTGGCACGACCAGCTCAGGCGGAGTGACCGGTGGAACGACAGGGGTGGGCGGCGCCGCGGGTGGCGCGATCGGCGGCGGGACGATTGCCCCCAACCGGGTTCGCACGATCCAGTCCTTCAATGATGACTGGCTGTTCAACTACGGCGATGCGGCCGGTGCGGACGGGGCGACTTTTGCAGACACTGCCTGGCGGCGCCTGAGCGTTCCACACGATTGGGCCATCGAGGGCCCGAATCCGCCTGCCGACCCGTTCTCCCAGAACGCACCGAGTACTGGCAGAGGCGGCTATCTGCCGTCAGGTATCGGCTGGTACCGAAAGCATTTCACGCTTGCCCAAAGCCTCTCCGACAGCAGGGTCTTCATTGAGTTTGACGGTGTCATGGCCAACAGCACCGTCTACGTGAATGGCACCCAGATCGGGAACCAGCCCTGCGGGTACACCAGCTTTCGCTACGACATCACAGCGAGTGTCAAGTTCGGGACGACGGACAACGTGATTGCGGTCAAGACCGACACCAGCTTGCAGCCCTCCTCGCGCTTCTATGCGGGCGCCGGCATCTACCGCCATGTTCGTCTCATTGCCACCAATCCCGTGCATATCGATCAGTGGGCCACCTACGTCAACACGCCGGCCCCCACGACCACGGCGGCGACTGTGAAGGTGACCACCACAGTGGTCAATAGCGGTAGCGCTGCCGCCAGTGTGAGCCTGCAGGGCATCGTCAGCGACCCCAGCGGCAAGGCACTGGCACCGGTCTCGGCGGCGGCGCAGAACATCGCGGCGGGAGCATCGGCCAACTTTGCCTTCGATGTCCCGGTCTCGAACCCGCTGCTTTGGGATCTCACGACCCCCAACATGTATCAGCTTGTGACCGACGTCCAGGTTGGCGGCGCCACTGTCGACGACGACGTGACCCCGTTCGGGATCCGAGAGATCAAGTTCAATGCGGGCATGACCATCAATGGAAAGGGCGTGAAATTCCAGGGCGCCGCACTCCATCAAGACTACCACGGACTTGGGATGGCCGCCCCGCAGCGAGCCATCCAGCGACGCCTGGCGCAGCTCAAGGCCCTGGGTGTCAACGCCATCCGCACCGCCCATGATCCGCCCAACCCGGATTTCCTCGAACTGACCGACCGAATGGGCATGCTCGTCCTGGACGAGTTTTTCGACACTTGGGTAGCTCACAAGTATTCCGATGTTGGGGACTTTGCCACCTACTTCAGCAAGACTGCGACGGCTCCGACGGGAACGCCTGCGGTGCCGGGAACGACCAGCGGTGCGACGTGGTATCAGGTCGTGGTGACCAGCATTGTTGCGCGGGATCGCAATCATCCCAGCGTCGCTCTTTACAGCACGGGCAACGAAATCCGCGACAGCCTCGCGACGAGAACGCCCATCCTGACCAAGATGGTTTCCATCATCAAGGCGCTCGACCCAAACCGGGGGGTCACGCAGGGCCTTTTTCAGCCCGCCGATAGTGGCGATACCACCGGCGCCACGCAGACCCTCCTCGACGTCTTCGGCGGCAACTACCGAACCACCGAAGTCATTGCGGCCATGGCCGGCTCGCCTACCAAGTCCGGCGTGCTCACTGAAATGGGCACCGAAACTACCACTTGGTCCACGATCATGGCCACTCCCGGGCTAACCGGCCTGTTCATGTGGCTGGGCTCGGATTACCTCGGCGAGGCACCCGACGAATGGCCCGGCACGCAGGGCTATGGGCCCGCCACCGCACGCGGGCTGCAGGACGCGGTGGGGACCGCGAGGCAGATCGGCTACGACTGGCAAAAGATATGGGGAGTTCCCGCGACCACGCCTCCTGCCACAGGAACAACGGCCAGCAAGGTCGTCCTCACCGCCGATCACGCCACACTGGTGACAGATCTGAACGACATCTCGTTCATCAAGGCTACGATTGCTGACGCCGCCGGGAATGTCGTAACCGGCTCCTCCGATCCCGTGACGTTTGCCATCACGGGCCCGGGCACGATCGTGGCTGTGGACAGCGGAAACAGAATCCAGGAAACCTTCCGCGGCAACACGCGCAATGCCTTCCTTGGTCTGGCCTTCGCCCTGGTGCAGGCGACTGGCCCCGGCACCATCACGGTGACAGCCAAGTCGGGATCCCTCACCAGCGGCTCGGCGACCGTGACCGCCACCGAGGGCCGCTTCATCCCCTGCTCGGGCACTTGCGACTAGAAGCGTCAATTGAGTGTCTTGATCGCGCAGTCCGGCATCTGGAAGGCGCGGCGCTTCCAAGGAATGCCTGACCCGTCTGCCCCAGTCCGCGCCACTATACCCAGCAGACCCCTCCTATGTCCGGTTACAAGACTCTCCCTCCCGTCTGCCGCCCAGTTATGTTTGTCATTTTCGCCTGCCCGCACAGAAGGAGCCTCTGATGAAATCCATGGAACGCCCGTCGAGAAGCGACCAGCATCTCTCCCTGCTCGTCTGGCTAGTCGCCGGCCTGGGCCTGTTTGCTGCGAAGAATGTGCTTGCGGCAGAGTACTACGTGGGCCCCACGGGCAGCGATTCGAATCCCGGAACCAAAGACAGCCCTTTTGCCTCCGTTCAGAAGGCAAATGACTCCGCTGCGGCGGGGGATACCATCTGGATGCGTGCGGGAACCTACTACAGCACGACCCAGATCGTGCTTTCGAAGAGCGGAACCTCGGATACCAACCGCACCAAGATTTGGGCGTATCCGGGCGAGGTGCCTCTTCTCGACTGCTCGCAGTACCAGACGACCACCCCGATGGCCAACACGCCAGCCATCCTCGTGACCGGGAGCTGGATGCACCTCAAGGGACTCGAGATCGCCAACAGCAAGGTCGGGGCCAGCGGCAACCACTCCTATTCCACGCTGCAAACCAAGGGTGCGAGCAACGACACCTTCGAGCTGCTCAACCTCCATCACGGCTTCGGGGCGGGGCTGTTCATCGACGATACCAAGGGCGGTGGAGGACACCTCATCCTCAATTGCGATTCGCACGACAACTATGACATCAACGGAAGTCAAGGGGACGGACAAAATGCCGATGGCTTTGGCCACCATTACCAAACAACCGGCGCCACCTCGACCTTTAGGGGCTGCCGTTCGTGGTGGAATTCCGACGACGGCTACGACTTTATCTACCAAAGCGTGCCGCTCATCGTCGAGAATTGCTGGGCCATGGGCAGCGGCCACCCCGTCTACGGCACCGCCAGTCCCGCGGACGGAAACGGCAATGGCTTCAAGATGGGCGGCAACGTGACCAACAC
>PMIX01000039.1 GCA_003158395.1 Myxococcales bacterium | reverse complement strand
CGCGACGAGCAGCGGAGGACAATGTGTGCGAGAAAGCTGCCCACCAGAATCTGGTATGGTCCCGGGATGACGACGGGAGACAGAGGAGCGCACGGGAAGCACTGCGGGACCACCAACGCAGGATCATGGCGGAGCTGTTCGTAAGAAACCAATATTCTGAAATCTTGTGTCGAGACTATCGCCTAAATCGTTGACGCCTGAGATGGTTGCGCCCTGAACAGTTGGGCTGTTTGCCGTTGCACTCCAAGGAGGTCTTATGATGGAGAACCATTTCGATCAAAAGGTGAGAGAACTGAGAGGGCGGGAGTTAGAAACCAACGGCCTTGACATATTGCAGGTGAACGTTGGGCTCAAGTGCAATCAAATCTGCACGCACTGCCATCTGGCAGCGGGGCCAGACCGCAATGAGCTGATGTCCTGGGAGACCATGCAGACGGTCATCGGGGTGGCGAGAGCCGTGCGACCGAAATTGGTGGACATCACGGGAGGTGCCCCGGAATTGAATGTTCACTTGCGCGCGTTCGTGGCGGCGCTTCGCGGGGATGGGCACAACGTGCAGGTACGAACCAACCTGACGATGCTGCTGGAGCCCGGGATGGAGTGGATCATCGACTTTTACAAACAGAGCAGCGTGAAGCTGGTCGCATCCCTTCCCTGCTATCTGAAACAGGAGGTGGACAGCGTCCGCGGCGAGGGGGTGTTTGAGAAGAGTATCGCTGCCCTGCGGCTGCTCAATGCCGCGGGTTTTGGAACAGAATCTGGGCATGCGCTGGATCTGATGTTCAACCCGGAGGGCGATTTCCTACCGCCTCCCCAGGCCCAACTGGAAAGCGACTACCGCAGGGAACTGCAGAACAATTTTGGGATAAGGTTCAATAACCTGCTCACGATCACCAACATGCCTGTGGGCAGATTTCTGGCCACGCTGCGCAAGGGGGGCAACTACGAGCAATATAGGCAGTTGCTCCGCGACCAATTCAATCCTGCAACGTTGGATCGCCTCATGTGCCTGAACCAGATAGACGTAGGATGGGACGGGCTGGTGTACGATTGCGATTTCAATCTTGCTGCCAAGATGCCAGTGCAGGTGGAGATCCCCGGCGGAGACGCTGAGAAAGGCAAGAAGAGACCGTGCCACATCCGAGATTTCGACCCTGCCACATATCTCATACGCCGCATACGGACTGCAGAACACTGCTTCGGCTGTACCGCTGGGGCTGGCTCGTCCTGTGAGGGGGCCCTTCAGTAACTGTGGAGGGAAGACGACCGGAAAAACACGGCCTGAAGTTTGTTGCTTCTCGTTGTTGTCTTTGTCGACGCGTGGTTTCGCGCTTCTTTGGTTTGGAGGCGCGGAACTATCCGCCGCTCCCAATGCGCGATCGAGACCGCAAGGCATGACGGGCGATGACCGCGATGATTTTGCCACCTGCCCGAACGCTGCCTCGGACCGTGCCAGAGATCTTCGATTTACCTCCGCTGCGCGCGCGGCAGGCAACGACAATCTCTTGGGTGCGGAGGCGCTCGGCATGGGCACGGAACAAGAACTCGACCGTGAAGCCGTAGCCGCGGTCGGCGAGACCAAGCAAATCGAGCGAGGAACGGCGGATCGCCTTGAATGGAGGTAGATCGCGATAGCGCGCGCCTGTTGCAAGGTGCATTAGACGTGGCGCCAGCCAGTTGCCGAAACGCTGCACAGGTGTCATCGCGCCTGGCTCGGTCGACTCGGACGTGCGGACGCCAAGTGTGAGATCGGCCACGCCTTCGAGAATTGGTGAGAGCAGGCGTGGCGCGTCCTCCGGATCGTCGCTGCCGTCGCAGTCAAGAAACAGCACGACGTCAGCGTCGAGTTCGCGGGCACGCGCGATCCCGGTCAGGCATGCGGCGCCGTAGCCGCGTTGTGGCTCAAGCACGACCTCGGCACCCGCACGGCGCGCACGTTCCGCCGTGGCGTCCCAGCTTCCGTTGTCCGAGACGATCACGCGGTCGACATGGGGCCCGACGCCGCGAACGACGTCTGCCACATTTGCCTCTTCGTTGAGTGCAGGGATAACCGCGACGATCACGTGCCCTCCGCGCCGTAGCTGGCAAGCCACGCCGCTGTGCGCGGCGCGCGCTCTGGGTAAAGCCTAAGCTCACTCTTGGCTCGGGCAACATCGCTCGGCTTGTCGATGTCGTATGACAGTGGGAGTTCCGCAAGCTCGAGCGACAGCTCCCGGCATCGCGCCCGGGTTGCTCTGAGCACCTCGGGCGTTCCCCACCGAATCCCTCGGAAGACGGCCAGAACCGGCGATGTGAGTGCGATCAAATAGTACCCTCCGTCGTCGCACGGCCCGAGCAGTGCGCGGCGGGGACCGTGCAGCGTCGCGAGCGCCGCGCGAATCGGTGCGATGGGAACCAGGGGCGAATCGCTGCCCACAAGCGCGACAGGCTCACCGCCCGCACCGAGCGTTGCCATGGCGTTAGCCATGCGTTCCCCAAGGCCGTCCCCCTCCTGCGCGACGACATCCCACGCTGCGGACGCAATCGACCGCAGTGCAGCCACGCCCGCGTGCTCAGGCGCTGCCAAAATCACGAGCTGCGAAGCACCAACGCCCGCAAAGGCGTCGAGCGAGTCCCTCAGCATTGCTTCGCACAGGCGGGCCGAACTATCGGCCCCCAGCAGAGCTGCGAGGCGGGTCTTGCAATACCCCGGAGCCGGTGCACGAGCCATGAGGCCAAGAATAGCTCCCATGAGGTCATCCCATCCAACTGCGGCTCATTGGGATCTCGCTTTCTTGGGGAAATCTGCATCGGCCTCCTTCGCAAGAAACCGCGCCGTGGCCGTAGGGTGAGCTTGAGGGAAAAGGTTGTCCAAGCCGCGGAGGTCGTCTTGATTCGTCGGTCCGCCCAGCACGCCGGGCGGAACCCGTCGCAAGAGCCGAATCGCTACGACAATCAAGAAACACCAAACCAGAAATCCGAACAGCGGCGTCGGCATCGGAAACTGCTCAGCAAAGATCGAAACCGCCGGAAACTTTCCATTCCAACAGATCAAGTAGACGGACCCGATGAACATGCCGGCCAGGAAGGAGTACTTCGCGCCGGCCTTCCAGTCGACGGCGAAGAGCAACGGGCAAACGTAGACCGTGTACTGCACACCGAAGCCGGGCGTGAGCACCAAGAATGCAATAGCCGCAAGCGTGAGCAGCTCATATCGATTGTGCCGCCGGCGTAGCCATTGCACAAGGGACACCGCGAATATCGTCCCAAACAGGATGGTGCGCGCGTGAAGGTCGTAGAAATTGGAGATGAATTCCGCCCATTGCGCCGCCGGTGGCCTGCCCAGCCCATTCGTGAACACCGCGGGCAGCCCCCAGAGGTCGCGATACGAATTGTATGCCATCGCGTGCTCAAAGAAAGCCCTTGGGCAGAATATCAGCGGCAACGCAAACGGCACGGCCGCAATCCCCAGCCCGACCATGAAACGCGCAAGGCGTCCGAAAGAGCGGTACGCGGCGATCGACGGCGCAATCAACAAAGTGGGGATCAACTTCACATTGATCGCCGCCCCAAGAGCCAGCCCGGCCAAGCCATCGCTTTGCAGCTGTTCGCCGCAATACGCACTCAATAGGCAGAAGAAGGCGCACAATGAATCAGTGCTTCCATGATACCCGCTGATGAGCATCGCGTTCAGGGCCCAGCCAAAGCACGCAATGGCCGTCACGCCGACGTTCCTGCTCGCGCGCCGAGACCATATCTTCCAAATGAGCCAGGCGCTCCCAGCGTCGGCCGCGACCATCGGCAGCTTGAAAAGAACGCGGAAGGGCAGTCCGCTCCATTGACTCAACTTCAGAATGGCCACGGCGTAGTGGCCCATGAGCGGGGGCTGATTGAGCCAACGCTGAGTCTCGTAGGTCTGCACAAGACCGATCTTGGCAATCACCGTTGCCAGACGTTTCCAGGTGAAGATATCATTCGAGCCTTGGGAAATGAGCACCAGCACCAGACGGGCAAGCAGACCAGCAATGCCGAGGCCGAGGAGCAGCCTGAATCGACCCGGAGGGGACAAGATGGATCGTATTGATTGCAACATTTCCGCGCTGCTGGCTGCTGGGCGCATTT
>PMIX01000206.1:25740-26287 GCA_003158395.1 Myxococcales bacterium | reverse complement strand
GTGAGTCGGTGGAACTGTTCGCAAGCCCGCCGCGCGAAGCGCCCAGCGCCGGTCCTGTCCAGGTCAGTCGGGAATCGCAGCCAGCGGAGGTTTCAGGGACAGTGGCCCGCCCGACGGCAGGGGAAAGCCCGCAATCCAGCCGGAGCGCAGCGAAGCACGCCGTGCATGGCGGCCCGGGCCGGCTGGCGATGCACGATGAGGTGAGCCATCCGGTCCCCTGGTCAGACCTGATCGCCAAGGGGGATTTTTCCGCGATTGTGCAGGACGCAGAACGACGGGGTCTGGATGTCATTTTGGCTCGCGGCTCGGCCCTGGATCTCATCACCCTGGGGGACGCTGCCCGCTACACTAGGAAGTACGAGACGGCGCGCCAGGCCTTGCTGGCCCTGCGAGCGCGGTTCGCCGGGAGTGATCGCGCGAAGGATGCCGCCTTCTTCCTGGGCCGCCTTTCTGAAGGCGGGCCCGCTTCATCGGATGTGGCCCTGACCTGGTATGACACCTACCTTGCGGAGGCGGGTGGGGGACCCTACGCCTCTGAGGCGCTCGG
>PMIX01000206.1:7657-25721 GCA_003158395.1 Myxococcales bacterium | reverse complement strand
GTCCTCGAAGGCGACCGGCCGTACGGAACCCCCATCGAAGCTGAGGATGCGGGCCCCGGGCAAGGACAGCAGAATGGGCGAGTGGGTGGCCATGATGAACTGGGCGAGGCCGCGGCTGGCTACCCGGCCGAGGAGGTCACGCAGCTCCAGTTGTCGCCGGGGCGAGAGTGCGCTTTCGGGCTCGTCGAGCAGATACAGGCCCTCCACTCCGTAGCGGCTCTCGAAGAACGCCATGTTGCACTGACCATGCGATTTCTCGGTCAACGAGCTGCCGCCGAAGTAGCCGAATAGGCCGGGATCGCTGGCGGCCCAGGCGTCCACAAGCTCGGCGAAGTGACGGAAGTTCTCGGCGGAAAAAAAAGGACCCCGGTTTGGCCCCGCCTGTCCAGTGCAGATCGAGACAATCACAAAGACTCTCGGCATACAGATTAACCGTTCGGCGCCCTAGGCTGCTAAACTCCCCGAGCAATGGCCGGCTCGCGTACTGGGCGCTCCGAGGCGCCGTTCCAGATTGCCCAGCTCGACGGGGCAGACGCCAGCGATCTCTTCGTCCACGCTGCTCCTGCGCCGGCAGCCAAGGATGACCGAGCCCAGTTCCAGTCCATGGCGGCAAACGCCTTGGAAGGCCTGAATGCCTTGGGGGTCGTTCCGGCGGATGTGGTGGCTGGCTGGGTCTACCTGCGGGCGCAGCCCTCCTGGTGCGTGCGCCAGGCCTTGGCGGCGGCCTGGAACGAACCGGACGCGGTACGGTTGCCGCTGTCTTTTCTGATCCAACCGCCGGCCGTGCGCCGCCGCTTCTGCGAGGTGCAGATTCACGCTTCGCGGCCTCGCTCCGACCGCTGCAGTATTGTGTGGAAGGGATCCCTGCCCGGTCCGGTCTGCACCACGGTGTTGCGCTCCGGCGCCCGCCACCTGCGCATGCTCTCTGTGGTGCCGCGCTTGAGCACCAGCAGACAGAGCACGTTGGCGGATCTGGCATACGAGATGTTCGCTTTCGCGTCGCACGGGCTCACGGATCGCGGCCTGTCTATCCACGATGTGGTGCGGACCTGGATCTACCTGCGGGACATCGAACGCGACTACGCGGCATTCAACGAGGGCCGCCGGCGATTCTTTCAAACCACCGGGATCGTCCGCTTCCCCGCCAGCACGGGGATAGAGGCCGGCCTAGCCGATTCCAACAGTCCCTTGGCCATGGACCTCTATGCTGTGGGCCCCGGCGGCGAAGCCGACATCGATGCGATGAACCCCGCGCCAATGGGTGAAGCACGCGCCTATGGCTCGTTTTTCGCCCGCGGGACGTTGTTGCGCCAGGCTGGGCAGAGACTCGCATTTGTGTCCGGAACGGCCAGTATCGATCTGCAGGGTCGCATCGTCGCGCCTGGCGATGCCAAGGGGCAGTTGCGCTGCATGCTCGCCAACGCAGCCGGGGTGCTGGAGCAGGCCGGGCTTGGCTTGGCGGACGCCGTGAGTGTGACCACCTACCTCAGGCGGGCGTCTTCGCTATCGGAGTTCCGCAGGGCTGCGCAGGCCGCGGGCCTGCCCGCATCCGTCCCCACCGCAATCGTGGTGGCGGACATCTGCCGGCCGGAATGGCTGTGCGAGATCGAGTTGGTAGCCGGTCCTGCGCCAGGCGGCCGGGGTCGAAGGACCATGGGACGCAGGACGCGAAAACCCACGCCGACTGGGGGGGCGACTGCCTGAAGTACGAGTCGTGTACCACCGACGTCGCGCAAATGCGGACACGCCATCACGATCTGGTGCCACACAATCAACGAAAGGAAGGAAACTGATGGGCTTGCGGGAACGCATGAGACAGCTGTTGAAACCAGCCATTGTCAAACTGTGTTCGCGTTCGCCTGCCATGAGTAGGCTTTGCTGGCGAGTTGACACACGAGAAAAACGCGTCGCTTTAACCTTCGACGACGGACCACACCCCGAACACACGCCCCCAGTCCTGGACATACTCGGAGAACACGCCCTGCACGCGACGTTCTTCGTTCTGGGCGCCGAGATCGAGCGGCACGGTGAGATTTTCGACCGCATCGTTCGCGAGGGGCATCATATCGGCAACCATGGCTACGACCATTCGATCGAGGACCTTCCGGGCCAAATCGTGCGAACCGACGAGATTCTGAGTCGGCTTGGCGTCCACACCAGATTCTTTCGGCCGCCCTACGGGGCAATCACCCCGAAGGTCCTTCTGTGGACCATGTGGCACGGCTACTCGACCGCCATGTGGTCCCATGATTCCCGGGACTCCCTCCGCGATCAAGGCAAGCTCAGCGCGGGTCAGGCTCCTGATGAAGTCGTACCGGGGGACATAGTGCTCATGCATGATGACAATGTCACCTGCCACCGGGAATTGAGGGATTTTCTCGAAGTGGCTCGTCAGAAGAACCTTGAGTTGGGCACTCTTCCGCAACTCATGGATGTGGCTCTGCTACCGCCCTGATCAATTGTTGCCCCATCGCGCAAATCAAGAAGAAACGGACAAGCAAAATGGATCTTAGCTTTGCTCCAGAGACAAGACTCGGCCGCACGCTGCCGCTCTTGTTCATCCATCACTCGGCCGGCGGAGTGCCCTCCGCCAGTCCGGATGCTGAAACGGCCATGGCCAGGTGCCTCTGGGAGCCCTAGCTCATCTCATCTCTCGCTAGACCCACATGAAAAGGCTAGGATTAGCAGCCGCGCTTCTGATCGTTCTCGCCGCCGTTGCGCAGATTCGCGTCGGCGGAAACACAGCGCAAAGCGTCGGTTCGAAGACACAGGCGAAGAAGATGGACCTCAGTTCTATTCCCGACACAAGACCAGGCCGCGCGCTGCGGCTCTTGTTCATCCACCGCTCGGTGGGCGGGGCGCTCTTCGCCAGCCCAGGGGCCGAAACGGCCGTGGCCAAGTGCGTCTGGACCTCGCACCCCGAGGGAGGCAACGCCCGCGCGCTGCTGGAGGCCCAGGGCTACGAGGTCCACGAGGCCTCCTACGGGAGCGAGGTGGGCGAGCGCACCGATCTCTTCGATTGGCCCGCGAAGTTTCGCGGAAAAATGGATCGCGTTCTTACCTGCGACCGGAACGATGCCTTCTACAGGGACGGCAGGAAGAATGACGTGGTGATCTTTAAGTCCTGCTATCCCAACAACCGGTTCGTAGGCGAGGGCATTGCGCCGGGAAACCCCGAAGGGCCCGAGTTGACGGTCTGGAATGCGCGCGCGGCGTTGAACGCGCTTCTGCCCGAGTTCCAGAAGTACCCGAAGACGTTGTTCGTGTACCTGACGGCGCCACCCCTGGCGCCGCGGGTCCCAGCGGAACCCCTCTGGAAGGCGCTGGCCAAGAGCGCCCTGGGGAAACCCGCAAATGCCGCGGTCTTGACAAGGCAGGGCGTCCTGGCGCGGGAGTTCAACGAATGGGCGGTCGCGGCCAACGGTTGGCTCAAGGACTACCCTCTCAAGAACGTCGTGGCCTTCGATCTCTTCGACTTGCTGACAGGGGACGGCGCCTCGAACCTCCTCCGCTACCCGACCGACGATGGGTACGACAGCCACCCCGCGCGGGCGGGCAACGAGAAGGTGGCCAAGGCTCTGATCCCGTTCGTCAACTGGGCGGTTCGGCGGGCCGGCCTGGTCGACTGATGTGCTCGACAAGGGCGGTCACTTCACGAAATAGCAGCGTGCCGCGAGGTCGTCGACCCGCGAGGGGGTTTCCGGTCAACCCCTCTGTACCCTGACCGCCTATCAAATAGGCGATGCGAAAACTCATTGCCGGTCTCTATGGGAAGAGCTTGAGGTTGTCGTAGTTCTGCGCCAGCACGCGTCCAGGGTTTCCCCCGACCAGGCATCCATCGGGAACACTGCGAGACAGAGGCGTGCCCGGGGCGATCGTCACGTTGTTCCCGACGCTGATGGCTCCCGCCACGGTCGACCCAGTTCCGATCCAGACGTTGTCGCCGATGGTGGGATGACCCTTCCTTCCCTGGGAATGTCCCAGGCCAACCGTCACATTGTGAGTCACGCTGAAGTTACGGCCGATGGTCGTGCCCCCAATGTAGATCGAGCCCACATGCCCAATGTAGAAGCCAGGCCCAATCGTGTCGGCGCGTATTTCAACGTGATGGACCATGCGAACGAAGTAGTCGATGCCGGTGTGAAGTACTTTTGGAATGAATCCCAGCAGCACACTTCTGTGGTGGAGGCGAGAAGCGAATTGGCCGAAACGGTATGCCGCCACGCAGTGCAGTCCAAAGCTGTTGGCCCAGAAATGGACCTTCTTCCATGGTCCTGGTCGCGTATCGCCCAAATCGATCTTGTAGTATTTATCCAAATCGCCGGCAAATGAGCCCCACCTGGGAAGGGCCTGGGGTTGGCCCTCCATGCTGTCGCTCCCTCGATCGCTTGGGGTGTGGTCGGTCTCCCCAGGCCAGACGTTCATGGGACGGACTCCGAGCGCTTCCGCCCAATGAATGCCACAAGATTCTGCACGGAATCCAGATTCTCGGGCAGCATTTCGCTGTCGCCAACGACAATTCCGAAGCTTTCTTCTAGAAAACGCACAACCTCCAGGACTCCGGTCGAGTCGATGATGCCCGAATCGAGAAACGACGCGTCGTCGGATAGTTTGATAGGGTCAGGCAGGTAGAAATTGGTCGTGATGAACTGTCTAATCTGCTCTGCAGGAATCATCCGTGCGATCTCTTTCTGCCGGTAACGGCGCGGGGCCGGCCCGGTTCGTCACTGGCCAGCGCGGTTGTGGACTCGATCATCATCATGCGAGTTCCGTCTTCTTTATCTTTCCGGTCGTGGTCTTCGGAAGATCGTCCACGAACACCACATGCTTCGGAACCATGAGATTCTCTAGGCAGCGCTGGCACTCACGGACGATGTCCTTGTCCGACAGAACGACGCCCTCTTCGAGAACCACAAAGGCCTTCACGGCCTGGCCGAGAATCTCGTCTGGCACGCCTATCACCGCCGCCTCCTTCACGCCCTTGATGTTGGTCAAGACGTTCTCCACCTCTTTGGGTGCCACCTTCTCGCCGCGGGACTTGATGATGTCATCCATTCTGCCCACGAAGTACAAGAAGCCATCTTCGTCCAAGCGGGCGTAGTCGCCGGTGTAGAGCACGAACTCGCCCGGCAGCGGGCCCGGACGCAGTTTCTTGGCCGTGGCCTCGGGCTTTTCCCAGTAGCCTTTCATGACGGTCGCCCCTCGGATCACCAGTTGACCGACTTGATTGGGGCCCAGTCTTTGGTCGTCTTCACCCACGATCCAAAGCTCGGTGTTCGGAATCGCGACGCCCACGCTGGTCGGTTTGTCCTTGAGATACTCTGGCGGCAGATAGGTGCAACGTTTGCACTCGGTCAAGCCGTACATCGAGTAGATGGCAGCACGGGGGAATAGCTCGCCCAGCATCGTGATGTGCTTGACGGGAAGTGAGGCGGCGGTGTTGGTCACGTAGCGAATTCTGGAGAAGTCGAACTCTCCCAGGGTCTTCATCTGGGCCAGGGTGGCAAACATGGTGGGAACTCCGGGAAAGCCGGTGACGCCCTCGTCGACGATGAGTCTTAGAACTTGTGCGGGATAGGTGAAACCCCGTTCAAGCACCAGCCGGGCGCCCATGCGGAACGCCATGATCATCTGATAAAGGCCGTAGTCGAATGACAGCGGCAGCGCGTTCAGAATCACATCGTCTTCGACGTTCTCCAGATAGGCAGTGATTGATGTGGCGGCCATGAGCATGTTGCGATGGGTGAGCATGACGCCCTTGGGATCCCCTGTGCTGCCGGAGGTGTACACGATCGCCGCGAGATCGATGTCGATACTGCGTCGGATCGGTGGTTTCGCCGGCGACTCCGCTTGCAGGGCATGGTCCCAGCCGACAGCGCCTGGCAGACGGCCGGTTCGGCTTTCGTCGTTGGCTCCGAAAATGACCACGGTCCTAAGGTGGGTCGATCGGGCCGCCG
Organism: Myxococcales bacterium; assembly: GCA_003158395.1. Classification (GTDB taxonomy): domain Bacteria; phylum Myxococcota_A; class Polyangia; order Fen-1088; family Fen-1088; genus Fen-1137. The sequence goes on along the minus strand of PMIX01000206.1, from coordinate 19,764 downwards.
CCTCAGCCAAGACGGCGGCCAAGTGGCCATCGCTGATCAAAGCGACCGCTCGACAGTCGTTTAAGAGATAGGCGAGCTTGTCGACCTTGGTCTGCGGGTTGACAATGGTAACCACCGCGTTCGCCTTGAGGACGGCCCAGAATGACACGACGGTTTCGATTGTGTTGTCGGCGAACACCGCCACCCGGTCGCCGCGCCCGACACCGCGGCGTACGAGCGCGTGAGCGAGCGCATTTGAACGCGCGTCGATCTCGGCGTAGGAAAGCCGTTGCCGTTGGCAGACCAGGGCGATCTTCTCCGGCAGTCGCCGTGCGGAATCGGTCAGGTAATCGTGAAGCAGAAAAACGGGGTTGTCCATCCGTCTCTCAATGCAAGCGGTCTACCAGCGTCGTAAGTTCGGGGATGGATCGAGTCGGCCGTTGATTTTGGATGAACTGCCGATAAAGGAGCTGAGTGGAGAGCACACCGACCACCGCCATGTTGTCAGCGTTGGAGAACTGCAAACCATCCCGACTTCGACACTTGTCCAGCAGCTGTCCGACCGCTTTGGGGTTGAACACCCCGGCGGCGGTCAGACTNNAGCCCTCGGCTGACCCGCTTTACGATGTGCTTTTCGTCGAGCGCCTTCAGTTTGTACGAATCGGGCAACGACTGGGCCAAGCGCATGACCTCTGCGTCCAAGAACGGAAAGCGACCTTCCACCGAGTTCGCCATCAGCATGCGATCCCCCTGCGAGGACAATATATATCCGGGCAGCAGCGTGCGCACCTCCAGGTATTGATCTTGCGCGAGAGGAGACCAGCTGGAAAAGGCGTGAGGCAACCGGCCCAGCAACTCGTCGACGACCGAGATACCGTGGGTGAGCTGCTGTTGACGCTCAGAGAATAGTCGCTTCAGTGCGGCCGCGCTCTGCCAACGCGGCTGGTGCGAGAATCCGGGCAGGTGCGCCCCTGCAAGGCCGCGTCCGAAGAACTTGCGTGCCATGGCTTGCTGGGCGACCGGGGAGCGAGCCAGGTACGGATACAGCCGCTCGAGCAGCCGCGGCCTGGTCCGGGAAGTTGGGTCGCGTGCCCAGAAGCGACGGATCTTGGCCTCGCGAAAAATGTCGTAGCCCGCGAACATCTCGTCCGCCCCCTCCCCGGTGAGCACGACCTTGATACCCGCCGACCGAACCAGACGCGACAGCAAGAACATCGGGGCGGGACCGGTTCGCAGGATCGGGCGCTCGGTGTGCTCAATCACCTGGGGAAATACTTCGGCGATTTCTCGCTGCGACACGACTATTTCGGCGTGGTCGCTGCCGAGAAAGCTCTGCATTTGCCGCTGAAAACTAGTCTCGTCGTACTCGGTGTCCTCGAAGCGCAAGGAAAAGGTGCGAAAGCGTTCGCCCTTGGCACGCAGGCCGAGGGCTGCCACCAGAGAGCTGTCGAGCCCACCAGAAAGGTAGCTGCCCACTGGAACATCAGCCCGCAACATGCGAAGGTTGGTGGCCCGCTGCAGGGCTTCCAGGAGTGCGGTTTCCGCCTCTTCGATCGAGCCGGAAAAGCCGCCCCGCTCGCCCACGGGATAGCTGGGCTCCCAGAAGAGGTGTTCTTTCATGCCACCAGATGAGTAGACCCGAACGCAGCCCGGCGGCAACTCAACTACGCCGCTGAACACCGAACGAGGTGCGACGCTGGACCAGAACGTGAAGGTTTCGTCGATGCCCACTGGATCGAGCGCGCGAGGCAAGCTGGCATCGGCCGCGAAGATTGCCTTCACCTCGCTGGCGAAATACACGCGACCCTCGTGCTCCAGCAGAAACAGCGGCCGCACTCCGACCCGGTCGCGGACCAGGGTTAGGGTCCTGCTTTCGCTCTGCCACAGGGCAATCGCGAACTGGCCGTTAAAGCGATTGAACGCGTCTTCGCCCCATGTTTCGAAGGCGTGAACGATGACCTCGGTATCGCTTTGCGTGCGAAACACGTGACCGAGCGCAAGCAGCTCTTCGCGCAGCTCAACGTAGTTGAAGATTTCGCCGTTGAACACGACCCACAGGCTTGCATCCTCGTTGCAGAGTGGTTGCTTGCCGGCGGAGATGTCTATGATCGAAAGGCGAGCGTGCGCCAGGCCCACGCTCGCGTCTCGATACACGCCGAATTCATCAGGGCCCCGGTGGGAAAGCGAGGCGGCCATAGCGGCAAGCTGTTCGCAGTTGGGCGGCGCGCCTCGAAGTGAGAGAATTCCCGCAACTCCACACATGCTGGCCGCCTAGACTTCGGGGACCGGTCGAACTAGCAAGGGGCGCGCGTGCAAGTAGGTGGTGGCGCGGCGCTTTTGGACGATGTCTTTGAACACGCGATCCACCTGCTCGACCCGCAATGCAAGCGCTTGCGCGACCTCCGCACTCGCGATGCCATGGTTGTACGCGTAGAGGCACAGATCCATGCGGTCGTAGGGCAGAGAAAAGTAGAATTCTTCCTGCGTTTGCGGCAAGGAGAAAGTGTCGGTCGAGGGCGGCCGACTGCGAATTTCAGTAGGGACGCCGAGATGCAAAGCAAGGGCGTAGACCTGAGTCTTGTATAGGTGTGCGATCGGCTTGAAATCAGCCGCACCATCCCCTTGCTTGACGAAGAATCCTTGATCGTACTCAAGACGATTGGGTGTGCCGGCGACTGCGTAGTGGAGCCGATCGGCATGGTAGTATTCGGTCATCTTTCGCACGCGCTGCTTATAGTTAGTGGCTGCAACGAGCTGAAGATAGGCGTCGTGGGGCAGGCGCGACGTTGTTGTCGCACCGTCGGGAGCCTCAGTGGTGAGCTGGAAGACATTCAGCCGGTTGCTGTCGATGATGGACGGCAACGTGAGCTTGCACTTCCACCCCTCACCGTAGCCGGGCACAACTTTGCGAATGGCTTCGGTCTGTCTGTCGTAGCACCCCAGGGCCTTCAGGGCCGGGCCGATGTTCTCCAAGACGGTAGCAATGCCCAGGTGCTTGGAAAGAAGCGTCCCGAGGCGCAGGGCTTCGTCCGAGCTGTCACGTTCTGGCATGAAGAGTCCGAGCACCCGCTCTTTGCCAAGCGCGCGGGTCACCAAGGCCGCGACTACGGAACTGTCGACACCGCCGGACAACCCCACAACAACGCCACGACGCTTGAGTGCACCCAGCACCTGTTCCCTAATCGTTTCGGAAATCTCCGTCGCAACGCTCTCTGCGTCGATGGCGAGTACGTCTCTGGAGAACATCATGATCCTGCTGAATCTCCTGTTACCACCACATCCAGGGTACGCTCAAGTTTTCGGGGTCGCAACGCTGTGTAGCGACAAGCCTCCAATGTCAGGGTTCCACCCGGGGCCGATTGGGAGGGCTCCCCNNCGCCAGTGGCTGCGGCAGATCGACCCGCTGCGCCGGCTTGGGGTTCTGCTGATCGAGGTGAACGCACGCCTATATGCCGATACGCCGCGGTTTGCTATCCTTGCTGCCAAATGGCCCTGGATCTGACCTGGGAGAGAAACCTGCATACATGGATTCGCGGCTGGGCCGCAGATCGGATCAGCCGCGCATTGGCCGGCCGTTTCCAGGATCGGCGCCACCTGCTTTTCGCATTTTGCGACCACCATGAGCCCCTCTGGAACGGCGCGGACGCCGCCCAGGGCCGCGCGCGCATGCAGACCTGGGCTGATGGCTACCCATTGCTGGCGCGCAACTACCGCGACGCCGATGGGATGCCTCCACAGCATACGTTTTTCTTTCCGGGCGAGCAGTACCGGCCTGATTTCCTCGATCCCCTGGCCAAGCTGGCTGGCGCGGGTCTGGGCGAGGTCGAGCTGCACCTGCACCACGATGGTGACACGCGAGACACGTTGCGCGCACAGCTGGAGCGGTCACTGCGCCTGTTCACCGAGCACGGGCATCTGGCCCGGGATCCGGATGGCCGTCCCCACTACGCCTTCGTCCATGGCAATTGGGCCCTGGCCAATGGACGGCGTGACCGGCGCTGGTGCGGAGTCGACGACGAGATCGTGCTGCTCTTCGAGACCGGCTGCTATGCCGACTTCACCTTCCCCTCCGCACCCGATGAAACCCAGCCCAACATCGTCAATCGCATCTACTGGCCGGTGGGCGACTTGCGCCGCGCCCGCGCCTATCAGCAGGGCGAGCCTGCGCGCGTGGGGCACATGCGCGAAGACCGAATCCTGATCATCGAGGGCCCGCTGACTCTCCATGCCCGCGCCGCACGCATACCCCTGCGCATTGAGAACGCATCGCTCTCCGCCCACGATCCCGCCACCCCGGCGCGCGTGCGGCGTTGGGTGGACCAGAATATTCACGTCGCCGGTCGGCCCGAATGGGTATTCGTCAAGGTCCACACGCACGGCTCACCTGAGTCCCAAGCGGCTTCTTTGTTGGGGCAGGGCGGGCGGGAGCTGCACCGGGCTCTGACCGAGATGTTCAACGACGGGGAGAAGTGGGTCTTGCACTACGTGACCGCACGCGAGATGTACAATATTGCCGTGGCCGCTATGGAGGGACGCTCGGACAATCCGGCGCAATACCGCGACTACCGCTTGCCTCCCCCGCCGGCGGCTGGTTAGCACTATGACCGGCCTCGAGTCTCTGTTTCTGCGATCCGCTGCCGGCAAGCCCAAACCGCGCATCGTGGCCCTGGCCGACGGCCCGTACCTGGGCTGGCCCAAGGTCGGGCCCCGCGTGCCGACCGGCCAGCACGTGCGCTTCCTCCAACCTACACGGAGCCTGTTTTTTTGCGCATTTCTCCCGCGTCACCAGGTAACCTGATCACGGACGCGCCATATCACGATACGAGATAACCGGAAGACAAAGGACTGGGCCAGATGACAACCTGGGTGAGAAGGACCAAGCGCACCTTCGACGTGGTCATCGCAAGCGTGGGGCTGATCCTGACCGTCCCGTTCTATCCATTCATAGCCCTGGCTATCTACCTGCGGTCGCCCGGACCCATATTCTTCCGCCAGCGCCGGGCTGGGGAGTTGTTGGGCCCGGTGGAGGGCCAGCCCGGACGCTTCCGCTTTCGCGAATTCAGCATGCTGAAGTTTCGCACCATGCGGCCCGATGCCGATGCCGATATTACCCCGGCCGTGACGGGCGAGTACGATACCCGCGTCATCCCTGGGGGGCACTTCTTGCGCAAGACGCGTCTCGACGAATTGCCCCAATTCTGGAACGTGCTGCGGGGTGACATGAGCATCATCGGCCCACGGCCCGAGCGGCCGGAGTTGATGGCCGACCTGGCGCTGGCCATCCCTTTCTTCGAGGAGCGCATGCGTGCGCTTAAACCCGGAATCACGGGATTGGCGCAGGTGCTTCTCGGCTATTCGGGCCGGCCGCCCGAGGGCAGCGCCCTCGCCGAGGCGGCGTGCATGTTGACCAATCCCTTCAAGGTCCCGGGCACGGAAGGTGCCTTGGCCGACGATATGCGCATGAAGCTGCTTTGCGACCTGGCCTACTGTCTGGCCGCCGAGAAATGGCCAGCGTTTGTTCGCTTGGAAACTGAGATTCTCCTGCGCACGCCTTTGGTCATGTTGATGGGCTTGCGACGAAAAGGACTGGGGCGATGAGCGGGCTCGCCTCGGCCCCGCTTGTCGCAGCGACCCTGGCCCTGGCGGTGCTGTTCTATACCTATGCCGGCTATCCCGTTTTGCTCGCCCTCCTGAGGCGTGTGCGCCCCCTGCATCCGCGCCAGGATCCGACCTGGGCGCCCACGGTGACCGTTTGCGTGGCCGCCTTCAACGCCGAGGCAACCCTGGAGGCCAAGCTTGCCAGCCTGACGGCACTCGACTACCCGGCGGATAGCCTGGACATTCTGGTCTACTCAGACGGTTCCACCGATCGCACCGACGAAATCGTGTCCGCCTGGTCCGCACGCGATCCGCGTGTGCAGCTCATCCGCGGTCTCTTACGCAAGGGCAAGCCCACCGCGATCAACAGCATGGCCGAACGAGCCCGGGGCGAGGTGCTGTTGCTCACCGACGCACGCCAGCCGGTGGAGCGGGGGGCCTTGCGGGCCATGTTGGCCTTGCTGGCCGATCCCTCGGTGGGTTGCGTGACGGGCAATCTGCAATTGGAAGGCCGGGCCGGCAGCGGCGTCTATTGGCGCTACGAGAACTGGATCCGGCGCAACGAGGCGCGCTTCCGCAGCGTGGTGGGCATGACCGGCCCGCTGTCGGCCATGCGGCGCAGCGACCTTGTGCCCTTGCCCAGCAACCTGATTCTCGATGATGTGTGGATCCCCATGCGTCTGCGCTTACAAGGCCGTCGCATCCTTTTCTGTGAGGAGGCCCTGGCCTTTGACCGCGCCTTTGATGACGAACGCGAGTTTGCTCGCAAGGTGCGCACCCTGGCCGGCAACTACCAGGTCTTTGCCCTCATGCCGGCCTTGCTCGTCCCCTTTGTCAATCCCTCTTGGTTCGAGACTTGGTCGCACAAGATCATGCGTCTTGTTTGCCCCTGGGCACTGGCCGTGCTGCTGTTCTCCTGTGCCCTGGGTGTGTGGCGCGGCGGTGGGCGGGCGGTCCCCTGGCTGGCCGCTCTCCTCGCGGGGCAAGTGCTCTTCTACGCCGGCGCGCTCGTGGGATCGCGCATGGGCCGGATGGGAATCCTGGCGCGAACCTTCGTGGTCCTGAACGCTGCGGCGGTGGTGGGACTGTGGCGGTTCTTGGCTGGAGTGCAGAAGGTGACCTGGTGATGGACGCTCGAACCATGCCGATGGTCATCGCGCATGTGCTGCCCTCGTTTGGGCTAGGCGGGCAGGAGCGGGTGGCCCTGCGCCTCGCCACGGAGCAACAGGCGAGCGGCCATCGCGCTTTGGCAGTGTCGTTGGCACCGCCGCCCGAGGGGCCGCTTGCCGACGAGTTTCGCCGAGCTGGCATCAAGCCGCTGACCGTGCCCAAACAAGACCGCGGCCTTGACTTCACCCTTCCCGCGCGTCTGGTAGGAGAGTTTCGCAAGAACGGCGTGACGGTCGTGCACGCGCACAACCCGCAGGCCCTCATCTACGCCGCGCTGGCCGGCAAGGTGGCCGACGCCGCCGTGATCTACACCTGTCACGGCCAGAATTCGCTGGCCCCCGGGCGCCTGTGGCTGACCCGCCTGGCCTCGCTGGAAATCGATGCCTATGTCGGGGTTTCGCCGCGCATCGTCGAGCGTGCCCGCTGCCATCACGAATGTCCCGAGGCCAAGCTGCAGATCATTGAAAATGGAGTGGACCTATCCGCTTTTCGCCCCGACGCGGACGCCCGCCGCGAGGTGCGCGCCGAGCTGGGACTGCCCGAGCGGGCCTGGGTGGTGGGCACGGTGGGGCGCCTGGTGGAGGACAAGGACCCGGGCCTGCTCCTGCGCGCCGCCCTGCCGCTGCTCGGCCCTGACGCGCGTTTGGTGTTCGTGGGCGATGGGTCCTTGGCCCCGGCCATGCACGCGCTTGCCGCCCGCCATCCGGCTGGTCGCTACGTGAGCTTCCTGGGTGCCCGGCACGACGTTCCGCGCCTGCTCGCCGCGTTTGACGCGTTCGCCCTGTCCTCGCGTACGGAGGGACTTCCGCTGGCGCTCCTAGAAGCCATGTCGGTGGGGTTGCCCATTGCGGCCACCGCGGTGGGCGGGGTGCCCGACGTGGTCCGCGATGGCTTCAGCGCACGGCTGGTTTCCGGCGCAGACGAGGCGGCGCTGCGCGAGGCCCTGGCCCAGCTTCGCAACGACCCGACCGCGGCCGCGGAGATGGGCCGATGCGCACGAGAAGAGAGCCGGCGCTATTCGGCCGCCACCATGACGAGCCGCTACCTCGATCTCTACCACCGCTGTCGGACGGCATCGCTTGCTCAGTAGCCTTTGAACCTGGTGTAAACTTGGACCGCTACCATCAGGACCGTCGCAATCCCGACGACCGCGCCCAGATCGCGTCGGCCCAAGGAGAGCTTCCAATTAGGATCGTGGTTCCGGATGGCCAACGCATAGGCGCCGGTCAGGCCAAAGAACAGCCAGATGACTGGATGATAGGTCAGCGACAAAAAGAACGTCCCGGCCACCATGCCGCACAGAACCGCCAGCAGGCCACGCCCCCACTGGTAGGCGACCGCCGCGTCGGGAACCTGCCGGTAGCGCCGCATGCCGGTCAGCACGACCTTGAAGGCCACATAGTAAAGCCCGACAAACAGCAAGAGCCCGACCGTGCCCAGCTCCGCAGCGGCGAGCACGAAGCTGTTGTGCGCGGTAAGGTAGTGGTGCTCGGAGAATTCGCCCTGGCCGACGCCCCACAAGGGCGAGTCCCGCCACATCTGCAGTCCCTCCGCCCAAGCCTCCAGCCGTTCCTCGCTCGAAGAGGTGGCCTCGCCGGACGAACGCCCGCCGAAAATGAGCGCCGGTGCGGCCAACACCGCACCGAGCGCGATACCCTTCCAGCCAAAACGGACCGCGAAGTAGCCAGCGGCAACGGCCGCGATCACCATCTGCCCAGTTCTCGAAGCGGTCAAGATGATGCAAGTCACGCCCAGGCCGACAAGCGCGGCCAGAATCAGCGCACGGACCGGCGAGCGCCGGCGGGCCCACAGAGTGAGTGCGAGTGGGATGGTCAGCCCGATAGCGAGCGCGAACTCGTTGGGATCTTGCAGGACGCCGCGGTACCGGATGCGGCTGCCGCCGACCGATGTGGTGCCGGCAGGGCCGGCCTTCTCGCACTCGTATTCGAACCCGGGCTCGCCGCCCTGATCGCATTGGTCGGGCCCGGAACACGGGCGGCCCTCGGCCACGCCGATCATTTCGTTCGTCAACTCCCCGGGCTCGACGCGGATGCATTGCCGAGGGGCATGCGCTTGCACGAGGCCCATGACAGACAGAGCCAGGACGATGGCCACGATGGCCAGGCAAACGCTTTCCAGGGCGCGGAAGCTCTGGGCGCCCTGGGCCACCAGGAAGTAGAGCGCGGGCGACACGATCAGCGCTGCCGCCATGCGGCCCACCGAAGCCGAAGAGCCCAGCGTGGTCGCGACCAGCGTCCACAGATACAGCCCAATCGCCAGTGCCGCGTGGGGAGCGGGCCGCGCGCACACAAGGCGCAGCCGCAAATCGAGCACCAGCCCTAGCAGGCTGGCGGCAAAGAGGATAGGAATGCAAGGAACAGAACGCAGAAAGGGGAAGACCTCGTGAGGCCTCAAATAGATAAATGCAACCAGCGTAAGAACTCCGGGCAGCGAAAACATGTGTTACCCAACCGTGTGGTGTCGACTATCGCCGATTTCTTGGGCCAAGAGGGAATCCCCGTCATGGGCGCCTTCGCCCTGTGCCTGGCGGTCTCGGTGCTAGGGTGCGGGACCGCCCTCCGCGGTTTCGACTATAGCAAGGAACTCGATCCCCGGCAGTCTGAGTTCGTGGTGGGCCCCTCCGACGTCCTGCGGATCAACGTCTGGAAGACGGCCGATCTCTCGGTGGAGTGCACTGTGCGTCCAGACGGAACCATCACGCTGCCCTTGATTGGCGACGTGATCGCTGCCGGCCGCACGCCCAGCCTGCTGCGCGGCGAAATCAAGCGCAAGCTCACCACCTTCCTGCGCGACGACAACCCTGCCATCGAAGTCATCGTGGAAACCGTCAACAGCTACCATTTCACCGTGGCCGGCAACGTGGAGCACTCGGGGGTGTTCAACCCCAAGTATTTCGTTTCCGTGACGGAAGCTATCGCACTCGCGGGCGGCCCCAACCGTTATGCCGATTTGGACCAGGTGCTCGTCTTGCGCCAGACCGGGGCGGGCACGCACGCCATTCCCGTCAGCCTGAACGAAATCTACTCGGGCCGTCACCCCGAGATGGACCTTATGATCGTGAAGGAGGACCGGATTTTCGTGCCGTAGCGAGCTCCCACCCTCACTTCTGTCCGTCGATCGCCTCCACGTCGTCGCATATCAGAATCGATGGCGGCTACGAAGAGCCAATGGCGCCCTCCGCCAGCGGAAGGTCGAAGCCGGCCGGCGCACCCGATTGACCAGGCGGTGGCCGATGCGCGGGGCCAGGAAGTTCACGACCTGCTCATGCCCAGGGGCATTTGGCGGTGACGATATAGCGAACCCCGACGGGTTGGCATCTGCGCTTGCGGCCTACTCGACGAACAGAACCCCGAGCCGGCGTTGCGGCTCGATTCGTCGTAGCCACTTGTGTAGGCGGAATTCCGTGGCACCGCCAGAGCGGGCGACGAGCACGACGCCATCCAAGGCGTAAAGCAGCGCGGCCGCCGGACCCGCCCCGCCCGGCGCGCCGAAAACAACCAGCACCCGACTGAAGCGGGCACCAGCGTCCTCCAGTGCGCGTTCCAGAACGGCGGGATGCTCGCTCCCGAGGGGGGCTTCGGGACGGACGGCCCCCTCGCCCTTCCCCCGCGCGCTTCGCGCGCGCCCGTCGCCGGCGCCCAGTGTGCCAGTTTGCTCGGTCAGGACCGGCAGCGACCCTGTATCAAGGACGTCCACCCGGTCGCCCAGGACCTCAAAGGCACGGGCTAGCCGCTGTGCCGTGGGCATGACCTGCAGGTTTGCGTGCAAGGGCACAAGCCCCACTTTGGCGCATTCCTGCGCCCGGATTCGTCGGGCGACAGCCAAGGCCTCCGGATCAAGCCCGTCCTCGGGCCGTGACGAACTGTTTCCCGTACGTCGGGCGTCGAACATGCTATAGAGCATAAACTAGGGAGGCTGCAGTGTCGGTCACGATCCGGTGGCTGATTGTCGGATCTCCATGCCGGCTGCACAAGCGAGCAAAATTGCTTCTCGACAAGACAGACAGGCCACGACGGCGATGGCAGCTGCTCGTCGGTACAGTTCTTGCGGCAACCCTGGCGCCGCCGGCCGCTGCCGGCACCCTGGACTATGAGTTGGGCGCCGGGGCCTTCGGCGGGTATACCGACAATGCCCTCGGCGTACCCAACGGGACACCCGGCTCGGGGAGCGACGGACTGATCCTAGGTCGGGTGGACGCGGGCTTGAACTTCACCGGTCGGTTCTCCGAGCACCGGCTGGCCTATGCCTTCAGCGCCAGCCGGTATGTGCTCCAATCAGGTGGCGATATTCTGTCCAATTCGTTGGAATGGGAAGCCGGCTACCAGCCGCGCGCCTGGCTGCGACTCACGAGTTCCCTGGCCGCGACCCAGGGCCGCCTGACCGACCTCGACGTGGCCTCGGCGTCAGCCACGGGAGGGATCTCGGCAGGGCTCACCGGACCACGCCCGGCCACGCCTCTGCTCTACGCTTCGGCCGAAGCCAGGCAAGGCCTCAGCGCAGAGCTGTCTCCACGCTGGCTCCTGTTGCAGACATTCGCCGTCCAAGGCTTCTGGCCCCTGGAAGCGGACTCCGAGGTCCCGAGGAGTTACACGGGCGAGCTTGGCCTGGGCCTCGAACGGAATTTCACCCGCGACGGGGTCTCGCTCAACCTACGCGGACTGGCGACACAGAGCAACGAGGTCCGTTCCGAGAACGTGGTGGTCTCGTCCCGCGTGCGCAGCTACGTGGCCGAGAGCGATCTGGGCTGGCGACACACCTTTTCGCCGGTGTGGAGCGACTACGTCTCCGGCGGCGGGATGATCATCGAATTCTCTGATGGCTCGGGCGCACGGTTTCAGCCAGCCGGACTGGCCGAGCTGTCTGCACGCGGGGAGACCAAGGAGATCATCCTGCGGGTCCAGCGCGCCGCCGAGCCCGATGTTTTTGCCGGCGGCATTTTCTTGAGCACGCGCGTCCTGCTCAACGCCGCGGCCGGGCTTGGCAAAACGCAGAAGCTCCGGCTGCGCGGCCTGGCCAGCTTCGACAGGGCGTCCGCCATCGGTTCAGCCGGCGAGAATCAGGGAAGCGCGTCGGTGTGGCTGGCCGAGATTGGCGTGAGCTACGGGGAGCCGGGACCGATCGTGCTCAGCCTGGAGTATAGCTTCACCGACCAGCAGGCGAGCGGGTCCGGGAACGATCAGTATTTCCTAAGTTTCCGGCGCAACCTCGTCATGGTGGGCATCGAGGTCAAGTACACGTCCCTGCGACCCCTGCTGCGCGGCGGAGGCCTGCCGAGGATTCGCGGGGCCGGCAATCCCGCCGAGGATCCGCGACGATGAAAATCCTGTTCCTGAGCAGCC
>PMIX01000206.1:0-7607 GCA_003158395.1 Myxococcales bacterium | reverse complement strand
TACGACAACTTCCAGCAGATGCTGGAACGGGAGCGGCCGGACGTGGTCCATGTCACCACGCCCCCGCAGTCACATGCCGCCCTGGCGCTGCAGGCCCTGGCGGCAGGCTGCCACGTGTATGTGGAAAAGCCCTTTGCCCTCGATGGCGCGCAGGCGACCCAGATCGTGGCGGCCGCGGAAAGCCAGCGTCGTAAGATCACCGTGGGCTATTCCAGTCTCTTCGACCCGCCCGCCCTGCGCTTGCGCGAGATGGTGGCCGAGGGAGTACTGGGCGAGCCTTTGCACGTGGAGAGTTTCTACGGCTACAACCTCGATGGTCCCTTCGGAAAGGCCCTGCTCGCCGATCCCGGTCACTGGGTGCACGGGCTGCCTGGCAAGCTGTTTCACAACATCATCGACCACATGCTCAACAAAATCGTCGAGTTCGTCCCCGACGACGTTCCCCAGGTCACCGCGCTGGCCAGCGCCCTGCGGCCCGAGCGCTTCGGCGACGAGCGCGACGCCATGATGGACGAATTGCGCGTGCTGGTGCGGGGGCAGCGGGTCACCGGGTACGGCACCTTCTCGTCGCACATCCGACCCGCGGCCCAGTTCGTGCGCGTCTACGGCACACGCAACATCGCGCATGTCGACTTTCTGGCCCGCACCGTCACCTTGGAAGCCAGTCCCAAACTGCCCAGCGCCATCGGCCGCCTGCTGCCGCCTTTCGAGCACGCGAGCGCCCTAGTCGGGCAGGGCTTGTCCAACCTCGGTCGCTTTTTGCGCTCGGACTTCCAATACTTCGCGGGTATGCGGCACTTGATGTCGCTGTTCTTCGACAGCATCGTCGACGACGGGCCGGTCCCCATCGCCTACCGGGACATCCTGCGCATCTCCCGTATGATGGATGAGATCTTCTGCCAGGTGCGCGCGCAAGGCACCGCAGGGGAGGGCATCGCATGAGCGCATTCGTGACAGGCGCGACAGGATTCTTGGGTGGGGCCCTTGTTGCGCGCCTCGTGGCCCATGACGCTCAAAGCATTCGCTGCCTGGTGCGGGCGAGCTCGCGCGCGACTCAGCTTGAGCAGCTGGCGGCTGGCAAAGGGTGCGTGTCTCTTGTGCGCGGCAGCCTGGCCAGCCCGGATGCCGCCCTTGCCGCGCTCGACGATGCGGACGTCGTGTATCACCTGGCGGCAGGCACCGGCGGCGCTGCGGCGGACCTGTTCCTGAATACCGTGGTGGCGTCGAAGAACCTGCTCGAAGCCATGCTGCGCCGGCCGCGGCCGCCCAAGGTGGTGCTGGTCAGCTCGTTTGGTGTGTACGGGACGGCCGGCTTGGCACGCGGGGCGCTGGTCGACGAAGACACGCCACTCGAACCCCATCCCGAGCGCCGCGATCTCTACTCCCAGGCCAAGTTGCGCCAGGAGAAGTTGTTCCGGGAATACCGCGAGCGGCAGGGATTCCCCCTGGTCGTCGTGCGTCCCGGCGTGATCTATGGCCCGGGCGGAACACCCATTTCCAGCCGCGTCGGGTTGGCCCTGCCTGGAATCTACCTTCACCTGGGCGGCCGCAACCTGCTTCCGCTCACCTATGTCGACAACTGTGCCGAGGCGCTCGTCGTCGCCGGCGAGCGGGGCGGGACCGACGGGCAAGCCTACAACGTGGTCGACGACGACCTGCCCACCTGCGCTGACTATCTTCGCCGGTACCAGCGCGAGGTCCGCACCTTGCGAGCCGTCCGCTTGCCCTACCCGGTTAGCCAGGCCCTGTCCTGGCTGTGTGAACGTTACACCGAACATTCACAAGGCCAGCTTCCCGCCTTCTTTACGCGCTACCGAACCGCGACGAGCTGGGGCGGAAATCGCTTCAGCAACGCCAAACTCAAGGGTCTGGGCTGGCAGCCCATCGTTCCCACCGACGAGGGCTTGCGCCGTACGTTCGCGGCTCTTGGCAGTTCTAGGAAAGTATGAGGGACGGCACGCGCCCACCGACTCGCCCGACGGAGTCGTGATCGATCGATTGACCGATCCGGTCATCCGGCAACAAAAGGCGTTTCTTGCGTACCCAGCAATGCCGGGAAGGGTTGTGCTACCATCTTCGCTGCTCTTCATGTGTGGCATCGCCGGACAGTACAACTGGCGCAGCAACGCTCCCGTACAACGAGAGCGCCTCGAATGGATGGCGTATGCGATGCGCCACCGAGGACCGGACGGCCAAGGCATCCACATCGACGGTTCGCTGGGCTTGGCGCATCGACGTCTGGCGATCATCGACATCGAGGGGGGCCACCAGCCGATGTCGACGCGCGATGGAACGCTGTGGATTGCCTACAACGGCGAGGTGTACAACTACCTCGAACTGCTCGACGAACTACGCGGACTGGGGCACGAGCCGCAGACTTGCTGCGACACCGAAGCCGTGTTGCTCGCCTACGCCCAGTGGGGACTCGACTTCACCGCCCATCTCAACGGGATGTGGGCGCTGGCCATCTGGGACGCACGCTGCCGCCGGCTGGTGCTCTCTCGTGATCGACTTGGTGTCAAGCCGCTCTACTACGCCGAGACAGACGATGGCATCGTCTTCGGTTCCGAGCTGAAGATTCTGCGTACGGTCCCCGGTATAGCGAACGCGCTTGACCTGGACGCCCTGGATGAATACATGACCTGCGGCTACGTGATCCGCCCACGCTGCCTGGTTCGCGGTGCGCGCAAGTTGCTGCCCGGGACGACGCTGACGATCGACTGCGACCAGGGCGTGAAGGAGCAGTCCTTCTGGAGCTTGCGCTTCGAGCCCGACCACGGCCCATCGGAGCAGGACTGGGCCCAGCAGATTTGTGAGCTGTTTACCGATTCCGTGCGTCTGCGTCTGCGCAGCGACGTGCCTCTGGGTACACTGCTTTCCGGCGGCGTCGATTCGACCCTGATCGCCACCACGCTGGCAGAGCTGAAAGGAGGCGGAGCCTACGGCATCGACAGTTTCTGCACGGGAGTCGATCTTCCGGGCGCGCTGCAAGAGTTCACCTGGGCTCGCGACGTGGCCAACAAGCTGGGGCTGCGCCATCACGAGCAGCGCCTGACCGGCCGCGAATACGGGGCCGCATTGGTGGACGCCTGCAAGTTGCTCGACGAACCCCTGGCGGAGCCAATGATCGGGCAGCTGTTGGCCGTGTGCCGCCTCGCGCGACAATACGTAAAGGTGGTGCTGTCAGGCGAGGGCTCCGACGAGACCTGGTTCGGCTACTACGGCTACCGCGTCCAGTATGCCATCGATTTCTTGCAGAAGTTCATCCCGGATCAAGCCTTGCGCTGGGTGTCCCCTCTGCTCGATCGTGCCGCCGGTTTCTTGCCCATACCACCGAAGGCCGCCAAGTACATGCGGCTGGTTGCCGAACCTCTGGAACGCCGCTATCTTGGCCTGAACTACTTCGACACCACGGTCAAGAACAGCCTTTACCTGCCGGAGGTGCGTGATGCGCTCGCCGAGCGCGACGCGCGCGGGCCGATGCGGCACCTGTACGACGAAGCTGGCGGCCCGGAGACGCTGTCCCGCATGGCGGCCGTCGACTGCCGCGCGTGGCTTGTCGACAACACCCTGCTGCGCTCCGATCAGATGAGTATGGCTTCGGGGCTCGAGCTGCGGGTGCCTTTCCTCGACTACCGTTTGGTCGAGCTGGCGCTGCGCGTCCCTGCGCGGTTCAAGGTTCGGTTTCACGACCAGAAGGTCATCCTCAAAAAGGCCCTCGCCAGTCGCCTGCCCACTGCCGTTGCCAAGCGGCGCAAGGTCGGATTCCCGACACCCCTGGCGGAGCTGTTCCGTAGCGACTGGGGCCGCGAGGCTCGGGAGGTGCTCGCGAATCCGACCCGTACCACTGCTCATCTGTTCGACCGCCAGCGCATCATGCAGATGTTGGACCGCCACCAATCCGGGAAAGAGGAGTGGCACACGCAGTTGTTTCAGATGTTGATGCTTGAGTACTGGGCGCGCGGGTTCGAGCAGCCCCCACCGAGGCCACCATGCTGAGGATCCTGTTCCTAAGCGGGCTCTACTCCACGCCGCGTGCACCGCGGGCGGGCGTGGGAAACGCACAGATCCTGCACGCGATGCGTCAGTACGCCGCCATCAAAGTCGTCGCACCAGTACCCTGCTGCGTACCACCGACGCTCTCCTCCGGAAGCGCCCGCGAGCTAGCGCACCTGCCCGTGCTGGATTTCGACGATGACGGCTCCGTGCTGCATCACCCGCGAAGGCTCCACATCCCGGGGCTGCATTCCCTTCAGGCAGGGCTTTACGCGGCGTCGGTCGCCCTGCCTCTGCGCCGGATCGTGGGGCAGTTTCGGCCTGATGTCTTGCTCAGCGCCTGGGCGTATCCCGACGGGACCGCAGCTGTCGTTCTCGGCAAATGGTTGGGCCTGCCATCGGTCGTGCGGGCCATGGGCAGTGACATCAACGACTTCGCCCAGAAACCGCGCCGCCGGCCGCAGATCAGATGGGCGATGCGCAACGCGGACCGCGTGATCGCCGTGAGCGCCGCGCTGGGCGCCGAGATCGAGAAACTCGGTGTCGCCCGCGAGCGGATTGCCGTGATCCCGTCGGGGGTGGACCTACGCGCGTTCCACCCGGTGGATCGTGCCATGGCTCGGCGCGAGCTCGACCTGCCCGAGGGGCCGCTGGTTGTGGTGCCTTCGCGCTTGTCTCGCGAAAAGGGCATCCACTACTTCCTGGATGCCTTTCCGCGCCTCGGCCCGACTGCGCTGGCTGTTCTCGTCGGTGACGGTCAAGAGGAAGACTCGCTGCGCGCGCAAGCCGCGCGTCTCGGCATCACCGCTCAGGTTCGCTTTGCGGGATTCCAGCCGGAGGCGCGCATGAAACTCTACTACTCCGCGGCCGACGTGACCTGCCTTCCCAGCACCGAAGAAGGTTGGCCCAGCGTGCTCGTGGAAAGCCTCGCCTGCGGCTGCCCCGTCGTGGCGTCCAATGTCGGCGGCGTTCCGGAGATCATCGCCCTCACGGGGGACGGGGCTACGGTCCCACCACGTGATCCCGGGGCCTTGGCCACCGCGCTGGCGGCATCGCTCGCACGCGTCTGGGACCGCGACGCCACCGCTGCCAAGATGCGCGAACATACCCTCCAGCGCACCGCATGGTGCTACTGCGAAACCTGCGCAGCCCTGGTTGATCGGGCACCCGGGGCAGCTCCCGATTTCGAAGCCTTCGAGGCCGGACCGTAGAGCCTCGGGTGGGGCTACCCACCGCGCGGTTTGGTCAGGGTCTGGCGACGGCCACGCGGCTTGCAATCACCCTTTGCACGATCCAACCTTCGGCCATGCTCTGTGTGCGGCTGACGGAACGACCCACCCTTCTGGCGGTGGCTTCACTCACCGCCTGCGCGATCGCTGCGCACGCGGCCACCAGCCTTGCCGCAGATGCGGGTTGTCCGGCTGGCCGTGGCAGCACCTACGAAGTCGGGCCGCAGGCTCGCCTGCACCGGCTGGCCGACGTACCATGGAACTCCCTCGGCCCGGGGGATCGCGTTCTTGTGCATTGGCGCTCCGAACCCTATCGCGAACAGGTCCTCGTCTCGGCGCAGGGCACGCCTGAGCAGCCGGTCCGCATCTGCGGCGTTCCCGGGCCACAGGGGCAGCTTCCGGTGATCACAGGCCAGGATGCCCGCACGGTGCGGGAGTTGGGCTTCCCGTACCCGCCCACTCAGGAACGCGGAATCGTCGTCGTAAGCTTGCGCGAGGGCCACCCCTGGGGTTTCAAGCCCCGCTATGTCGTGCTGGAAGGACTCGACCTGCGGGGTGCCCACCCGAGGTATTCCTTCACCGATCAGAATGGAAAGCGCCATCGCTTTTCCTCCAGCGCAGCCGCGATCTTCATCGAGCGGGGTGAGCACATCGTCGTTCGCCACTGCACGGTGACCGATTCGGCCAATGGCTTTTTTGTGGCCTCCGGCGATGAGGAAGAAACCGTATCGCGCGACATCCTGGCCGAGGGGAACCACATCTACGGTAACGGAGTTGCACGGTCTTACTACCACCACAATGCCTACAGCGAGGCGGTTGGGATGGTCTATCAATACAACCGATTTGGGCCTCTGCGACCCGACGCCGGCGGCAATGCCCTCAAAGATCGCTCTGCCGGCACCGTGATCCGCTACAACTGGATCGAGGGTGGGGCCCATCTCCTCGATCTGGTCGAGCCGGAGGAGAGTTCAGGGATCACCGGAGCGGATCCGCGTTTCCGGCGAACCTACGTCTACGGCAACGTCCTACTGAATGGGCCGCTGGACGGCTTCGCCCTCGTGCACTACGGGGGCGACAACGGCACCACGGCGGAGTACCGGAAGGGAACGCTCTTCTTCTTCAACAACACCGTCATCATTCGCGGTGAAAAGAACGATCGCTGGAACACAGCTCTCTTCCGTCTCGAGACCGCCGACGAGACGGCCGATATGCGCAACAACATCGTGTTTCGTCAGGGGAGCACGCACCTCTTCTTGCTGGACGGTGTGGGGCGCCTGCTCCTCGGCCCCAATTGGGTGAGCGAGGGGTTTGGCCAACGGCCGCGCCCCGAACCGGGCATCGTCCCCATCACAGGCCTCGACCGCATTGTGGTGGGCCACGCCAGCCCGTTTGTCAACGTGGATGGCGCCGATCTGCGGGTGCGGCCCGGCTCGGACGCGGCCCGCCCGGGCGACCCGCTGGTGCCGGACGTGCCTTCCGCATACTTGCCTGTGCAGGTGTACGTGCCGCACCAGAAGGCCAGGGCGCTCCCGGCCGGGACTGCTCGCACGGCACTAGGTGCCCTTGAGTAGGAAAGCGCCTGGCCTCTCAGGCCTTCCGTTCCAGGGTCCTCACGCTCATGTCGTCGGAAACGCCAACCAGAACCTTGGCAGCAAGATCGAAGAACAACCCCGTGTCGAGAACACCGGGGGTGCGGTGCAGGCGGGCATCGACCTCACGCAGGTCGACATCGAGGCCAAACTTGGCATCGATGATAAGCTGGCCGTTGTCTGTCACCACCGGACCATCCTTGTTGAGGCCCATCCGCAGCCGCGCCTCGCCCCCCAAACGTGTCACTACCTCGGTCACGTAGCCAAGAGCTGGAAGGATGATCTCGATGGGGATGTCGAGAGTGGTCCCCAGCCGGGGGACCAACTTGCTTTCGTCCACGATGACCACGAATTGGCTTGCCATGGTGGCCACCAGTTTCTCAAGCGTGTGGGCGGCCCCGCCTCCCTTTGTGACGTTGAGGTCCGGGTCTACTTCGTCCGCGCCGTCGACGGCCAGGTCAATTCTTCGGCAGTCCTGAGCATCGCGGAGGGGGATCCCCTGTTCTTGGCACAGAATACGTGATTGGAAAGACGTGGGGATGCCGGTGATGCGAAGTCCCTCCTCCCTCATCCTTCGGCCGACCTCTTCTATGAAGAAACGGGCTGTCGAGCCGGTGCCCATCCCGCACACCATCCCGTCGGCGACGAGGGTTGCGGCGCCGTGACCGGCCAGCTGCTTTAGAGCTTCGTTGTTCTTGGCACTCTTCATAGGTGAGCGGGCTTATAGCGCCCTGCGCACCAAAGAGGAAGGCCGAATCCCCCGCCTCGATACATGGGAACCCTGGGAGGGTTC
>PMIX01000366.1 GCA_003158395.1 Myxococcales bacterium | reverse complement strand
GTGGGGCGTCGGTGCTCACGGCCCCTCCATAGTACCGCGGTCTAGAATTCGAACATCAGGCCGATGACCCACCGGCTGTCGCCCACGTGTAGCTTGTTGCTCAGCCCCAATCCTGTGGCGTCCACCCGGTTCCACTCGAAGAACACGTAGCTGTGGTTGACACTCGTCTCCATATCCAGGGTGCGCGCGGCGGTGGGATCCAAGAAGTCGAGCATGAGAGACATCCCTACAGCGGTTTGCCAACCTAGGGTGCCGCCCGAGCCGTGGCCACCGCGAAAGTAGGGCACGTTCCCGTTGCCGTCATTGACTTGCCAGAAGGTGTAGTTGAGCCCCAACTTGGCGTAGGGCACGAGAGGGATGCTCCAGCGGTAGGCCGCCACGTCCCAGCGGTACACGAGCAGGGCGGCAACCGGGATGAGCCGCAAGGTGGTCGTGTCGCCCGAGCGCACGCAGGCGTCCTTCGAGTCGAGCACGCATCCTCCCGTCGCATTGGCGGTGAAAGCCTTCGCGCTTTGGTTGTAGTAGCCGATGGCGACCCCGGCGGCGAGAGAGCCGAAGGCCTGGAAGAACTGCCAGTCGAGCTCCAACTGCGACATGAGGTGCCGCTTGCCGCCGAACACCGTCTTGTAGGGAGTGGCGCCCGTGCTGCCGGCGAATTCGGAATCGACGTCGGGAGCGTAGGGGCCGAAGCGCAGTTCGATGGCCCATTCCTTCGGGGTTTGGTAGGCATGGGGCTCGTCGACCGACATCTCGTCGCTTCCATGGGTGATGGCCTGTGCCTGCGCCGGACTATTGGTCAGCGCCAGCAGAAGGAAAGGCAGTCCGCGAGACAGCGCGCGTCGCGTGCGGCGGCGGCGACGGAGGATGATCAGGGCAAAAAGCCCAGCGCTGGCTAGCAACGAAACGGCCCCGATTTGCGCGTCCCATCCGCCCAACGTGCAATAGCCGCCGGGTGATTGGCCGCCCGCGTCCCGGTACGCCTGATAGAAGTCGATGGTTGGCACCGGAACCTGGACGAATCCGCTCTGGATGGGACTGGCGTTGCCGCTGTTGTCCACTGCGGCGACACCCACCGTATAGGGAATCCCATTCTGCAGGATCTCGAGGCGCAGGCCGGTCTGGCTGGGCGACAAGAGACCCGAGCAAAGGTAGTCGGGGTTGAGATTCTGGAAGAAACTGGGCGCCCCGACCTCGACCGCCGTTGTACTCCCGGCTGCGCTTGAGATCGCGCTGGACGTGACCGGGGTGCCGGTCGAACACAGAATCTGGCTGGTCACGTACTGGCTGCCGTAGTAGCCCGGCTTGAAAACCTTCAGGCCGTCTCCCCGCATGCAGAACACCAGGTATCCGGCCAGGTCTGGATTGTCGGTTGCTTCCGTGAGCCACGACATCACCAGGGCTTCATTGCCACCTTCCACCACAACGCCGCTAGGGGCCGGAGGGGGCGTGCCGTCGAGTTTGATCCCGAGGTAGGGCGCGCTGCTTCCCGTCAAGTCCGGGGAGATACTCCCAGTCGTATTGATCCAGAGCACGACCGACGTGGTGAGCGTGTCCGTGCAGGTCATTTGCGCGCCAGCGAAAAGCTGGCCCACCGTCGTCTCGGGGGCCCAGCTTCCGTTGGCCGATAGGGTTGAGAGTCCATCAAGCTCACCGAGAACCGCACTGTCGGCGCAATAGGGCGCGTTGAGGGAGTTCAACCCTGCGCAGTTGCTTCCGACGTAGAGTTTCGCATTGGTCCCGGTTGTGGTCAGCGACGCCAGCTTGTACCGCGAGGCATCGGCCATCTGCACCAAGATGCGCACCTTGGTGTTGCATTGGCAGCGCGCCTGGTTCAGGTAGGTGAGGGCGTCGGTCGTCGCCAAGTCGACCCAACTGTTGCTGTCCTGGCGCTGCAAGATGAGGGTGAAGTCAGTCGTCGCCAGCGCAGTCGTCGCGGTCGAGGTGGTGATGCTGGTTGAGGTCTGGGCCAAGCCCGGGCTGGCCCAAAGCGCTGCGCTCAAGCCGAGCAAGGCCGTACGCAATCGGCGACGATGGACCATGGTACTGGTCTGCTTTCTGCAACGAGCGTGCCGTCGAGTCCAGGCCGAACTGCTCCGCAGTCGCAGGGAAGAGCAGGGGGCGATGGCTCTATGGAGCATTCGGGCTGATCTGCTGGCGCTCCCGTCCTTGCGGCCGCGCCAAATTGGCAAGTCGCACGCTACCCGGATGTGAGGGGCCTCGGAGGCGAATCCGGATGGCAAGTAACACTACGTGTCTCGGCCGATAGACGCAGCTTCGGCACGGAGCTGCAACACGGCCTCGGGAGGTACCTCGATGCCGCCGTAGCGGGCCTCGGCGTAGCAGTCTGTCAGGCGCGCCAAAGAGTCGGCGGCTGTCACGCCTTGCTTACGTACGCGTGCGAGATACTCGTGTGGCGTCTCTTCTGGGTGCCTGGCGAGGCCCCGCGCCGCCAGCCGGTCCAGGGTCTTCTGGTAGACGTGAAAGACGGGCGGCTCGCTACGCCGTCCGCGTCGAAGCCCGTTCGCGATCGCCCGGCGCCGGGGGAGCTTGCGGAGAACGAACCCCACCACAAACGCCACAGGCACGGTGACGACCACCAAAACCTGGGTTTTGCTGAGGTGATGGTGTTTCCCGCGTGAGGAGAAGTGGGGCTGCAGCCAGCGGAACTCCCGGCCGAGCTGCCGGGCCAAGAAGAGTTGCTGGCTGGCACTGTACTCGATGACCCAGCGATTCCAGAACATCTCCACCGCATCGAGGATCTGGCGGAAGCGGGTCATGCGCGCGCCCCGAGCACCTGCAGGTGTGGCGTCGACGCGGACCCAACCGGGGCTGCCCAGGTAGGCCTCGACCCAGGAATGGGCGCGGTTGTCTCGCACGGTGAGGGACTGGCGCAGGTTGTTCCATTCGCCACCCAGAAACCCATTCACGTAGCGCGTGGGCACGCCACTCAGGCGCAGCAGCATGGCGGCTGCCGAGGCGAAGTATTCGCAGTGGCCGGCCGACTGGTGAAACAGGAAGTCTTCCAGTGGGTCGGGAATGCTCGCGTCGCGCTTGAGGTCGGTCGTGTACCTGTGCGTGGCCCGCAGCCACTTGACCACGGCATCGATCTTGGCCGCGGCATCGGGCTTGTCGCGCGTTAGCCGCAGAGCCAGTTCCCGCACCCGAGGCGAGAGCGACCGAGCCGCGCGCAGGTACGGCGCCAACGCGCCGGGCGCCAGTTGGCTTTCTGGCACGCCTGCGTCGCTTTGCGGGGCAAGCGTGCGCGAGTACGCGCGGTACCGTGCCCCGGAGAATTCCGGCATGACGGTGCCGCGATCGGCAACATTGAAAGGACTGACCCGGAACATGCGCAGGCCGAGCTCGCCGGACCAACGCGGTTCCACGTCCACGGCGGTGAATGCACCGGCCGGCGGGGGCGGCATCTCGACCGCCACCGGCTGGTCGAGGGCAAAAGCCACCGCGTTTACCAGGGCGACCACCTCGATGTCCTGCTCGATAGCTCCGGCAATGGTTGCCTTGCGTCCGGGCGGCCGACCGGGCGACTGTGGGCTCGAAAGTACGTAGGTCCGTCCATCGTTGCTGGGAGAATGGAAGAGCGAGAGGCGGGTGCGGGTTCTTTCGTCCCGCGAGCGGACCCACTCGCCGTGTTCATAGGTGTCGTAGACGGTTCCCCGCCAGTAGAGTGAGGCGATCGCGGCTTCGCGGGCATCATCACTCCGCAGGGTCGCGATGCGGGGAACCTGAGCGCGCAGGACCACGGTCTGGTTGTCGAGCGACAACACGCCATGCATGCCCAACTTGACCTCGTCGGAGAACCCGGCCACGCCTGCCTGGCGGCGCACGCCACCCAGGACGAAGCCCAATCCCACGCGCGGCACGCTGGCGAAGACCAGGGCCGCGCCGCCGAACACCAGCGCGGCTATCGACCCGGTGGCCAGGAAGAAGGGCCAGCCCACGACGCGGCGGGAATTGAGCACACGGGTGACCGTCACCCGCGCTCCCAAGACGTCGCCCGTATGCGGGACCAGGTAGTTCTCCTCGATCTCGCGCCGCAGGTGGAAAAGGATCAGGGTCCATGTAGCCAGAAAGACGTAGAGCAGGAAGCCGACGATGAAGAGAGCGCTGGTGGCTTGCCAGGCGGCTGCCAGCATGACCAGAAACGACAGGATGTAGATTTGCAGGTAGTCGCGGTTGCCGCGTCGCTGGCATAGCTTGTAGCCGAGCAGGAAAAGCACGAAGTCGAGGAAAGGCGAAAGATCGACCTCGGGGAAACTGCGCGCGACCTGCAACATCGCCAGGGCGAAGAACGCCACCGTGGCCAGGTTGAACAGCGGCACGGCCCGATCGACCAACGTGCCCAGGCGTGTGTCGGGCTCGACGAACCAGGACAGGGTTGCGGCCACTGCCAGGACAACCAGGCTCACCCACGATGCGGACTCGGAGGTCGCGAGAGTGGCGAGTGCCGTGCCCGCCAGCAGGTAGGATGTGAGCTTGTGAACCAGGCGAAACCTCACGACGGCCTCCCTGCGGCGGGTCGGGAGGGCTCCAGTCGCGGGGCCTGCGGGCCCTGCAACACGCGCAGGACAGCGGCACCACGCAGGGCCGCGGGGAGCACAGGATTCCCCGCGCCCGTCTCAGCAGCGGGCCGCATCTGGACCAGCGCCAGGTGCCTCAATATGTGCGACGCATGGATGTTTCCTGCGCCCGGGGGCAGGAACGCGCCGCTGGTGGCCAGGCCAACCTGAAAACCTTGCCGAAGCAGAACCAAAGCGGCGGATGCCGCCAACGAAACGGCGGCTTCAAAAGGCGCCGAGGGATCCCCGCCCGGCGGGAGTTCCTTCGGCTGCGCGTCGTCGAGAGCCAGCACCACCAGTCGTCCCGTGTTGCCCTCGAACTGGCGCACGAAGTGCCGTCCGCGTCGGGCCGAGGTGCGCCAATGGATGTCCCTTGGATCGTCGCCAGGTCGGAACTCGCGCAAGCTTTCGAATTCGCCCTGACGGGTGCGGGAGGTCGACTGTCGGTCATTCAGCTCCGCCAAACCCGAAGACAGCACGACGTCGGTCACGGGCAGCAAGGCCGGGTAGACCAGCAATTCGGCCGGAGCCTGCAGATCCATCGACCGACGCAGGAGCCCGAAGGGGAAGCGCGTGGAGAGACGCAGGCCCGATAGACGGTGAATTCCGCGGCAGGGCAGGGCGCGGCGGTAGGCAGTCTCCTGTTCGCGACCGGCCGGGACCTTCAGGTAGAAGCAGCGTCGATCCACGGGCTTCCCAGCCACCATGTCCTCGACTTCCAGAGAGAAGGCGGGGACGCGCTTCTTCG
>PMIX01000257.1 GCA_003158395.1 Myxococcales bacterium | reverse complement strand
GCAACAACGTCGCCGTGTGGCCGTCCCTTGCCACGGACATGCTGCCGGAAACCGTGAATGTTCCGGTCGCCGGGTCGTAGAGCTCTGCGCTTGCGAGAGACCCGCCGCGGTTCACGCCACCGGCGATGAGCACCTTCCCGTTGGGCAACAGCGTCGCCGTGTGACCCTCCCTTGCTACGGTCATGTTGCCCGCCGGTATGAAGACTCCTTGCGGCACCGTGGTGCCGGTCGTCCCCGTGGTACCGGTCGTCTTCCCGGAGCTGGTCGCGCCTCCCGTCGGGCCGGTCGTGGCTGCAGCGGCACCTGTACCCGTGCCCCCCGTGGCGAACATTGTGGCGCCGCCTATGCCCCCAGAGTCATGAGTGGTCAGCGTCCGCAGCCCGTTCCCTTCGCACGAACACACGAACAGACCGCACGAGAGCACGACACGCAGTCCGGCCAGCATGTGGAACATTGTGGCCCCTTGCGGGCTTCGCCGCAAACAGTGCCGAGGCCGCGCTATCCCGTGCGGCTGCCTAACGTCGCCGCTTTCGCGCGCGCGAGGGACATGGCCGCCCGATGCGGGGATCTGGGCGGCTCGGAGCCATGCATACGGTGGGGGATCGCTGGATCAACCAGCCACTTTCTCAACGGTGCTTAGGTCATGTTCGTCAACTGGTAGGGTCGCCAGCAGAGTTCGGGCCAGACTGCGAAAGGNNGGCCGAAGAACGCAGCCAACCGAGCACAGGGACCTTCAGGCCGAGGAAATCGTGCATGGTATTTGCCACTGCGCCGAAGACGCCGGCATGCGCGTCCTTGAACACCTGGTTACCAACCATGCACGCGCCAAAGCGTTCGATCTCTGTGAAAACCTTGTCGGCCAGTGCTGGGCGTATCTCGCGCAAGCGGGCCAAGATCTCCACCACCTTTTCGGTACTCGTGCTCAGCGTGGCCGGCTCTAACATGGCCGCATCGATGGCCTCTTCCACGCTGTGGCGCAAGAGGCGCAGCACGGCGCTCTTGAGAAACGCGTAGGCATCGTGAAGGGCGGTGACCTGGGGTGTGGTAACGATCAGCTTGCGTACGCCGAGATCGAAGAAATCGAGCGCGTTGTATCCCACGCCGGCACCAACGTCGACGACAATAATGTCCGCCTCCAGGGCACGCAGCTTGCGCAGAAGGAGAGCCTTCTGCGCATGGCTGATATTGGCGGCGCCCAGCACGCCACTCGTGCCGGCCAGCAGCCGGAGGTTGGGCACTTGTGTATCGGTCAGGCAGTTCTTGGCCTCTCCCACCGACTTGTCGAGCATGGCCTGAAGCCCCATAGCCGGGTTGGGCAGACCGAGGAGGAGATGCTGATTCGCGGCTCCCAGATCCATATCGGCGATCACCACTCGATGACCATCTTGCGCCAGTAGGGCCGCGAGGTTGAGTGCGACGATGCTCTTGCCCACCCCGCCCTTGCCGCCACCGACGGTAATAATGCACGATCGGGCTGCCCGTTGCGGCGCGATACTCATAGCAGTTTTCTGACCTATCTATCGGCCGCTGACGGAATTTGCTTGAGAACCGCGCGCGGCTCGGGTGGTGTTGGTGTCCGGTCTTCCGGTGGCCCACTTCCTGGCACCGAGGCAAATCATAAAGACGAGCACGTCGCGTATCCCAGCGGATCGAGTTTCAGGTCTCGGCAAGCGCGCGCCAGGAGTTCAACTGTGCCGGTATCGACCGCGCGGCCGCGCCGGAAGGCTCGATAGAAACCACGGCGGACGCCGCGAGTCTGGCGTTGCTTGAACAGGGTGGTGAAGAAACGGTTGGGCTTGCGGTCAATCAGCCAGCGGATGTTGTTGCGCACCTCGGGGAACTCCACGGCGTAGCTGAACAGCCGTTGCAAGTTGGTCACGCGATCGCGTTCGCGCTGGCTGGGGAAGCGAAAAGGCGACTCGTCGAAGTAGGAATACCCGAGACGGTCGTAGTTGCCGTCGAACAAGCCCTTCGCCTCGGCCCATTCTGCGATGGCCGTGCCGGGGTAGGGTTGCAGGATGGTCGCCGCGGCCAGGTCGACCCCGCACGCCACATTGAGGGCCAGGGTTCGCAATTCGTCTTCCATGCTCGCGCCGGGAATGCCAAGCATGCTGAAGGCCATGATCCGGATGCCGGCGGCCTTAAGTTGGCGGCAGCCAGCCAAGATGTCGGCATCGGAGGCGGGCCGGCACAGGATTTCCCGGCGAACGCGCTCTGAACCGGATTCGAGGCCAATGCCCACAGCGGTGCAACCGGCATCTACAAGCAGGCGCACGATACGCGGCGTGGCCCGTTCGGGTCGCAGCTTGCAGAAGAGCGGCAATCCAACCCTTCGTCGGTAGACCGCGGTGAAGGCTTCCAGCCAGGGCACGTTGGCGACGAAATTGGCGTCGAGAAACCACACCAGTTTCACGCCCCAGCGGTCGCGCACCGCCAGGATGTCGTCGCACACACGTTCGGGATCGTGGGCGCGCAGAAGGGATCCGAATGCCCGATACCGTTCGCTGAGCTGACGATTGAAGCAGTAGGAACAACGGTAGGGACAGCCACGCGTGGCCAGAAAAGACTTATTGGGCTCTTTCCGGTAGCGGGGAGCCACATCGTAAAACAGGTCGAAGGCAGGAGGAGGGAGCGAATCCAGATTCGGCACGGGGCCGCGCGTGGCACCGCGCTCCACCGGCCCCTGGCCATGGTCGCGGCGGATCCACCAGCCGTCGGGAATCCGAGGAAAGCCAAGTTGGGCCAGCTCCAGGAATTCCGGAAAGGATTCTTCGCCTTCACCAATGCACACCCCGTCGAGGGACGCTTGTTCGAGAACCCGAGGGTAGAAGGTGGGATGGGGACCACCCATGACCAACAGCTTGTCGGGAAACCGGGTGCGCAAGACCCGCGCCCAGGCCAGGTACACGCGATGAAGGCCGGTCGTCGCCGAAAAGGCCAACACATCGGCCGATCGGGTGGTCGGGTTCTCAGCGACCGCCGCAACGGTGCCACCCTGGGCCAGCGCTGCTTGGTGACCATGCCGGCGCAGCGAAGCGGCCAGGGACATCAGGCCGTAGGCCAGCGGCTCAGATGCTTGCAGGGAGAGAAACGCGACCTTCACGGCGCGCCATCCCGGCTCACTCGCAGATGGTGTCCCACAGGTCGGTCTTGCCGCCATCTGTGGGCTGAGCTTGGTCGGCGTCGATGGCCTGGAGGTGCAACACCGGTGCATCACTGCCGGCATCAGGAGCGGCTGCCGCATCTTTCTTCGGTACCGCTGGGGCCGGTCCATCGGCCGCCAAATTCTGTTCCTCGCGCCATTGTCCGCCGCCGCACGCATCGATCAACATCGCCCCAGCGCCCAGGCCAACCCAGAACCCCAATCGGGCAAATCTGCGGAGCGCCGAAAGGACCGCCATGACACAAAAGAGACTATCACAGTTGACGAAGGATAAGGCTGAATGGGCGTACCCGAGCAGCCCTATCCTCGCGCACAAGGGAAACTCATCTGTCGCTCGCCCGGCTTGCCGTCGACCAGCACGAAGGGCGCGGCCACCCTCCAGGACGCGCCGGCCGCGCGCAAGGATGTGATGTCGCGCAGCCGATGTTGCCGGCGCATCCGTTCCAAGCGCTCGACCGCGCGCGGCCCGATGCCGGGCACGCGCAGCAGCTCGCCCCGGGCCGCGGTGTTGATCTCGACCGGGAACCGCTCGGGATGACGGCGCGCCCAGGCGGTCTTGGGATCCACGTCGAGAGGCAATGCACCGCCCGCATCGAATTCGATCTCGTCCACGGAAAAGCCGTAACTCCGTAGCAGGAAATCCACCTGGTACAGGCGGTGTTCGCGGCCAAAGGCAACCGGCGGCCGATCCGCGACCGGCGTCCCCGGCACTGGTTGCAGCGCCGAATAGTAAACCCGCGCCAGGCTCAGCTCGCGATACGCCCAGGCAGCGGCACGCGCCACTTCACGATCCGCCTCGCCGGCCGCGCCCACCACCAGCTGCGTGGTCTGCCCCGCGCGCGCAAAGCGGCCATCGGCGATGGCTCGGCTGACCTGCCGCATAGGCGCCAGGATCTCCGTGTCGAAGTTCTTGCCGGGCGCGATGCGAGCCAGATGCGCAGCCGTGGGTGCCTCCATGTTCACCGACAGGCGCGTGGCCAGCTGCATGGCGCGGTCGATCTGATCGGTTTGACAGCCCGGAATCATCTTCAGGTGGATGTAGCCACGAAATCGGTGCCGTCGGCGCAGAAGCTCGACCGTGCCCAGCATGCGGTCCATAGTCGCAACCGCGGTTCCGTGAATCGCGGAGGAAAGGAACAGCCCGAAGACGCGGCCCTGATTGTGCAGATCCACGAACGCGCTGGCCAGTTGCTCGGGCCGCAGCGCGAGGGATCGCCCCTGGCCCCCGCAACGTTCCACGCAATAGATGCACGAGCGTTCGCAGCCCGAGGCCTGCAGCACTTTCAGCATGGGCACGCGCTGGCCCGAGGGCAGCGCTGCCGGGTAGATCCACAGCCCGTCGCGTCCTCGCTGCCGCGGCTGCGACGGGCCGCAGGCGCAGGAAAGATCGTGGCGAGCAGCCTGGGTAAGGGCGTCGAGCGCGGTCTGCACAGAAGGGGCGACCCGAGAGAGGGGCACCCCCGCAGTCTACTGAACATCCGACCAGGAGTGCAAGGATTCGAGAGGACAGAATTCTAGCGTGGAAGACTCTGCCGCTTCTGCGCCGCCATGTCAGCGGCAAAGACCGTGTAGCCCTGTTCCCGGATGAGGGTAATGCAAGCCGCCCGGTTGGAACGGAAAATCAGCCCGAACGCCCGGGCTATCCAGTTGTTGTACTTCTTGCAGTCCTTCACGTTGGCAAACTCGGCGCAGTCGGCGCAGCTCTTGTAGCCGTGCTGCACGCAGCAACTTCTGACCCCACACCACTTGGCTTTCTCGTTGGCGGAACAGCCTGGGCAGCGGCCGCGCAGGTAGCTGCGACACGCGCCGCAGTACAGGCCGCAAGCAGCTATCAGATTCTGGTCAGCAACAATCTCACGCATGGAACACCGACCACAACATAGCCGCTTGGCCTTTCAAGGTGAAGATCGCAACGTGGGATCTTGCAGCAGGGGTGGACGGCGCAGCCCGAAGATCCTATAGGTACATGCATGGCAGGATATCGCAGTCGCACCACGACTCACGGACGCAACATGGCAGGCGCGCGCGCCCTCTGGCGCGCCAACGGCATGAGCGAAGCGGACTTCGACAAGCCCATCATCGCCATCGTCAATAGCTTCACCCAGTTCGTGCCTGGGCACGTCCATCTGCACGAAATTGGCCAACGGGTGAAGAAAGTGGTCGACGCCGCCGGTGGCTGGGGCGCCGAGTTCAACACCATCGCCATCGACGACGGGATCGCGATGGGCCACACCGGCATGCTCTATTCGCTGCCCAGCCGTGACCTCATCGCTGACAGCGTGGAGTACATGGTGAACGCCCACTGTGTCGACGCCATGGTGTGCATCAGCAACTGCGACAAGATCACACCGGGCATGATGATGGCCGCCATGCGCACGAACATCCCGGCCAT
>PMIX01000300.1:1736-3610 GCA_003158395.1 Myxococcales bacterium | reverse complement strand
GGAGCGCCCGACGGGCGTCGCCCGATCCGATGGCCTTGGTCAGCTCGAACACACTCCGCTCGCGCGATTCTGGCACCAGCTCTTCGACCTGGGCTCGGCCTATCCGGCCGGCCTGGCCGACGTAGATTTCCAGTTGTTCCAGTGCCTGCATCAGGCGGCCCAGATCGGGGCCGGCTGCGCTGGCCAGCGCCTCGGCCGCGTCGCTGTCAATGGTCATGCCGCGTGCCTTGGCCTCACGGGCGATGAACGGACCGAGGTCGCGATCCTTGAGCCGTGCAAATTCGTGCAAGAAACCAGCCCTCCGCAGCGCCAGAAAGGCGCGCAGACGGCCATCGACCTTTTCGGCCAAGAGCACCAGGCAGGTGCTGGGATTGGGATGGGCGGCGTAGGCAATGAGCGGTTCGAGGGCGTCGGCCTTCACTTGCTCTAGGCCGCGGGCGATCACCAGACGTTGCTTGGCGAACATGGGCAGGGTGCGGGCTGCCGCCAGGACCTCGGCCAGGGCGACTTCTTTCAGGTCGAAGAGCTCGCAGTTGAGCCCCGAAGTGTCTCCCGCCGTCGCACCAAAGATCCTTCGGCGCAGGGCCGCCACCGTGCGGTCGACGAGAAAGCGCTCGGGGCCGTGCAGACAGTAGATGGGCGCGATCTCACCGCGCTCGATGGCGCGCAGCAGATCGGGCTCTTCCCGCGCAGGCACGAGACGGATTTACCACATCCAAGCTATTTCAGAAGGCGGATGCTGTCGCCGTCGACGACATAGATGAGAGGCAGATCGACGCGGCCATGGTCAGGGCCGAAACGGATGTCGCCGGTCGTCCCCTCGAAGCGCCCGCCTGACATCAGGCGCAGAATATCGGCGCGGGTGCGCGCGCCGCGCTCGACAGCCCCGCGCAGGATCGACAAGCCGTCGTACCCATAGGCGTCGGCAGCCGTCGGGCTGGTGCCATAGATTTCGCGGAAGCGGGCAACGAAGTTCCCGCTGCGCGCGTCCTCGGCCGGATAGTAGCCGGGGCAAAGCATGGCGCCCTGGACGTAGCGTTCGGCATTCCGGAGCAGTCGCTCGGAAAGGCTCAAGGCGGTGGAGAGCAAGAGCGCCTCACGTCGCCTGGCGATCGGCGCGGTCGGCGACGAAGGCGTAACCGGCAAGCGCGGCCGGCGGGGCCAGATGCCGGCTGCGGCCAGGGCCGGTGCCACGAGCTCCAGGCGAGCCGCCTCGTCGGGCACGAACAGGGCGTCGAAGGCAAGCCTGCGCAGCTCATTCACCTGCGCGGAGAAAGACGTGGCGCCCGCGACGTAGGTGATGTGTGCGACCAATGCGCCACCGCCGGCCGTCAGGGCATTCTTGAAGGCGCCGGCCAGGCGCTTGCCTGAGGCGCTGTCTGGCCCCAACACCACGAAACGGCGCGCGCCCATCGCCAGCGCCTGCTGCGCCAGCGCCATGGCACGCGACTCGGGCGCATGGATCAGCTGGAACGCGGTGGTGCGGGCACCCGGGGCATGTTCGTCGAGCAGCAGGAAAGGGACGCCGTCACGTGTAGCCAGTTCGATGCTGCGCGGATCGGGCGAGCCCACAAGGCCGATGACCGAGTCCTCACGCGCCAGCGACCAGGCCGCCGCGCCTACGCCCGCGGTCCCGGCGCGCTCGGCGGGAGCGGCGGCATCGCGGACCATGAGCTGATACGAGGACGAGTCGCCCGAGGGCGTGGGCTCAGCCATCACCAACATCGCGCCGCGCAGCACGACCTCGCCCAGACGGGCTTGCGCGCCCGACTGGGGAACGGCGAGGCCGAGCCGAAGCGGATCACCAGTTGTCGTCCCGTGCAGGCCCGGGTCGAAACCCAGGTTGCGCCGAACCAGGCCGATGTCTTGCTCCA
>PMIX01000300.1:0-1703 GCA_003158395.1 Myxococcales bacterium | reverse complement strand
GCTGCGGTATCGATCCCACTGCTCGATGGCAGCCACCGGATCACCGGTTTCAACCAGGGCCTCGGCCGCAGCGGCACATAAGAGCAGTGGGGCATCGACGTCGGTCAGGCCTCCGACCAGGGGCGGGCCGGACGCGAGAAACGGCCGCAGCAGCGCGACCGCCAATACGGCGTTCCCCAGCCGGCTGGCGGCGATTCCGAGAAGGAAGTCGAAGTCAGGCGTTCTTCCGCCCGCGTCGGCTTTCTCCAGCGTGGTCTTGGCGCCGGCTGTGTCGCCCGACACGATCTGAACCCGCGCCAGAAGGGCGAGGGCAGCCGGACGCTGGCGATGGTCTGGATGGCTGGCCAGGAAGGCCTCCAGCGCACTGCGCGCCGTGGCCGGATCCG
The DNA here is from genome assembly GCA_003158395.1 of Myxococcales bacterium. GTDB lineage: Bacteria > Myxococcota_A > Polyangia > Fen-1088 > Fen-1088 > Fen-1137. The sequence goes on along the minus strand of PMIX01000300.1, from coordinate 1,317 downwards.
ACGCGAAAGCCTTGCTGGCAGCCGCCCGAAAATCTGCGTCGCCCCCGCGATCCTCGTGCCGCGCGCCATGCTCCGGGGCCCCCGCCTCAGGTGAAGTGGAGAAGGGGCCCTCTTGGCGGGCTTGCACCTGACCGCTGGCACAGCCAGCGAGCAACAAGGCGGCGAGCACCCACGCGCGCATGGGGTGGGTTTTACGACAGTCACCCGGGAGAGTCGACTGTCGCAAAACCGATCTCCGCCCCGCGCCCCCGCGCGATCCGCAGATCGGGCGGGGGCCGACGGCCCGGACAGGCCGGGCGTAGGCGGGCACTCCTCGCCGGTGCCCGCCGCGGGGAGGTGCGGTCCTTCCACGGTCCGCACCGGATCTCAAGATCTTCGGCTGCCGGCTAGTTCTGCCGGTGCGCACGTCGGGTCCGCGCTTTTGTCTCCTCTTCTAGACCCTCGGCCGCAAGAACCGCACGAAGCTTCCTCACCTCTTCGGGGCTCAGGCGGGCCAGGTTTGCATCCCTTCCCTCGTTGATCGCGTCGTTCCAGTCAACCGATCCCGGACGGATGTGCCGCAGCTGCATCGTCTCCCTCCCTGGTTCTTGTTCGGTGGCACCATTTCTCAACCGCCACTTCGCCTTCCCAACCGTCGTGAACGAGAAGCTATTCCAGAATAGTTACAATCACATTTTCCCAGATCTTTCTGGGCTGCGATAGTCGAAATCGTATATCGCATTGTGTCCTCAGCCAGAGGACATCTGCCTTGTCTTGCCCCGCGTATGTTATGAACCCCGACGATGCGAATCTCAAAGACCCTGATCCCGACGCTGAAAGAGGCCCCTGCCGAGGCTGAGGTGCCGTCCCACATTTTGATGGTTCGCGGCGGATACCTGCGGAAACTGGCCGCCGGCATCTATTCGTTCCTGCCGCTCGGTTGGCGCGTCGTGCAAAAGATCACCCGCATCATTCGCGAGGAGATGACGCGTGCCGGGTCGCAGGAGGTGTTCTTGCCCGCGGTCATCCCGGGCGAACTCTGGCAGGAATCTGGACGCTGGGATCGCTACGGCGACCAGCTTCTTCGTTTCAAGGATCGCAAGGGCGCTGACTTCGTCATCGGTCCCACGCACGAAGAAGTGATCGTCGATCTGGTCCGCCACGACGTGCGCAGCTACCGGCAGTTGCCGCTCAGCTTGTTCCAGATCCAGACCAAGTTCCGCGATGAGCTGCGCGCGCGCGCCGGCCTTATGCGCGGGCGCGAGTTCATCATGAAGGACGCCTACTCCTTCCACACCAGCGAGGAAGATGCCCTGCGCGAGTACAAGAACATGTACG
>PMIX01000324.1 GCA_003158395.1 Myxococcales bacterium | reverse complement strand
CACGCTTACCTTTACGGGGACGGGACACGCTACAACATCGCAGTTTCCGGGCTCGACAGCACCCAGCCGAACTTCCAGTGGTTCATCCCGCAGTGGTACGGCTACACGTCCGCGCAGGGCATCAACGACGGGGAAGAGATCTGGCAGAAGCTCATCGTGCCCAACCCGAACGTGCGCCTAGTGTTCTGCGGCCACGATAACGGGGCTAAGCGACTGACTAGCCTGCGGCCAGACGGCTCACGCGTGCACCAGATGCTGTCTGACTACCAGTGGCTCTATGGCGGCACCGCCGACGATCGTGGCGGCAGCGGTTTTCTGCGGGTTCTGGAATTCGACTACGACAAGAAGGAGATACGCGTTCAGACCTACTCGCCCTATCTAGACGAGTTCATGACCGACGATGCGAACCAGTTCACCCTCAGCCTGGAACTCTAAGTTAGCTGTTTCTCACAGAGACGCGGAGGCCACTGAGCCTGACTGGAGAGGAAAGGGTTGGGTTCTGCGCAATCCGAACCCTTTCTTCTCATCCGATCTCTGTGTTCCCTGTGCTCTCTGTGTGGAATAGGTAGCCAACACGGTATTGGATCGCGCGCCCCGAGATCCTGGCTAGAACTCCTGAGGGAGCTGTTGCAACTGCGCCACTGAGAACACCGGCCCGTCCTTGCACACGTAGAACGGCCCGATGTTGCAGCGGCCGCATTGGCCCAGGCCGCACTTCATCTTCATCTCCAGGGTGGTGAAGATGCGCTCGGCGGGGAAGCCCAGGTCCTTGAAGACGGGTAGGGTCAGTTTGATCATGATGGGCGGGCCACAGGTGATGGCCACTGCGTTCTGCGCGCTGGGCGCGGCCGCGCGCAGCACGGCGGGCACGAAACCTTCGCGCCCCTTCCAGTTGGCGTCGCCCTTGTCCACCGTGACCACCAATTCGGTATTGGGCGCCTTGGCCCAGATCTCGCGATCCGTCGCGTACATCAGATCGCCCGGGCTGCGTGCGCCGTACACGATGGTCAGCTTGCCGTAGTCGGCGCGATGATTGAGAATATGGCAGACGATCGGCTTGAGCGGCGCCAGGCCGATGCCACCGCCCGCGATGACGATGTCCTTGCCTTTCCATTCGGCGACGGGAAAGGCCTTGCCGTACGGGCCACGGAACCCAATGATGGCGCCGGCATACAAGTGGTGCAAAGCCTCGGTGTGGGCGCCCACCCGTTTGGTGGTGACGGTCAGTCGCTCGGGCTTGGCTGGATCGCCGGCGATGACGAAGGTGGATTCGCCCTCGCCAAAGGCCGAGATCTCGGCGAACTGGCCGGGCAGATAGCGGAAGGCCTTGCGCTCGGCCTCGTCGAGCAGTTCGAAGTGGAAGGTGACCGTGTCCGCGGTCTCGTCGACGCGCTCGCTGATTCGCGCAGCCAGCGGCAGCAAGGGATCACGCAACACGTTCGGCCTCCTGGTTGATGCGCTTCATGATCTCGAACACGTCGGCGAATAGGTGCCGGTCGAGCGGGCACAGATCCACGCAGCGGCCGCAGCCAGTACAGCCAAGCAGGCCCGGGTTCTGCGTCGGGATATACGAGAACTTGTGCAGCACGCGCTGGCGCAGACGACTGGCCGCGACCTGGCGCGGATTGTGCCCGCCCGCCATGCGGGTGAAATCCGAGCGCTGGCAATTGTCGACAATGCGTAGGCGCTGGATTTCGCCTTTGAATGACTCGTCGTCGATGGTGAAACACTGGCAGGTTGGGCAGTACTGGGTACACACGCCGCAGTTCATGCAGGAGATGCCAAGCTCGTGCCACATGGGGTGGTCGAAGTTCGCGTACAACGCCTTGGGGTCGGGTAGGCCGGTCCACCACTCGGGTTGCGGACCAGGCCGCGGTGCCGCCAGGGGCACGGCCGCGCCCGCCGGTACGGTGGCCAGAAATGCCTGGCCGCGCGGGCTGCCGGCCTGGGCCACGAAGCCGCCTGCCTCTGGCGTCAGCATGACGTCGACCGCGTCCTTGTCGTCGGGGCCGAAGCCGAACACGCCGCAATAGCAGTTGGGGCCTGGCTGGCACGCGACGCCGATCAATAGAAGGTTTTCACGCCTGGCCTTGTAGTGCGGATCCACACAGGATGGCTGCAGGAACGCGCGGTCGAGCAGCAAAAGGGCGCGGGCGTCGCAGGGCCGCACCCCGAACACGCTCCCCGGTGTCTGGTCGGGCTGGGCCGGCTCAATCTCGGCGGGACCGGCGCCGGCTTTCCAGCGGGCGATCTCGCGCCGGGGTGGCGTGAACAGATCCTTGACCGGTCGCCGCGGCCGGATGGGGCCCAGCTCGGGCAACGCCTCGACCTGGCTCCAGTGGCCAGCGTCGTTGGGCGCCCACAGCGCTCCCCGCTGGCGAAGCGCCGCCTGAAGCGACTCGCGCGAAAGCCTCATGCCATCAGCCACGATGGGGTCCTCCCAGCCAGCTATCAGGATCTTCCGGATTGAAAAGCAGGAAAGGCCACTTGCCGCCCTGCTTGACCCCGGTCTTGAAATCGAACAGCTCCTCGACGTCTTCAGCCAAGCACAGGTCGAGCAGGTGCATGGGCACGCCCTCGGGACAGGCCCGCTGGCATTCACCACAGTCGACGCAGCGGCCGGCGTGGTGGAAGGCGCGGATCATGTGCCACATGAGATTGGACGAGGGCTTGGCAGTCTGCTCGATCCAGCGCGGGGCGTTCTGGTCGGTCACGCACACCGCACAGTTGCACAGCGGACAGACCTCGCGGCAGGCGTAGCAGTGGGTGCATGGCTCGAAGGCCTTTTGCCAAAAAGCGAAGCGCTCGGCCGGCGTCATGGCCTTGATCTTGGCGATGGTCTCGGCACGTGTCTTTTCTGGCTTGGGCAGCGACGACGTATCGCCGACGGTGACATCAGCCAGCGGCGAGACATGCATCTCGCAGCGCTGGCAGCGTTCGTCCAGGGTCTTGCCGTCGGCTCTAACGCCGGCGCAGGCCACCGCGATGGCCACGATCTGCTCGCGGGCAAAATCGCCCTCGGTGATGCGCATGCTGACCGCGCAACCGTCGCAACCCTTGACCACGATGCCCACCGGCAACGGCAGGTCGCGGGTCAAGGCGCGGGCCAGGTTCTGCACGCAGCGATCATCGAAGATGAGGGTGTCCGCGTCCTCGGGCCGTGTGATGAGCGTGGCCACCACGGCCTTAGACAAGGGATGCTCGCGATAGCCGAGCACGGACTTCACCTTGCCCTCGGTAAACAGGCGCTTGACCGTTTCGCGCAGCGACTGGTTCACGACGCCACCCCCTGGCGCGCCATGGGATTGTGCCGGCCCAGGGCCCGCACCTTGTCGACGAACTCGGCCACCTCGACCGCGTAGCGCGCGCCCTCGGAGGCCGACAGCCAGGTGAAATGGATGCGCTCGGGCTCGATGCCAACCCAGTCTAGCAGGCGACGAAGCACTGCCAACTTGCGCTTGGCGTAGCGGTTGCCGCTGATGTAGTGGCAGTCGCCAGGATGGCAGCCCGACACCATCACCCCGTCGGCGCCTTCCTCCAGCGCCTTGAAGATGAACAGCGGATTGATGCGGCCCGAGCAGGGCACCCGCACCACCCGCAGGTTGGCCGGTACCTTCAGCCGCGAGGTGCCCGCCAGATCGGCGCCGGCGTAGCTGCACCAGTTGCACAGAAAACCGACGATGCGGGGCTCGTAGCGGTCGCTCATCACCATGCCTCCCCGAGCAGCCCGGTCAGCTCGTGATAGATCTGCCGACCGGTGAACTGTTGCAGCTCGATGGCGGTGGCCCGGCAGGTGGCCACGCAGGTGCCACATCCCTTGCACGTGGTGGTGTTGACCACGGCTTTGTTGCGCTTGGGATCGATCTCGATGGCCTGGTAGGCGCAGACGTCCACGCACATCCCGCAGGCCGTGCACATCTCGGGCCGCACCAGCGCGATGGAAGGATCGATCTCGACCTCGCCGCGAGCCATGAAGCGCAGGGCCGCCGCCGCTGCACCCGAGGCGTGCGCCACGGTGTCGGGTATGTCCTTCGGGCTCTGGCAGGTACCAGCCAGGAACACCCCGTCGGTGGGCGTTTCAGTGGGCGCCAGCTTGGGGTGTTTCTCGGCGAAAAATCCATCCGGGCTGCGCGGTATGCGCAGCATCTCGGACACCTGCTTGGCACCCTGTGCCGGGCCCATGGCGGTGGCCAATATGATCATGTCGACCGGCACGCGCAGCAGCTTGCCGAGGGTGGTCTCCTCGGCTACGACGATCATCGAGCCCTCGGGCGCGTCGGTGTCGGCCTCGCTGGACTGCAACACTTGGCCGGCCTTGCCGCGCACGAAGCGCGTCCCCTCGTGCATGACCCGGTCATAGAATTCCTCGTAGCCTTTTCCGAAGGCGCGCATGTCGATGTAGAACTCGTACACGCGCGCTGTGGTCTTTTCGCGCAGCAGGTGCGCGAACTTGAGCGAGTACATGCAGCACACGCGCGAGCAGTGCTTGCAGTAGTTCTCGTCGCGCGAGCCGATGCAGTGAAGGATGCCGACCGCGCCAGGCGCCTGGCCGTTCTTCTTGACGATCTTGCCACTGGTCGGGCCCATGGCGTTGCACAGCCGC
>PMIX01000134.1 GCA_003158395.1 Myxococcales bacterium | reverse complement strand
CTCACCGACCAAATCCCAGCCGCTTAGCCGCCAGGCGCCGCCCCCACTGCCCACGATCAGCACAACGCCTGCCAGGGTCAACACCAGCGCAGGGACGACATTCTGGCGTGGCCGCTCTTTGAGCAAAATCCAACCAAACAGCAACGACCACACGGGCGACGTGTAGTTGAGCAACGTGGCGCGGCCCACCCCCAAGTGCTCGATGCATGCGAAGTAGAGCAGCACAGACGTTCCGCCAAAAAATCCGCGCGCAATCAACCAGCGCCAGCGGTGCGGCCGCAGTTCGACGCGGAAGATCGTCCACGCGCCCGCCACCGCCACGACCCCGACGCAGAAACGCACCAACGCCACCTGCGGCCCAGGGATGCTACGCGAAGCCAACCGCGCCAGCATGGCCATGATCGCGAATAAAGTCGCCGACACAAGCAGGCTGGCAGAGGCGCGCTGGGCTAAACTTGGTTGAGCGGCGGGCAAGGGATCGGTGGTCAGTTCCGGAAGCAAGAGACTCTTTCGAGAAAGGGAGCAGCCTACACGATGAGCGCAGCTGACGCCCGGCTGTCATCCGAGGATTGGCACACGACCGTCAGGGCTGCGCCGGTAGATGGCCCAGGTCTTCTCGCCTTGGAATCACGCCCAGGGCTAGTTCCCATATCTAGCGGCTTCTGCGCTATTCTGTTGATCCATGGGCGACGGAGAGAAAAGCCTTCCTTCTCTCGACGCGACGATTCTGGTCAGGAGCACGACTGAAGCCGAGGCCAGGGCGTCTGCCGACTCGCTAGAAGGCACGCGCCTCAAGCACTTCGAGGTCGTGCGTCTGCTCGGCCGCGGGGGCATGGGCGCGGTCTACTATGGCAGCGACACCTCGCTGGAACGCCCGGTGGCCATCAAAGTGCTGGCGCCAGAAATTGCCCATGACCCGGAAGTGGTGGCTCGCTTCGAGCGCGAGGCGCGCGCACAGGCGAGGCTGCGTCATCCCAACATCGCGCAAATCTATTTCATCGGCGAGGACCGCGGTCTTCACTTCTTCGTTATGGAGTACCTGGAAGGGCCGGGGCTGGACGCGCTGCTGGCTCGGCCGCAACCACTGCCCTGGACCGAGGCCCTGGAATACACCATCGCCGCGGCCCGGGGTCTGCGTGCCGCCTCTGCCCAGGGCTTCGTCCATCGCGACGTCAAGCCCTCGAACCTGATGCTCGATCGCGAGGCAGGCATCAAGATCCTCGACTTCGGGCTGGTCAAGAGCGTGCATGGCGACTCGCAGCTCACGCGCGACGGGGCCATCATCGGCTCGCCGCTTTACATGTCACCCGAGCAAGGACGCGGCGGCACCGTCGACCTTCGCTCGGACATCTACTCCCTCGGCTGCGCGCTCTACCATATGCTATGCGGCCGGCCGCCCTTCACCGGCTCCTCGCCAGTCGGCGTGATTTCGATGCACGTCACCGACAGACCCCCGCCGGTGCGCGTGCTCAATCCCGGCGTGCCCGAGGTGCTGGCCCGTATCGTTGAGCGCATGATGGCCAAGGAGCCGGCGGCCCGTTTTGCCAACTACGACGATCTGCTGGCGGCGCTGGAGGCGGCCCGGGCCGACCGACGCGAGCTGTCCGGGTTTCGCACGCGCGGGATCGCTCTGGCCATCGACGCGGTCCTGCTGGCGGTGGTTGGGTATTTCGCCTCCCTGTGGGTCATCCCCACGACACTTGCCTACTTTGTCGTTTGCCACCACCTCTTCGGGCAGACGCCGGGAAAGTGGCTCCTCGGTATTCGGGTCGAAAATCCAGCGGGAGGTCGGATTTCGTGGAAGGCGGCGCTGATCCGCTTCCTGGCCTTTGCCTGGGGCCCGCTGGCCTGGACGATTCTGGCCATCGTGGTCTATTCCGTCCACCGCCGCCAGAGCGTGGCCTTCCGCATGGCCAATCTGACCCTGTCGCAGCTCGCTCTGCCGGCCCTCTACGTCGCGCTGGCAACCGTGATCCTGGTGGCGTACCTGGCCGGGTTTCTCCTGGTGGCCTTCCATCCCCGGCGGCTGGCGCTGCACGACATCCTGGCCCGCACACAGGTGTGCTTCAAGGCGCGGCCGCCGGCCGAACAGGTGGTCGAAGCCGTGAAGGCGACTAAACTTATTCGGCGTCCGCGCTAGCCCCGTTGGCGCGCGCGGAACCGTTCTTGCCCGAGCGTCGAGCCGCACGGGCCGACTTGCTCGCGCCATTGACAGCCTTCGCGGCCTCCCGCAACGTCTCGGCCCGGTCGGTCCGCTCCCAGGTGAACTCGGAATCGCTGCGGCCGAAGTGACCGTAGGCAGCGGTCTTGCGGAAGATGGGACGGCGCAGGTCCAGCTCGCGAATCAGGGCGCCGGGACGCGCGTCGAAATTGGCTTGCACCAGCTCGGACAAGCGGTCGTCGGGCAGGGCGCCGGTACCAAAAGACTGCACGAGTAGGGACACCGGCTCGGCCACGCCGATGGCGTAGGCAAGCTGCACCTCACAGCGACGGGCCAGGCCGGCCGCCACCAGGTTCTTGGCGATGTAGCGCGCGTAGTAGCAGGCAGAACGATCGACCTTGGAGGGATCTTTGCCCGAGAATGCTCCGCCGCCGTGGCGACCCATGCCGCCGTAGGTGTCGACGNNTCGACGATGATCTTGCGCCCGGTGAGGCCCGAGTCGCCCATGGGACCGCCCACCACGAAGCGACCGGTGGGGTTGATGAAGTACTTGGTCTTGCCCGACACCAGACGAGCGGGCAGCACGGGCTTTATGACTTCTTCCATCACCACCTCGCGCAAGGTCTTGTACTTCACGCTCTCGCTATGCTGGGTGGAAATGACCACGGCATCAATGGCGACCGGCTGGTTCTTCTCATCGTAGCGAATCGTCACCTGGCTCTTGCCGTCGGGACGGAAGAAATCCACGATGCGCTTCTTGCGCACATCCGACAGCCGCTTGGCCAGCTTGTGCGCCAACATGATGGGCGCTGGCATCAATTCGGGCGTCTCGTCGCAGGCGTAGCCGAACATCATGCCCTGATCGCCGGCGCCCTGTTCGTCGTGCGTGTAGACGCCGTGGCCATCCACCCCTTGCGCGATGTCAGGCGACTGACGCTCGACCGCCACCAGTACGCCGCAGGTTTTCCAGTCGAACCCCATGGCGGAATCCTCGTAGCCGATGCCCTTGACCACGTCGCGCACGATGGCGGGAAACTCGACCTTGGCCGTGGTGGTTATCTCGCCGGCCACCATCACGAAGCCGGTCTTGGTCAGGGCCTCGCAGGCCACCCGGCAGGTCTTGTCTTCGCTGATGATGGCATCCAGCACGCCGTCCGACACCTGGTCGCACAGCTTGTCGGGATGGCCTTCGGTAACACTCTCGGACGTGAACAGATACTCAGACATACGGCTTGTCTCCAAATTCGGTTGCGGGGCTAATCGTGCAAGTCTCCCAGCCGAGGCCCGATCCGTCAACGGCGATAGTGAGGTCCTGCGATTCTAGCGGGGTGCGGTGTGGGAACAGGGGCGGTAGCAGCGGTCAAAGGAAGAGAATCCCAGCGAGGCAGACCCGCAGGAAAAGCCCGTGGAGGACTGACTACGATCCCGGCCTTTGCGGCATATAGCCGGGCGGGGGCGCGAGCAGGAAGGCATCAGCCGGAAAGGCAGGGTTCACGATGCGGTCCCGGACTTTGATTTCGACCCCGTCGTCGAAATCGCGCCCCGACTCGGCGAAGCGGATAAGCTGAGGCAACGACTGCCCGTCGATGCGCTGCAGATCCTCGTATGACACGCGCCAACGGGCGCGGGCGAACGCGGGCTGACCCGCCACCGCGACCACGTCCCAAGCGGCGACCAGAGGCGCTGGCCGGTGCAAACTCACCCACAACTCGGCGCCGTCCGGCGCCTGCAGGTGCAGCACATCTGCGCCCCGAGCCCACCCGACGTCGAGCGCCTTGATTCCCTCGGGAAGAAACACGTCGCCCAGCAGGATGGCGGCCACCGCTGGGGGTGGCAGGGGGATGCGAATCAAGGAAGCCACATCACTCGGCGTGGCGGGGCCCTGGCGAAAGGTCTTCTTCTGGTGGTCGACGAAGACGAAATATCCGTCGTGCACCGCAAGCACAGCCACCGTGCCCTGCAACGAGACTTCAGCCTCGAAGCGCAGATCGCCTCTACGCTCGACCAGCATCTGCACCGTGCCGCGCATGCGCTCGCCGCCCAGCCAGCTCGTGGTGCGCGTCTCGAGATTCAGGCTGTGTGCAGCCGTTTGGCGCGCGCGCAGGGCCGCCAGCAGTTCGTCGGCGGTGGGAGCGGGATAGGTCCGCTGGGCCGGCGCGGTCGCGCAGGCGGCAAGCAGGAGGGAAATCGTGAGCAGGACAACGCAGCCGAGCAACCCGCCGTAGCTCCAGCCGGTAGGGAAGTTCCCGGCCAGCGCAGGTCGGCCAGCGTGCCCGTGAGCGGTAGCGTGGGCGGCAGCGACCAGCGTGGTGCGGCTTGCGTGGGCGATTTGCGTGAGCGGTGTGCAGAACGCTCTTCGCCTTTCCGCAAGACGCACACGAACTCGCTCACCCTCACGCTCTCGCCCACGCAGCCCGCGAGCCGGCCTGTCGGGCGGCCCGCAATTTCCGGGTAGGCCGTAGCTATCCACGGTCATTCGATGCATGCGCTATCGCCCAGCCGCGCGCCGAGATTCGATACCAGCCAAGCTCTCCTCTAGCCGCCGGCGCAGGCGCTCTTCGGGTTTCTGGCTCAAGGCCTTGCGGTACGCGCCCGCGGCCCGCTCGGGCTCTGATCGTTTCGCGTACAGATCCCCCAGGTGGGCCAGGATCTCGGCATCGGTGGGGTCAAGCCGTCCGGCTTGCTCGAGAAAGAGACCGGCCTTGTCCAGTTGGCCCGCACGGAAACTCACCCAGCCCAGGCTGTCCAGCACCGCGCCCGACCCAGGCTCCAAGGCCGCCGCGGCTTGCAGCCGCTTGCGTGCCTTGTCCAGGTCATGACCGTGGTCCGCCGCGGTGAAGCCCCAGAAGTTGAGCACCTCCACCGAGCCAGGCTTCTTCTTGATGAGCGGCTCGACCAGGTCGAGGGCATGCTGCCAAGCGCCCCGTCGTTCCTCGATCATGGCCAGGCTTAGGGTCAGGTGTGCGTGGTCCGCATGGCTGGCACGCAACGCCTCCAGCCTGCGCGTGGCCATCATGGCATCGCCGCGCTTCTCGTCGACAAAGGCCAGCGCAATCGCTGCGTCTGTCTTTTGTTCCGCATTGTCACCTGCCGCGGTTGCCGCGCTTTCTGCCAGGCGGGCCGCTTCGGTTGTCTTGCCGTCGTCGCGCAGCAACTCCGCCGCACGCAGGCGCGCTTCGAAGAAGAGGGGCGAAGTCTTGGGCACCGCGGTCAGGGTCGCCACCGCCTGGTCGCCGTGGCCCTGCTCTTTGAGCAGCACAGCCGCGGTCAGCGTCAGTCGCGTCTTGGCGTCGTCGGAGACGCCTGCCTCCTGCGCCTTCTTCACCAGGGCCAAGGCTCTGTCCAGCCGGTGCGCCGAACGCTCCAGCTCGATGCTCCCTGGCAGAGTCTCAGGATCCCCGCTGGCCGAGGGAGACGCAAGATCGTCGGCCACCTGCTCGGCCGCCTTGTTGTCGCCGATGCTCACCAGAAAACGCGCGTAGGCCGCTGCGATTTCCATCGCACCCTCCCCTCGGTCCAAGGCTTCACGAAAAGCCCGTCGGGCATCGTCGTTGCGCCCCTCGGCAGCAAAGAGCCACGCCAGGGCTGTCAGGGCCTCGATGTGGTTGGGCTCCTCGGCCAGCGTCTGGCGGAGGTGCGCTTCGCTTTGGGCCATGTCTCCCAAGGCCCAGGCCACGGCCATCAGGCGCATGTGCCCTGAAAGCGACGCGGGTTCCCGCTGGCAGAGATCGGCCAGGGTACCGGCCGCGGCCGGAAGATCGAGCGCTAGGATCTGTGCGTCCGCGAGTTCGAGATAGACCGTCTCGGCCGTGTCGGGCTCTTCGGCCAGATCCACCTTGCCCACCGCCTGCCGCAGGCACTGCACGGCTGCTGCCGCGTCACCTTGGGCTTGGCGCAGGTGCGCCTCGGCCATCAAGCCGTCGGGCGTGACCTCGATCTTGAACGACGCGCGGATGGCCGCCGCCGCGTCGGACAGGCGGCCCAGGCGCATGAAGATCTCGGCCAGGTGGGCCTGCAGCTCAGGCGATTCGTCGTCGAATACCAAGGCCCGCTGCAATTCCGACGCGGCGTCTTCCCAGCGCTCGTCCTCTTCATAGAGGAACGCCCGGCTGGCGTGCTCATAGGCGCTGGCATTCACCGAACGCGTGATGATCTGTCGGTCGTTGACCAGCTTAGTGATGGGCGGTGGTGGGGTAGCGCAGGCCCCCAGGCATGCAGCGGCCAGGGCCGGGAGAATCTGCCTGGCGGTTCGCGGGATCACCCGGTCAGGCTACCACAGGGAAAGGCCGGCGAAAGGTGTTGTCTGGCATACTCCGCGCAGAAAACATCAGGCCAAGGCGGCAACCCCTTGCGGCTACCGTGCGATCGTGGGCTATCGGCGGTCTAGACAGCCGCGCATCTAATGTCTACACTAGATAGACAGATTCGGGTGACCCATGAACGCCTCGATCGTCGACCTTCGCTACCGAACCAAGCAGGTGCTTGACGCCCTGGAACGGCGAGAGTCGGTTTCTGTCCTGTACCACGGCAAGGTCAAGGGCACGATCGTCCCCGCGTCGTCTCAGACCCTGCGCAAGGTCTCGGACACGCCATTCTTTGGTATGCACAAGCGGGACAAGCGGCCGGTGAATAAGATCATGACGGCTCTTCGTGGGGGCCGAACCCGTGCTCTTTGACACGGACGTTCTCATCTACGCGCAGAGGGGTTCGCGCCGAGCTGCGCTAGCCATCGACAACGCCGCCCAACGGCTGATCTCCGTTCAATCCGCTATGGAGTTGGTTCAGGGAGCACGCGACAAGGATGACTTGCGCACAATCAAACGTTTCTTGGCCGAGTTGGGCTTCACCATTCTTCCCTTCACCGAGGACATCGGCCACCGCAGTCTGGTGTACATCGAGGAGTATGGCCTGTCCGCTGGGCTGCGGGCAGGCGATGCCATCATCGCAGCCACGGCAGTCGAGAACACCCTGCCCCTGATGAGCGCGAACGCCAAGCACTTCCGCCCCATCAAAGAGCTGGAACTGGTCGTCTTTCGACCGTGAGGGCAGTTCCCAGACAAGGTTGCCGTCGCAACTCCATGTGGATCTTCATTCTATCGAGGGAGGTCTGGACATCGTTTGCGTCGGTCATGGCGTTTCTCCTCGGCTTGGGCGAACGCCAAGAGTCGCCTGTCACTCGGTCATCGATGCGACCAAGATCCTGCGCGACGGGCTCAGATCACGCTGAGGCCCGCCCCACCCCGACGCTTGCCGACCCCCACGGCCGCCACGCTGCCGCGCAAGCGGCTTCGTCCAAGAAAGATTACGTCAACTACGTCCCCTTTACCTGGCTTCGACAACGCCGCCCCCGTCAGAAACGGCCAGGGGCCGGCGTTACATACAGGGAATCAAAATAGGCTGCTGGCGGTGGGGTACCATCAGCCAGTCTGCCCACCCACGCGGTGACGATCATGCCTTGGGTTCCGGCGGGTGGTACGACAGCTTCCTGATGGGCGTATTGCCAGACATCCAACGTGCTGGCAGTGGGCATAGATACGCCACGATTCGAATCGGGCAACGTGCTGCAAGTCGTGTCAACATACCACTCAACAACTATTTCAGCTGTCGCTTCGGGGCGTCCCGAGGGGATGTAGACCCAGCCGCCCATGTCGTAGGCGGTGTTGGACGCGATGGGAACGCAAGGGCCATGGGCAGGCATCATCGTCTGGATCGGACCTTGATAGGTGACAAATAGCGAACCGGAACTTGCACAGCCCGACGAATCGAGCGAGGCAAGACTAATTGCGACGTTTGAATCACCAGCCAGCCAGCCCGAGATCGTGGCGGCATCGAAACCGCCATTGCTCACAAGATTGGACGCGCTTTGCGTCGCACACTGGCAGGCCCCACCGCTGCATCGCCCCGGGCACGCGTGGTCGCACGCCCCACAGTTCATAGGATCGGCGGTCGTGTCGATGCATCGGCCGTCGGTGCACTGGGTGAGAGTGCAGACGCATTCCTGTTGCGCCGTGCTGCAGGTATAGCCGGCGGCACACGCCGTCTGGCTTTGCCAATTGCCATCAGAATCGCATACCTGAGGCGTGAGGCTAGAACACTGGAACTTGCCCGGGATGCACTGTCCCGTGCAGGCGTTGCCTCGGCAAACATAGGTACACGCCGAGCCCGTGGTCGGCCAGTTGCCATTGGCATCGCACGTAAGCAGGGTGTCTCCGCTGCAGGAGAGTGACCCGGGTTTGCACTGTCCTGTGCAGGCGTTGCCTCGGCAAACANNAGAAGAGTGTCACCGCTGCAGGAGTGCGTACCCGGACTACACTCGCCTGGGGCTCCGCCAGTAGACACCATGCCACCGGTGCCGACCGGTGAACCGCCACTTGCCACTGAACCGCCAGTTTCTCGCGAACCACCACTCGCTGGCGAGCCACCAGTTTCTGGCGAGCCACCGGTTGCAGCCGAACCGCCAGTTCCTGCCGAGCCACCAGTGGCACCGCGAGCGGGGCTGTTCGTCCCGCCGGTGGAGTTGGTCGTGCCCCCGGCGGAGCCCGTCGTGCCGCTGGTCGAGGTGGTCGTTCCGCCCGTACCGCCTGCGCCGCCGCTGCCGCTACCGCCGTCAGTCAGACCGCCTGCGCCACTTCCGCCCGTGCCGCGAGCCGAGCCACCCAAGGGGAGATCCGGCGGAGCGCCAGGTGCGTCCGCCACGCCGCCATCACCACCACCGGCACCCCCACCGTTACCGCCATCTGTGCCGCCACCCACGCCGCCGTTCCCGCCCGCGCCAGCCGCGCCTCCGCCCGCGNNGGATCAGAATGCACCCTTGACTCCGGCCGAACCCGGCCCAAGCCAGAACCCCGTGTGCGGCTCAGACTCGGGTTTCGGAGTCCAGAGCAGCAACGGGATGCCCACGGCTGCGCCGACGGCGCCAACGATGAACCCGGCTGGCGAAGCATAGCGCAGTATGTTATAAATCTTGGTGCTGTGGTCCTTTGAGGGATCGCAAATGTTGTTCGGGCAACTATTGCGCAGGCCCGAGTCCGACAGGAGGACGATGCCTGTCACGGCTCCCGTGAGCAGCCCCGCCGCCCCGACCCCAATCGCAACCCAACCCCAGGTTCGTTGGGCTCCGCTGCTCGCAGCGGCTGACTGGGTCTCGGACAGCGTCGGCGTGGACGCCATCAATGGTCTATTCTGACCTCCTTCTGCCACCGGCGCCGCAGCCGTTGCGGACGGCGTGCTGGCTGGCGCATGGGCAGCTCTACCCGCAGTGAACCTCAGCACNNGAGCGCGCTTGCGATCTTGACGTCATCGACCGCAAGCTCGACATCGCTGGCCGCAGCTCCTTCGACCCTGACGCGGAGCCGTGGAATTCGAGGCTGCAGCTCACCCAGCTCCTTGGCCGCATCGGTTTGCGCCTGTTGCTGAGCGTTGCCAATCCAGAGATCATTCGGCGCAAGCTGGATAGCCTGCCGATACAACTCGGATGCCACGACCAACGAACCGCGCTTGACCAATGCCCGTGCCGCCCAAA
>PMIX01000354.1:11936-12258 GCA_003158395.1 Myxococcales bacterium | reverse complement strand
TCGGTCTTGGCGGGTGCGGCGCCACGGCGAACCAGAGCTGTCACGCGGGCCCCCTGCTCGCGCAGAGCCCTTGTGATGCGTCCGCCGAGGTCACCGGTCGCTCCGGCCACTACGATTGCTGCGTCGCTCATGATTCCGCTCCTCTGCCGAGGCTGGCTGCGTCTGTCAACGATCTGCCGTCAGCGGCCTGGGCGCGCCGCCGAACCCGCGCCGCGATTCTACACGATGTCCTTCGGCGCCACGTCAGTCAGCAACGGGCGTTGGATGGCAGCCAAAGGGGAGGCGCAGTTGGCGTGGGCGTCGCGCGACAGAGTCGAAGCAG
>PMIX01000354.1:0-11862 GCA_003158395.1 Myxococcales bacterium | reverse complement strand
TGGGTGTCCGTCCTTGCCACCATCCCGACTGCACAGGGCGGCTGCGAAGACCATCGAACCGGTGGAAAGCCCGGATGAGACTGGACCGCGTTTTGTGGCCACGGTGCGGACGGGATTCGAAAATGACGTGGCCAGTCTGCTGGCCGGCATGGAAAAGCGCGCTCGCGGAATGAAGGTGGACAAGCTCCGCCCCGAAGACCAGTCGAATGCCTTCTGCCCCACATGGGTCAGCGTGAACACGCTGTGCTTGGGCACCGCCTTCCAGCACGTGGCGCGAAGAGGGCATTCGTATGGGTCCGAGCAGTGCAGACCGATTTCCATGTTGGGCGCCCGCTGCTGACCGATGATGCGCACCATCCTCTTCAACTCGCTGCCCACGTCGCCAACCACATCGTCGACATCGGCCGTGACGTCGGTCTTGGCGAAGAGTTTGGGTGGATCGATCTCGCCTCGCCGAACGTATTCGGAATCGAGGTGCATGACGAAACAGCGCCGGATATCGAGCCCGGCGCTTTCGTACACATGCCGTTGCAAAGCCAGGTCGCTGACGTGGATCTCCTTGGCCTTGGTCGTGCTCTTGACCTCGACGATGTCCCACTGGTCGCGGCCGACCGGCACCAACACGTCGGCACGAGCGTACGCGCAGTCCGCGATGAACCCCGCCTCGTAGAGGGGGAGTCGCCTGGACACGGCCACGCGGGACAATTCGTCGACGGCGTCCTTCTTGATCACGCCCGCGCGGCACAACGCTGTCCATGTCGGACTTCGGTGTGCCGTGGCACATGGCCACGCGTACGCCGTCGATCACCTTGTTCCAGACACGCGGCAGCCCGGCCAGGAACGCCATGGCGTCGTCCGATAGCAGCCCGGATGAAGAACCGGCCATGTTCGGGTCCTCGGCCCAGCGGTCGTGGTTGCCGCGCACGCAGGGGATCCTTCTTTCGCGCAGAAGGTCGATGACCTGCATGGGAAACAGGCCATAGCCGACCAGATCGCCCGCGCAGACGACTGCCGTGCAGCCCAGACGCTCGGCCTGCGCAAGGGCGTCGTGCAGGGAGTGGATGTCAGCATGAATGTCGGCGATGACAGCGAGGCGCATGATTACACGATGGCTGACCTGCACAGTGTACGTGGCCGACTGACACGATGCCTGGGCGCAGGGGGCAGGCTCATCGAACAGATGGAATGCCACGAGATCGTCGGCAACGCTGACGGGTTCAATTCAGGCGAGGTATTGGTGAGCCGTGTCAGTCGCTCGGGGGCGAAGCAGTGGTACCATTGGCACAGGTGAGACGATGACCGTGGCCGTGAACGCGACATACGAGAACGGCGTGTTGAAGCCGGAAGGGCCGCTCGGCCTGAAGGAACAGGCGAAGGTGCGTGTCATCATCCAGTCGGACGAGGAAGAGCTGCCGGCCGTGGGGGACGACGACCCGACTGGCTGGAAGGTGGCTCGCGAGCTCATCGGCTGCATTTCCGACGCCCCCGAAGACGTCGCCGAGCACCACGACAAGTATCTCTACGGCCGCGAATGATATTCGTCGATACGGGGTTCTTCTTCGCGCTCTTCTCGATCACGCCGCCCACAATGCGAGGGTTCGCCAGTTCGGGCGGGGGCTGGCGGGACGTGCGAGGCTGGTCCGGGTCCAGCAGACTATCTCGTGATTGGCCGGCGAGCCTGGTGGTAGACGCGCATCACTTCCAAGACGCCGCCGCGCCTGCGGTAGTAGATTCGGTAGGGCGGCAAAGGCCAGCTTCGTACGAGCATTCCCCCTCGTAGTTGCTGCTCCGGCCCTTCGAAGATGCCCTCGTCCAGCCGCTCCAGCAGGTCTAGCACCTCGGCGACCAGCTCAGTGGCGGCGCGAGGATTGCGCTCAGCAAGATATCTGGTCGCGCTGGCCAGATCCTCGGCCGCGTCTTTCGAGATCCTGATCGTCAACGACGCAGAATCCCCTCAAGGCGCCGTCTGACAACATCGAGGCTCAATCCCTCGCCGGCATCCAGCGAACGGGCGGCTGCTTCAAGCCCAGCCTCCTCCTCGGCGGTCAGGTCGAGTACCCTGTCCACGGGCTCGATCACATACCGCCCCGTGGGAAGCGCCCGCAGCTCTTTCGGAAGCTCCTTGCCGTTCCAGTCCAGAAGCGTTGCCATATCCTAATAGTAGCGCAGCTCGGGCCAACCGGCTCGTGCGGTCGAAACCGTGTCAGACCCCTGCGCCATCCTGGGCAGATGGCCGAGAAGTTTCCCGGTTCCGACTTTGCCCGCCTGCCCCCGCACAACCTGGACGCGGAACGCTCCGCGCTTGGCGGCGTTCTGGTCAAGCCCGTCATGTTCGACGAGCTTGCCACCACGCTGGGTACGGACGACTTCTTCCTGCCCGCTCACCGCGAGATCTTCGACGCGATGATGGAGATCTCGCGCCGGCAGCAGCCCATCGACGTGGTATCGCTGGGCGACGAGCTTAAGAGCCGGGGCAGCCTGGCGCGACTGGAAGGCGGCGTCGCATACCTCATCGCCATCGCCAACGCCGTGCCCACGGCCGAGAACTACGTGCGCCTGGTGAAGGAGAAGGCCATCGTGCGCCGGATGATCGCCACGTGCGCCGAGATCCAGTCGTGCGGCTACGGCGACTTCGGCGAGTTCGGGCAGTTCCTGGACCAGTCGGAGACGCTGTTCTTCAAGGTGGCGCAGCAGGGCCGTCGCGACAGCTACCGGCGCGTGGGCGACATGATGCCTGGCCTGGTCGAGAGTCTGGAGACCCGCTCCACCAAACGGCGTCAGGTCACCGGCGTGTACCTGATTCTCTTCGTACACCGCGAGGAGATGTTCGACGACAACCCCGAGTTGAAAGGCCGCGCCGAACTGATCATCGGGGAAGACCGCCACGGCCCCACCGCCGACGTGCCGCTCACGTTCCTGAGCCAGTACACACGGCCCGAGAACTGGGCGGAGGAAACGTGCTCAAACATTGGTCTCACGGTCACAGGCCTGTTGCCATCGGGACTGGGGACTATGGCTGCGGCACTGTACGATCCTGGAGGGAGTCCAAAGAAGCAACTCTATGTGAGTTTGAAAAGGGGAGGCGTCCAGATCGCTCCTGTCTCGCCACCGTGTGCGGAAATACAGCCATCGAGGTACTGGATACCCACCCAGGCGCAGATTAGGGCGTCGAGCGCGTCCTCGTAGGATTTCATCTGGCGCACCCGGGAAGTCCGGCTTGGGAATTCCCAGTGGCTAGGGATAGAAATGTACTCGCCGAGCGCGCTCCCAATTCGCCTCCACTTGCTGCGGACGCAATCACGTGCGGCATCTGGCCCCATATGGGGGTTGTAATGGGCTGCCTTCGTGATCTTGTACGGAACGCGCTCCTTCGCGTGGAGGAGACTCAGAAGAGCCGTGTGCGGATAGACCTCGATGATGGCCGGGCAGGTTCCCGCACCCATGCGAGTGGTAGCCAACCGGAATCCGCGGGACTTGAACTGGTCTCGGATCTTCGCCGCGAGAAAACCGGGGCGTTTTTTGGTTGGAGAGTCAGTGCCACACTTCCAATGGCCAAAGATTGCCAAAATAGCATTGTCGGCCGACCTGCGGCCGGTGATGGGCACCAGCGAAAGAGGCATGTCGACGCAGACGAGGTCCACAGGTAGGCCGTTCAGGAGGTTCTTGGCGGCACGGAGAAGATTCTCGGCTCCCGGAAAGGTGTTGTCGTGCACTTCTGGCCCTGGGAGTTTCGCCCTTTTCATGAAATCGGCGTAGCTGGACGCGACCGCGACGCGTTTCCATTTCTTTCCTGCACGACGTAGTAGCGCCACGCCGCTTGATCCGGCGTCTGTCCAGGCGGGATCGATGCCGAGAATAGCAGTCGCCTTCTTCATCACCGATGCCCCTCCTCAACCCTCTCGGCAATCCCGCACACCCACTTTCGCAATCCCACCGGCGCCACGACCTCCACGCCCTCGCCTTGGCGTAGCAGCCACGCTGCCAGGTAGCCGGTGGCGTGGTCTTTGAACTTCACCTCGACGGCGCCATCGCGCAGGCGCTTCTGCTGCTTGAACCAGGGACGCAATCGCGTGGCTGCGGGCTCGCGCAGGCGTAGCACGATCTGGGTGGGCTTCGNNCATGTAGTCGCGCAGGTTGAAGTCGGCCGGGACTGTGAAGGTCTCGTCGAGAACGGTGGCGCCCAGGATGCGCTCGGCGCGGAATATGAGGATGCGGCCCTCTTTGTCGCTCAGGCTCTTGGCCAGCACGTACCAGATGCCCCGGTGATTGAGCAGGCCATAGGGATGGACGCGGATCTCTTTGCGCTTGAGAGCGGCCAACGAGGCGTAGTCCAGTTCGACGGCACGGTGATCGCTGCACGCGCGCGACAGGCAGGTCAAGGTGTCCCGATGTTCGGTGCCGGCGGTCTGCACCACGATGTGTGCACCACGGTCGGCCTCGCTGCGCGAGTTGTAGTCGAGCACCTGGCGCAGCTTTTTGCTGGCGCCGGCGATGGCATCGTCGTAGGGGGCGATGCCGGTCTTCTTCACGGCGGCTGCGCCGGCCAGCAGGGCCAGCGCTTCATGCAGGGTCAGTCGCGGCGGCTTCTTCAGGCGGCAGACCGTGTCGGCGCCGATGTGCGCGTTCGCTCCGCTACCCTCAATCCACAACGTTAGGTACTGGCCGGGATCGCCGTCGGGCACGCCCACCTGACTCAGGCGGTGGACGTCGTTGCGAAGCTCCTCGGGCGTGGTGCCGATGGCGGCTGCCGCCTCAGACACCAGCGCACCCTCGTACCCCTTCTTTGCCAGGTACGGCACCATGAACAGAGCGCGCCGCAGCCGTTGCTCCAACTTCTTCATGGTGCGCCCCCTTCGGCCCGGCAGGCCCAGCAGCGGATCGCCCCAGTCCTCGACCGCAAACTGACGGACACCAGCGCCACGCCGCCGGCTGTAGCGACCAGGTGCTTTCCGCCCCGACGGTTCTTCCGCGGGTGGTACCCTCGCAGGGCGTGGCGTGGAAATTTCCCATGACCAACTCAACAGCGAACTCGACCTGGGCGATGGCGCTAGCAGGCAGGTGTTGGGCGTGGCTCTCCATCCTCGTGCTCTTTGCCGGCTGTCAGTCGGCCTCGTCGGCGTCGAGCCGGGATGCCGCGGAGTCTGGCTTGGACGGCGCAAGAGCCACGCCTGACATGCCGGTGACGACCGATGTGGCTGGTCAGGTGAGCCGCGCCGACGGCGGCGTGGTGATTGTCGCAGCGACCTTCACGCCGGTGGCCATCACGGCCGATGCACAGGAACTGAGCAACCCGCTGCGCGGGCAGTATCAGTGGCTAGGCGTGCCTCCGTATCCCTCGACCTGGACTGACAACGATTCATACCAGCGCTGGAACTGGAACGATTTCGAGCCCACCCAGGGAAACTACAAGTTCACCCTCATCGACAACGAGATCCAGGCCGCGAAGACACGCCACGGGCGTTTCGGGATGCGCATCATGCCGCTCTGCCAGGACTGCGCGACCCACACCTACAAGGGGGCACAGAGTTCCATCCCCGATGATCTGGCGGCCGTGTCGAATCCCCTGATCGCGGCGCCGCCGGGCGAGAGCACGCCCTACCTATTGCCCGACTGGAACAGCGAAGCCTACCTCACGCGTCTGCAGCAGATGCTCAACGCGATTGGCGCGCGCTACAAAGACGAACCGACCTTCGCCTGGTTCGATGTGTCCAGCTACGGCAACTGGGGCGAATTCCACCTCTGGCCGTTCAGCGAGTCCGGCGGACCGTACGACACATCGACGCAACGGCCGATCACCGATGCCAACGCCCGACGCATTGTTCAGATGAATGCCGCGGCCTTTGCGGGCAAACTGTTGGTCATCAATTCCGAGCAGCAGGCGGCGCTGGCCGAGGCGGTGGCCACCACGTCACCTCCCATCGGGATTCGCGTCGACTGTTTGGGCGCGGACGGACTAGGCGGCGGGCAGAGCCCGATCGACGCGGTCGCGGGCGCACTGGATCACTGGCGAACCGCGCCCTTCATCACCGAATGGTGCCAGACCAACATCGGAGGCTCGGGTGCCGACTTGTTCGTCCAGGGCGCCCAGCAGGTGAACACCTATCACGTGTCCATGCTCTCCTCCGGCAACTTCAGCGACCCGCCGACGGCTGGCGCCGAGGCCACTGCCTTCCGCCAAGCCAATGTCGCGGCCGGCTATCGGCTGCGCACATCCAGTGTGGACGTGCAGATCAGGGCCGCGGGCGACGTGGGGGTGACCATGGAGTGGGTGAACGATAACGTCGCGCCCACGTACCTGCGCTGGCAGGTAGTGTTCGTGCTCGACGGGCCGGTTCACATCGAGTTGCCGGCGGCGTTCGACATGAGAAGCGTGATCGATGCCCCGGTCGTCGACGTCGAGACGCTGCATCCGGCCCAACTGCCGTCGGGCACCTACCAGGCGCTGCTGCGGGTGGAGGACGTGCAGGCCATCTCGCCGCCCATGTTCCTGGCCATGCAGGGCCGCGACCCCAGCGGCAACTACCTGCTGGGCTCGATCACTGTGCCGTGAGCAGCGGCGCCGAGAATCCCGGTGATTTTGTGGAGCTGAACGGGATCGAACCGTCGGCCTCCTGAATGCCATTCAGGCGCTCTCCCAGCTGAGCTACAGCCCCATGGGTCCCCTTGCGGGGCGCTAAGATAATTACCAGCCGGCGCGGCGTTGGTCAACCTCGCGCGCGGCTTGCTTGCTTGACAGGGGGGTAGGGGGTGGCAGAGTCTCCCCTTCCCCGGGGGACGCAATCCCTGGGTTTGCAAGAGATTTTCTGCAGGAGAAGCCATGGCAACGATCGATTTCGGTGGAGTCAAAGAAGAAGTCGTTACCCGCGACGAGTTCCCCATGAAGAAGGCCCTCGAGGTCTTGAAGAACGAGACCGTCGCCGTGATCGGCTACGGCGTGCAGGGGCCCGCCCAGTCACTCAATATGCGAGACAACGGCGTCAACGTCATCATCGGCCAGGCGTCGGGGTTCAAGCGCGACTGGGATCGCGCGGTCAACGACGGCTGGGTGCCGGGCAAGACGCTGTTCGAGATCGAGGAAGCCGCGGAGCGCGGCAGCATAATCCAGATGTTGGTTTCGGACGCCGCGCAGAAGGCGATCTGGCCCGACCTCAAGAAGCACCTCAAGAAGGGCGATGCGGTCTACTTCTCACATGGTTTCTCGATCGTCTACAAGGACCAGACCGGCGTCATCCCGCCCAAGGACGTGGACGTGATCATGGTCGCGCCCAAGGGCTCGGGCCTAAACGTGCGGCGCAACTTCCTCTCGGGTGCGGGTATCAATTCGAGCTTTGCGGTCGAGCAGGACGCCACGGGCCGGGCGCGTGAGCGCGCGCTTGCCATCGGCATCGCGGTGGGTTCGGGCTACCTGTTCCCCACCACCTTCCAGAAGGAAGTGTTCAGCGACCTAACCGGCGAGCGCGGCGTGCTGATGGGCGCTCTGGCCGGCATCATGGATGCCCAGTACGAGGTGCTGCGCGCCAACGGCCACAGCCCGAGCGAGGCATTCAACGAGACGGTCGAGGAGCTGACCCAGAGCCTCATCCGTCTGGTCGACGAAAACGGCATGGACTGGATGTACTCGAACTGCTCGGCCACCGCTCAGCGGGGCGCGCTTGACTGGCGCCCGCGCTTCAAGTCCGCCGTGCTCCCGGTCTTCCACTGGCTCTACGACCGCGTGGCTTCGGGCAAGGAAACCGCGCGCGTGCTCGAGTCGACTGGCGGCCTTAACTACCGGGAGCTGCTCGGCAAGGAACTGGCCGAGATGGGCAACAGCGAAATGTGGCGCGCGGGCAAGGCCACGCGGGCGCTGCGCCCCAAGGAGCCGGCCAGGGCC
This sequence comes from Myxococcales bacterium, assembly GCA_003158395.1. Lineage (GTDB taxonomy): Bacteria > Myxococcota_A > Polyangia > Fen-1088 > Fen-1088 > Fen-1137. The sequence goes on along the minus strand of PMIX01000354.1, from coordinate 3,989 downwards.
ATTTCCGCAGATACCAAGGGCGTGGGCGGACGCAGCGAGAACTAGATTCTCTAGATCCGCCGCCGCACGAGAAGCAACCCGACGCCCACCACCACAAGCAGGTGCCACAGGCGGGGCCCATACACCATCAGGCTGGCCAGCAGGAACAGCGCCAGCGCCACGGCCGTGATGACCGGCAGGTTGCCGCTCGACTTGGAACTCCTGCGATGCTCGTCTAACGGGTCCACGCCTCCGGTAAGGGTGCGCCACAGGGCGATCGGTTCGCCCGCCCTGCGCGGACGGCTGCTCATTTCGCGCGCGGCCCGTGCCTCCATCTCGGCCCGTCTGGCGGCTTCCTGCTGCGGCGAAAGAGCGCCGCCCTCAGGGGCGGACACGCCGGACACAGATTCCGGCGGTTCCAGGTTGGGCCGACTGGCCCGCCACAGCTTCTCGTTGTGGGCACGCGCTTCGGGGGTGTCGAGCCGCGCCCCACAGTTGACGCATCTCCGGTCGAAGAGATTGTTGGGCCGTTCACAGTGGGGGCAGTCGTTGCGAGGCACGGCCTTGAAGCCTTCTGCGTCGACCGAGATTGACATGGGGTGCTCAGGGGCCGGCCGGAATGCGCTGGAGGGGCGACTGGGGGGTGGCTTTTCACCCGGTGCCAGCAAGGCGTCGAAGCGTTCACTGGTGCGCGTGTTGGCCGGCTCGGAAGGGGCGTCGCTGCGTGGCCCTTCGAGCTGGCGGAAGCGGTCGCGGGTCTCTTCGTCCATAGTTGGCGAAACTCCGCGCTAGACGGCACCGATCCTTCCCGGCGGTACGGGTTCGGGCGTGGACGCCGGGCGGGTGCGCGTGCGCGCCCATTCGCGCAGGCGCGCGATGTCCTCGCGCATGGTTACGGCCAGAGGCATGGTTTCGCCGAGCGCAGCGAGCAGATGTCGCTGTTCCAGTTCCACGCCGTCGGCAAAGGCTGCGTACAACCCGCTCACCACGACTTGCTCGATTTCAGCGCCGCTGAAATGCTCGGCTCGGCGGGCCAGCTCTTCGACGTCGAAATGGTCAGGGTTGCGGCCAAAGCGCTGTAGATGAATCGCGAAGATCTGAGCACGCTCGATAGCGGTGGGCAGGTCGATGAAGAAGATCTCGTCGAAGCGCCCCTTGCGCAGGAGTTCCGGCGGCAGGCTGTCGATACGGTTGGCCGTGGCCACCACGAACACGGGCGCGGTCTTCTCCTGCAGCCAGGTGAGAAAAGTTCCGAACACGCGCGCGGTGACGCCGCTGTCGCTGATGCCGGACGACCCGATCCCGGCCAGGCTCTTCTCCAGCTCATCGACCCACAGCACGGCCGGGGCGATGCTCTCGGCAATGCGCATCGCTTTGCGCATGTTCTCCTCGGACGAGCCCACCAGGCCGCTGAAGATGCGCCCCATGTCCAGGCGAAGCAGCGGCAGGTGCCATTGCGACGCCACGGCTTTGGCGGTCAGGCTCTTGCCGCAACCTTGCACGCCGAGCAGCAGCAGGCCCTTGGGCGCGGGCAGCCCGAACTGGCGCGCGCGCTCGGTGAAGGCCGCGGTTCTCTGACCCAGCCAGGCCTTCAGATTCTGCAGGCCGCCNNAGCGTCAGCCCCAGCGCGGCTTTGAGCAAGGGCTCAACGTCCTCGTTGCGCAGATCGATGACCGCCTTCTTGCCTTCGCGCACCACGGCCACGATTTCGCGCAGCAACTTGAGCAGGTCCTCGATGGCGGGCAGGGGTACGTCCAGCACCGAGACTTCCTTTTCCAGTTCGACCGGGATGTTGAGCACCGGCGAGACCAGCACCATGGTGGTGAACGTGCTCTTCAGGGCGCGGGCCAGATCGCGTGTGCGTCGGATCACCGTGGCATCGTTCAGGTAGGGATGAAAATCCTTGAACACCACCAGCGCCGGCTCGGCCAGCTTCTCAACCGCGACCAGCGCCGCACCCGGATCGGTGGCTTCGCCGGTCTTGGGCGGCGTTCGTCCGTTGTCCGTGGGGCAAAGGCCCTGCGTGACCGACCACGTGTAAAGCGCCTTGCCGTGTGCTTCGGCCAGGGTGGCGAGGAGCGCCTCGATGCGCTGCTCTTCCCAGGTCACGAGGTAGATGAGCGGGTAGCGGGCGCGGATGAGGACGTCCAGTTCATCGACGAAACCGGACAGGGAAGGGCTGGTCGGTGAGGCTGGCACGTCTCGCCATTATGCGCCTGTCTTGTGGCAGGTAGAAGAAGCCCCTGCTTTGCCGGGCTCGACAACCTGCACCCATCGCCCGCGCTCCCCTCGCTCAAGCCAGGCGCCAGAACAGACGAGATTCGCCTTAGAAAGTCGACATCTTCCAGCCCGCAGGCCGAGCTGCGAGCCGTCCTCAGCGCAGCGAAAGACCCATTCCGATAGACGGGAGCCAAGCTCCCGGTGGAGGAACGCGTGAACGCGGTCAAGAACAGAAAAATCCTGGTCGTCGAAGACTCCCGGCTCATCCACAAAATGTACGAAGTCATGTTGCGGCCAGCCACCTTGGTGTCCGCCTTCGACGGGCGCGAGGGGCTGGACAAGCTTAGCCAGAGCCCGGACGTGGACATGATCATCCTGGATATCAACATGCCCAAGATGACTGGGCTGGACTTCCTGGGCCAAGTGAAGGCGACCCCTGCCCTGGCCAAGATTCCCGTAATCATCGTCTCGACCGAGGGCAAGGAAGAGGACGTTGCACGCGGCCTGCAGAGCGGCGCCGTGGCCTACCTCAGGAAACCGTTCCAACGCGAGGATCTCCTCAAGATCGTCAACCACATCGAATCCAAGCAAACTGCGGCATGAGCGAGGGAACAAACATGATCGATCCGCCCCTGCTTGCGGACACGCCCGGCGACGGGGATGCACCAACCCGTGGGGGGCGAGATGCGATGGCCACCTTGCGGCGGGCGCAACAGTTGGTTCGCGACGCGCAGGCGGCCATCGAAGAGGCGAGCCGGGTGGTGGGGCAGGGCAACGGGGCAGGGCTGGCGGACGGGGCGGAGGCGCGCCTGGCCGCTGCTGAGACCGAGCGCCAGGAACTGACAGAGCGCCTGGCTGAGGTTGAGCACCAGGTCGGCCGCCTGATGACCCTGTACGTGGCGACCTATCAACTCCACGCCACACTGGACCCCGTCGAGGTGCAGACCACCATCGCCGAAATCGCCCTCAACCTGATCGGCGCCGAGCAGTTCGTCCTGCTGCTCAGCGACGAGGAAGACAAGGGCTACGAGGTGCGGCTGATGCACGGCGAACCAGACACGCCATGGGCGCAGGCGCCGCGCTACACCGGGGGCGATCCGTTGGTGGATGCGGCGTTGACTGACGGCGGGCTGCGGTTCGGGCCCACCGAGCAATCGCCGGCCTTGGCTGTGGTGCCCTTGCGCGTTCAGGACGTGACGGTCGGGGCGCTGGTCATCCTCAAGCTGCTGGCGCACAAGCTCGACTTCGTGAAGGAAGACCACGACTTGCTCGACCTTCTGGGCGCCCATGCGGCGTCCGCAGTCTTTGCCTCTCGGGTGTACTCCAAGACGGCGCGCAAGCTGCGCACCCTTGAGAGTCTGATCCGATTGGTCAACAAGGGATGATGTGATCGGGACGACCTCTCATAGCCGGCGGAACCGCACATGAGCTTCCAGGGCCGAGTCGAGGATGTCGCCATCGCGGATGTGATGCAGCTCATCCGTTTGGGCGGGCACTCGGGCACGTTGTCGATTCACGCCGGTGAGGAGGAGGCGCTCATCGGGTTCGAGCGCGGTCGCCTGGTGAGCGCCTGGAGCCCGCGCTCGTTGCGCCTGGGCGAACTGCTGCTTGCCGCCGGCGTCCTCGACGAGCCCACTTTGCAGCGGGCGCTGGATGCGCAGGAGAAGGAACGGCCTCGGCGCGCCATCGGGCAGATTCTGGTCCGTCAAGGTGCCACCACACCCGAGGTCATCCGTGAGGTCATCGGATGCGAGATCGAGCGCGTGGTCAAGGAGGTGCTGGCCTGGCCC
>PMIX01000394.1 GCA_003158395.1 Myxococcales bacterium | reverse complement strand
AACGACACCGACAAGGCCTACCTCGAAGCGCTGCACAACGCGGAGATCACCCAGAGCGACACGGCTTTCGGGGCGTTCATACAAGACCTCAAGATGGCCGGGCTCTACGACACGTCCGCGGTCATCGTGATTTCCGATCACGGCGACGAGTTCTGGGACCACGGCGACTGCGGCCATGCCCAAGGCGCGCACCAGGAACTGGTGCATGTGCCGTTCATCATCCGCGCGCCGGGCCTACTGCCTCCAGGCCGCGTGATCGATTCCGACGTGGAAGCCATGGATCTCAGCCCCACGTTGCTTGAGCTGGCCGGCCTGCCCATCCCCGATAGCATGCAGGGGCGCTCGCTGATTCCCCTGGCGCTTGACGATCTGGCGGGGAGCTCGGCGGCGGGCCTGACGCAGAATGAAACCATGGCGCGTGGGCTCAAGAGTGGCCGCTACCGTCTGATCCATTCCGGTGTGGCGCGCATGGAACTCTACGACGAACTCGACGATCCACGCGAGCAGCGTGAGATTTCTGGCCAGCGTCCCATCGCGCTTCGCCAGATGCGCAACGTCTTCGGCCTGCTGGTCTTCTTCGAGAATCGGTGGAAGAAGCAGGCATGGGGCAGCGCGGCCAACGTGGGGGAGGAATTCTATCGGGGGATTGGTCCGATCGGTGAATAGGGGGTAACCTAGGGAGCCGCCCAGGGAAAGCCAACCCGTGCAGCTCCTAGCAGCCAACATGCGGATGTGGAAATCGTCGAGGCTCGTCTTGGCGGCAAGCCTTGTCGGCCTGGCTATGGTACCGGGTGGCTGTTTTCGGTCGTCGATGCGGCACCTAAGCGGCTGCTCTGATGCGGATCCGAGCTGCCAGTCGGGAACGATCAAAACACGCGACGGGGGCTCGGGTGGCCCGCGTGGTGGTGCGAGCGGAAGTCTGGGCGACGGGTCTGGGGGCGCACCGGGTAGCGGACCGGTGGGCAACCGGCAGGACGGAGCGGTGAGCGGGACGGGTGGCGGGCCCACCAGTGGAATGGGCGGCGGCTCAGGGGGAGGGCCGCGCGATGGCGGTTTTGATCGGGCGCTTGACCTTTTCGGCGATGCACGACCGGGCGATCGCCCAGCAGAGGTGGCGTGTGGAACGCGCGAGATCTGCGACAATGGGATCGACGATGACTGCAACGGCCTAACTGATTGCTACGATTCGGCCTGCAAAAGCCTGCCGATCTGCATCGACAAGAAGAAAGAGATTTGCAACAACGGGATCGACGACGATGGCAACGGGTTGATCGACTGCAGAGATCCCGCGTGCTTCGGCGATCCGGCTTGCTTTGTGCCGGGCCACGAGATCTGCAACAACGGCATCGACGATGACGACGATGGCTTGGTGGACTGCCAGGATCCGGACTGTTTTGCGGATCCGACTTGCATCGTTCACCCCGGAACCGAGATCTGCGACAACGGCATCGACGACAACGGGGATGGCTTGGTGGACTGCAGCGATCCCCAGTGCAAGTCTTTTCCAGCTTGTCTGAGCGCGGCGTGTAGGGCTGACGTGGATTTTGGCGCCGTTGCCAGTTCGGGCGCCTCGGTCACACGCACTTTTTCGACCGTCGGTGCGACTGCGAGCTACAGCACCTGCGCGCCGCCCGGCGGCGTGGCCCGGGTGGCAAGCTTCAGCCTCGCTGCCGCTGCCGACGTCAAGCTCGACTTCGAGCAGGGCAAGGGGTCCGCCCACGTGGTGGCCGTGTTCCGCGCGGGGGTGGGCCAGCCCTGCGACGTGCAATCGAACCTTGTCTACTGCCTAGCCGCGGACCAGGACCCCACGGCCAGTTATACCTTCAGCGCGCTCCCGGCCGGCAACTACTGGATAGTCGTGCAGTCGTTCACCGGGACCACGGGTTCGACCACCGTGACGCTGTCGACCGGCAGAACCACCACCCCCGAGATCTGCAATAACGGAATAGACGATGACGGCAACGGCCTGATCGACTGTGCGGATCTGGCCTGTGTCAACGCCCCCAACTGCCATCCATGCATTCCCGACATCAACCTCGGCGCCATCGTGGTGGGCGATCCGCCCAAGACTGTGGTAGTGGACACCACCAAGGGCAGCAATCGCTACCACCCGACCTGCGCCGGGACTTCCACCGGCAAGGACGTCGTCGTCGATTTCACTGTCAAAGATACCGTTAGTATCCTTCTCCAAATGACCCAGCCCGCGGGAGAGCACTTCTACGGGCTGTACCGGATGCCAAAGCCGGGGGATGCCTGCGACAGCGACCAGCACATTGATTGTCCCAAGGATCCGCTTGTCGGGCTGTCACTTCCTGATGTGAATTGGTCGTTCTTCACTCCGGGCGAGTATCTCATAATCTTCAAAGCCTCGGCCGCCGGGGAAGAGGGCCAGATCAATTTGACTGTGTCGGCCTGGGCCGGCCCCGGTGTCGAGCTCTGCGACAACGGAATCGATGATGACGGCAACGGCCTCACCGACTGCGATGACCCGGCTTGTGCGGACGCGGTCAACTGCCAGGCCCCGATGTGCCTTGTGGATAGCGATCTGGGTGACTTCGACATCGGCACGCGCAAGACGCTGAACGTTGACCTGACCAACGCGACCCGGACTTTCTCCACCGTCTGTGGCCACGGCGCTGGGCACGGTCTTGTCTATCGGCTCAACATCTTGCAGCCCATCGAGCTGGGCGTGCGCAGCACGCAGACTGGCGATCAGGTCATACAGATTGACCGGCAGGTCAGCCCGTTGGACTCGTGCGATGCCCATCACGACCCAAATTGCCAACGCATCAATCAAGCCCCCCTCTACGGCGATTTCGCCTTCCCCAACATACCGCCAGGCGCATACAACTTGGTGGTGCAGGCCTTCGACAGCGGAACCGAAGGCACCGTGAACCTCACTTTGACCGGGATCAGCGAAACCATCCTTGAGATCTGCGACAACGGGATCGACGACGACGGCGACGGGGCCACTGACTGCTACGACATCAAGTGCGCGGGAGATCCGACGTGCGAGAAGCTGTGGTGTAAGCCAGACGAGGCGCTGGGTATCTTGAAGCTTGACGGTACGCCCACAACAACGGCGGTTTCGACATCGGGCTCGGCCAACAAGCAAGCCACGAGCACTTGTGTGTCGGGCAAAGGCGGTGGCGAAGCCGCGGTTGGTTTTACTTTGACCTCCAACGCTAATCTCACCATCGAATGGAGCCAGTTCGGCAATCAAGCCCTGGTTCTCTACAAGCAACTGAACGAGAGCCTACCGTGCGAGGCCAACACGCCCGCTATTGACTGCCATCCGACCGCGGGCGCAGCCACGGGCAGCTACCGGCTCACCGGGCTTGCGCAGGGCAAGTACTACCTGGTGGTGGACGCGGACCAGGTGGGCAGCGAGGGCACCGTGATGTTGCAAATCAGCGGGCTCCCCTCGCCGTAGCGTCAATCGTAATACCCATCCAGAAACCACTGCCCGGATTGTTGGTCCTGGTGGACGCGGTAGACAGCCCCGTCAGAGGCGTGCACGTCCCAGTAGTCGCGGGAAAATCCCTCGCCTGACCACCATTCACCGCTGGCGCGATAGGGGCCGGCGGCCATGAGGATGCGCGCGGTGGTCGCTTTTCCGCGCAAAGCGCTGGGGCCTTGCCGCCCCATGATGATTTCCAGTTCTTGCGGCGGCTGGAAGCGCCGGAAGGCCAGCGCCGTTCGGCCCTCTACCGTCGGTTGCTGTGGTTCACTCATCACGGGATCTGGCCTTGTCTTATAAGGCTGCACGGCCACGGCCTCTTCGCGAAAACTGTTTGCCTCAACTGGCGCGCCCAGGTTTTCAATTCCCACCAGTGCGGACAGGCGGGCCAGAGTGGCTGCCAAACGCTCGGGCGCCGGTCCGCTGGGCCGCAGAAGATCGAGTTGCACGGCCCGCACCTGCGCTGGCAAAACCAAGAGGGCCACGCCCTTCACCGGCGCCGAAGGCGGCCTTTGTGCCAGAGCCAGGCGCGCCAACTCCAGCAAGGTGCTGGTCTCTCTGGTAGGCGCTGCCAGTGGGACCTGGCGCACATCGAAGCCGCATGGATCCAGCTTGAAACGTAGGGTCAGTTCGGCACAACCAAGCCCACGGCCCTGCAGACGCGTCATCGCCTGGTCGAGCAGGCTGCGCAGCACAAAAGCCAGTGGTTCCAGTTCGCAAATCGGGTAGTCAATCTCCGTGCCTTCCTCGATCGCATCGGGCGGGGGCAGGGGGGCAAGCGGCTCTTCGTCGCAGCCAGAAGCCAGTCGCCACAAACGAGCGCCGGCCTCGCCCAGGCGAAGCACGACGGCGTCCTTGGGCAGATGAGCCAGGGCGCCCAAGCTGCGAATGCCCCAACGGGAAAGTCGCGCTGCCAGATCATTGTTCGTGATAAGGGCCATCCCAACTGGCAGCGGCGCCAGGAACACAGCTTCGCCGCCGACGGGCACGATGGCGATGTCTTGGGCGCGACTGGCCACGCGAGCGACTCCTTTGTTGGCTGCGATGGCCACTCGTGTGGCCAGGCCCACGCGCGCCGCCTGCGCGGTCACAGATTGGGCCAGTGCCTGCTCGGAAGGAAACAGTCGCCGCAGATCGCCGACTTCAAAGAAGATGCGATCTTCTTCGTGTTGCACGCGGGGCGCGAAGCAGTAGCCGACGTCTGCAAGAGCCGCCTGGGCGGCCGCGGTGTCTGCCGGCGAGGCGGGAAGCACCCGGAGTTTGCCCTGTCCCCCGGCCATCGCCCGGGCCTGACACACCGTCATGCCTACGCGCACGCCAGCCCGATGCGCTGCCCGCGTGAACGCCACGATGCGTGCCCGCTCGCCTTTGGCATCGGCGAGGGCAAGGGCGCCCGCACGCAATTCACCTGGGAACCCTGGGAGAGTTCCCAGACCCTCCCGCGATGGTGCGCCGCCGGCGAGGGCGCGCGCGAAGCGCGCGGGGTGGGCAGGGTGGCGGGCCGTCCCGAAGTCCCCGTAGGGGGCAGAGCCGGCGGGCTCCCCACGTGACAATTCCGGATCGCGCCGGAGCACCGCTTGTAATGCGATTTGTGGCGCGTACACGCAAGCGATGCGCATGAAGACCGTTATCGGGCCAGAACATGAGAGAGGACGAGCACGGACGAGGCAGGGCCGCGGGCGCCCCGTTCCACCTGGGCGTAAATTTCCAGGCCGCGGAGTAAGGCCGGGGCTGTGGCGTCTTTTCCCTGATCGAATCGCGGTCGCAGTGAGCGCAAGCCAAGGGCCGAGGTTCCCTGCGCGCCTGGGATCCGGTGGGGGGCAGCAACCAGCAGAATGGCTTGCTGCTCGGCCGCCGCGCGCTTGAGCCTTATCCACGATGCCACCGGAACCTGCGGCATGCGATCCCCAAGGTCCACGGCCACCAAAGTGAACCCGCCTGCGCCCAGCACGATCTTGGCAGCAGCCAAGGTCTGCGCCGGCTCGGCCTGCGCACAACGCACCCACAGCAAGCGAGGCAGGGGCACGCCAGAGCGTTCTGCGGCCCGCGCATCCAGCGCGCCGTCCCCATCCACCAGCGCCGCACAGTGGCCCTGACGCAAGGCCGTAGCCAGTGAAGTCAGCAACACCGAGGTGCGACCACTGCCGCGTGAGCCCGCGATTTCACACAGCGCGCCCCGCAGCCATCCGCCGCCCAGCAACTCGTCCAGCGCACTGATTCCCGTGGTCAGACGGCGCTGCTCTCGCCGCTCAATTTGTTGGGCAGGAACCAGATGCGCCGCCAAGGCGCGCGATGGAGTCCAGGCCAAAGACACTCATCCAGTGTACCTGTACAAATGTTCAGGTCAAGTGGAAGTCAGGACGGGAGTCGACAACCGTTCCTACAAACACGCCCCGAATACCTGATAGTCCGGATTGGTCAGTCTGGTACACGAGCCTGTGGAGCACTTTTGACTCGACAGCTGGCAGATCGCCTGGCAGCGCTTCGAGCCGCCACGGTTCACGCACATCAGGCCGGGCTGGCAGTCTTCGTCAGTCGCGCACGAAACACCAACTGCACCCACACGGCTTTGATCGAGACACGCGCAGTCGGTGATCTCGCCAGTATAGATGAAGCAAGACAGGCCATCGGCGCAGCCCCCGGTCGCGTCGCCGGTGGGGTCGCAGGGACGCGAGCAGAGACGGAGTGACGTGCTCGTCGTGTTGCAGGAAACGCTGGTATTGCAAGAGCCAGCGCCACAATCCGAATCGATGTTGCAGAACTGCCGGCAGGTCTTGCGAGGCTGTGCGGTGGTCGAACAGGCCTTGAATTCGAAGCACGCTGAGCCGGGCGCGCAGTCCGTGATGTCCGTACACGAGTCGCCAGGTTGTCCCTGGCCTGCTGAGAAGCAAAGCATTTCCGGGCGGGAATCCGAGTCGCAGACCAGAGCACAGGTCTTGCCGGCGCCGCAGATCGTGGCCGGCGCCATGGGATCGCAGGCTGGGCTGACGTACACCGTGGCGTATGTCACCTGTCCCACTCTGAGCGGGTATGGACCACCTGTCCCTCTGCCCAAGGACGCTTGCGTCGCGTCCAGCGGCTCCACGTCAACCGTCACGTCGGCCTTGAACATGGTGCGGAGGCTCACCGAGAAGGTGACAGGCTTGGTGTCGTTGAGCTGCAGGAGAGCCGTCGCCGCCCGCGGCTTGTCGGGATAGAGAAGTTGCTCGGTGTACTGCCCGTCGGTCACCTTGACCCGCAGCTGAGCCACGTTGTCAATCGGGTGGACGCTGCTGAACACCGATACCACGACGAATGACTTGTCCTCGGAACAGGTGGCTGCCAGGGCCAACAACAACACCAGGAGCACCGTGCGGGCGGGGCTTGCCGGACTCATGGCTGGAACTCCTGGTTGCCGAGAGTGGTGTTGGGCGTAGACGGCCCGCGATCGGCCAAAACCAGGATCACGATGCTGGTGGCCACGGCGGCCCCCAGGGCCGTCCAGAACCACCATTGTTTCACGATGGGCCTGCTGCTGCTCTTCTCCGTCGGGGACGGTTGCGTGAGGTCGAGACCGCGTGACGCCGGCGGTGGCGCACTTGCGCCGGGAAAGACAGTCGCTTCGGGCACCGGCGGGACGGGTGTTGCGGGTGGGCCGCTTTGCGCGAGCGCCGGGGCTGACCCGGCCAGCAACCCGGCCAGGACGAGCGTAGGTGCGGTCGGGATGGATCTCAATCGCTCGCTCTCCTAGCTAGTCGTAGTACTCGAGCCCGAGGTGCGTAATCAGCTCCTCGCCGCGCAGGTGGCGCAGGGTGTTCTTCAGCTTCATGAGTTGGATGAACGTGTCGTGCTCGGGGTAAAGCCCCTCGGCGGTCATGGGGCTCTTCCAGTAGAACGACAGCCACTCCTGGATACCGTACATGCCCGCGCGCTGGGCCAGATCCATGAACAGCGCCACGTCGAGTACGACCGGCGCGGCCAGAATGGAATCGCGGCACAGGAAATTGACTTTGATCTGCATCGGGTAGCCCATCCACCCGAAGATGTCGATGTTGTCCCAGCCTTCTTTGTTGTCTCCGCGCGGGGGGTAGTAGTTGATATGCACCGAGTGGTACATCTTGCGGTAGAGGTCGGGGTAGAGGTGGGGCTGCAGGATGTGCTCCAGCGCGCCCAACTTGGACACCTCCTTGCTCTTGAAAGACTCGGGGTCATCCAACACCTCGCCGTCACGGTTGCCCAGGATGTTGGTCGAGTACCAGCCGCTGACGCCGAGAAGCCGCGCTTTGAACGCGGGCGCCAGCGAGGTCTTCAGGAAGGTCTGGCCGGTCTTGAAGTCCTTGCCCCCGACGGGTACGCCGTTTTTCTTGGCCAGCTCGAGCAAGGCCGGTGTGTCCACCGTCAGGTTGGGCGCACCGTTGGCGTAGGGAACGCCGCACTTCAGGGAGGCGTAGGCGTAGATCTGCGACGGCGCGATCTCGGGATCGCTGGCCGCAAGTCCCTTCTCGAAGGTGGCCAGCGTGGCGTGCACCGGGGCCGGCTGCCGGTAGGCCTCGGTGGAGGCGCACCACACCATCACCGCGCGATCGAGTTTCTCGCGCTTGCGGAAGTCGTTGATGTCGTCCATCACCTGCTCGGCCAGATCCATCTTGGACTTGCCCTTCTTGATGTGTGTGCCGGTCAACCTCTTGACGAAGGTTTGCTCGAACACGGCGGTCATCGGCCGAATGTTCGAAAGAAAATCCCTGAACTCCGCCAGGTGCTCCTTGGAGAGCACGCCGGCCTTGCTGGCTGCCTGATAGGCATCGTCCGGGAAGAGATCCCAGCCGCCAAAGGCCACGTCTTGCAGACGCGCGAGCGGCACCAGCTCCTTGATGAGGGGCGATCGGTTGTCGGTCCGCTTTCCCAACCGCACAGTTCCCATTTGCGTGAGCGAGCCGATAGGTTTGGAAACTCCGCGGCGAATGGCCTCAACCCCTGCCATAAAGGTCGTGGCGACGGCGCCCATTCCGGGCATCATGATGCCCAACTTTCCGGTGGCGGGCTTGATTTCGACCGTGGGTCCGGACTTGGTGAGTGGCATGTGAATGATTCTCCTTTGCTGCCCTGAGCCCGCGTCGGGCTCCTTCTTGTCGCGGGGCGTGCACGAGGCAGACTCCGCTGCAAGACGCGATTCTGTGACTAGCAAGCGGCGGGCCTAGCCACCACTCCAAGAAAATCGCACCATTTGCCGCACAGGTGTTGGGAATGTGGTAAGAACTTGCCGCTTTCAACACCACACGCTGACCGAGTGGGCCGCGCGTGCCGACCCGGACGGAAACGTTCGGGCGGTCTTCGGCCTTCGATGACGTCGGCGGCGGACACCAACGCGAAAGGAAAACATGGACACGATCGACAAGGACCAGGCGGCCGCGCCGCCGGTGGAGACCCCACCTCTGGCTCCCGACCCGCAGAACCCGATGGCGGCCATCGACACGCCGCTGAGTATGCGCGAGATGATGGAGGCGGGAGTTCACTTCGGCCACCAGACGAAGCGCTGGAACCCGAAGATGAAGCCGTACATCTTCGGCGCCCGCAACGGGATCCACATCATCGACCTGCAGTACTCGGTGAAAGCCTTCCGGCGTGCCTTCGACTTTCTGGTCAAGACGGTGGGGGACGGCAAGCCGGTTCTGTTCGTGGGTACCAAGAAGCAGGCGCAGGACGTGGTTCGCGACGAAGCGCAGCGCTGCGGCCAGTTCTATGTAACCAACCGCTGGCTGGGCGGCACGCTGACCAATTTCCACACCGTCAAGGCCTCCATCGAGCGCCTGCAGGCCATCGAAAAGATGGGCACCGATGGGACTTTCGAGCGCCTGACCAAGAAGGAAGTTATCAATCTCACGCGCGAGCAGGAGAAGCTGGAAAAGGCGCTGGGTGGCATCAAGGCCATGGGCGAGTTGCCCGGTGCGGTGTTCATCGTCGACGTGGTCAAAGAGCACATCGCGGTGAGCGAGGCGCGCAAGTTGGAGATCCCCATCGTCGCCATGGTGGACACAAACTGCGACCCTGACTTGATCGGGTACGCCATCCCTGGCAACGACGACGCCATTCGAGCCATCCGCCTGTTCGCGACCAAGGTGGCCGATGCCTGCATGCTCGGCCAGAAGCTGGCGCGTGAGCGGGCCACGGCGGCACACGCCCAGGGTGAGGGTGAGGGCGAGGTGCAGACCATCCGCGTGTCGTCCGGCGGTGAAGGGCCTAGGGTCGAGGTCGTGTCACGCCGGCGCGGCGACATGCCTGAGCCAGAGGCGGCCGCGTCCCCCGGGGACGAAGGCGAGAAGTAGTTCCCGGTTGTTCTTGAAGGCAGCAGGAGAGGATTGAGATGAGTGAGATTTCTACCCAGATGATCAAGGACCTGCGCGAGCGCACCCAGGCCGGCATGGCCGATTGCAAGAAGGCCCTGCAGGAGTGTAGCGGCGATATCGAGAAGGCCGTCGAGTACTTGCGCAAGAAGGGCGTCGCCCAGGCAGCCAAGAAGGCCACGCGCATCGCGTCCGAGGGCCTCATTGCGGGCTACATGCACGGATCGCGCATCGGCGTCTTGGTCGAGGTGAACTGCGAGACCGACTTCGTGTCCCGCAATGCCGACTTCCAGGCCTTCGCACGCGAGGTTGCCATGCAGGTGGCGGCTATGAGCCCACAGTACGTGTCGCAGGAGGAGATTCCGGCGTCCGTGCTGGAGCAGGAACGTTCTATCCGACTTGAGCAGGCGCGCCAGCAGAACAAGCCCGAGCCCGTGTTGCAGAAGATTGTCGAGGGCCAGATGGCCAAGTGGTTTAGGGAAGTCTGCCTTCTTGACCAGGTGTGGATTCGGGACAGCGAGGGCAAGAAGGACATCCGCGGTCTGCTCACCGACCTCATCGGAAAGATCGGTGAGAACATCAAGATCCGGCGCTTCATGCGTTACGAGGTCGGTGAGGGCCTGGCCAAGCGAGCCGACGACTTCGTCGACGAGGTGAAGCGCCAGGCGGGCCAGGCCTAGCAGGGTGGACGTGGGCGCTGACGCCGGGAACGGAAAACGCAGGGCCGCGGGCAAGCGACCTGGCTCCGCGGATTTGCCTTCTGCCCTGGTGCGGGCAGGGGCTGCGTTGCCCGCGGGTCAGTCCTTGGCGGCTGAGCGAGTGGCGCGTCCGCCTCTGGCTCCCGGGGTCAAGTACCGGCGTATTCTGCTCAAGCTGTCGGGTGAAGCGTTGATGGGCAGCCAGGGCGGGGGCATCGATCCCGCCATTCTGGCCCAGATCGCCGACGAACTCATCGACGTGCACAGCCTAGGTGTCGAGTTGGCCCTGGTCATCGGTGGCGGAAACATCTTCCGGGGCGTGGCAGCCAGCACCACCGGCATGGACCGGGCGAGCGCCGACTACATGGGCATGCTCGCCACCCTTATCAATGCCTTGGCTCTGCAGGACGCCCTGGAATCGCGTGGGGCCAAGACGCGGGTGCTCTCGGCGCTGGAGGTGCAGAAGGTGGCTGAGCCCTACATTCGTCGGCGGGCCATCCGGCACTTGGAAAAAGGCCGGCTGGTGATCTTCGGCGCGGGCACGGGCAACCCCTTCTTTACCACGGACACCGCGGCATCCTTGCGCGCCATGGAGATCGGGGCGGACATCGTGATGAAGGCCACCCGGGTCGACGGCGTGTATGACAAGGATCCGCAGAAATTTCCGGACGCACGCCTGTTCCGGCGCCTGTCCTATCTGGATGTGCTCAATCGGAAGCTAGCGGTGATGGACTCCACGGCAATCTCGCTGTGCCACGACAACAAGCTGCCCATTCTCGTCTTCAACATGACCAAGCCCGGCAACGTCCGGCGGGTCGTCCTCGGGGAGCCGCTCGGCACCCTCGTGGTCGAGGACCGGCGCGAACCGCGCACCAGCTACACCGGCAGTCCGCCGGTGGCGGAGGAGGAGCGTTCCCATGGTAAGTGACGTTCTCAAGGATCTGCAGGCGAACCTGGACAAGGGAATCGACGCGCTCAAGAAGGATCTGGGCAAAGTGCGGACCGGGCGGGCCAACGTGGCCATCCTCGACGGGCTGCGTGTCGACTACTACGGCACGCCCACGCCGCTCAACCAGGTGGCGTCGGTGAACGCGCCCGACCCGCGCCTTATCACAATCAAACCATGGGAGAGGTCGCTCATCCCGGAAATCGAGAAGGTGATTCGTTCGTCGCAGCTCGGCCTCAACCCGTCTTCCGACGGAGAAATCGTCCGCCTGCCCATGCCGCCGCTCACCGAGGAACGGCGCCGAGACCTGGTCAAGATGGTCAAGAAGATGGCCGAGGAGTCGAAGGTGGGCCTGCGCAACGCCCGTCGCGATGCCAATGAGATGCTGAAGGAGTTCCTCAAGGACAAAGACATCACCGAGGACGAGGAGAAGGCCGGCTTGAAGAAGGTGCAGGAGGCCACGGATGCGGCGGTGACCAAGGTGGATGACTTGGTCGCGAAGAAGGAAAAGGAAATAATGGAGATCTAACGCTAGCGGTAGACCTCACGCCTGCTTGGGAGCCGCTATCCCATTCGGTGTCTCGCGGTCATAGGTCACCCGGGCGATGTCCACCTGGTTCATGGCAAACCGCAGGGTCGTGCCGCTGCCGCGCAGGAGGCCTTCGCGCTGAAACAGGTGGTAGGTGCGCATGCCCTCCCGCGCCGGAGGATCGCCTTGGGAAACCTTCCCGGGAATGCCGCTCACGATAAGGATTCTCTCGCCCGGCTGCAGAAGAAAGCCCGGGTCGATCTGACCCATCACCGAGCCGCGCTTGCCTGGCATGCTCACGATGACCTGCAGGCCTGCCGTGCTCACCGGCGAGGCACCTGTGTTGGCAAGGATGAACCACTCCTGGTTGACGCGCTTCTTGTCCGGGGCAGCATGGACTTCTTCGAAGACGAGGGGCATGGCCGGTAGTTTATATTCGGGGTACCCAGGAGGGTAAATGGCCAAGACTGAAATTCGCGTGATCTATGGCGATACCGATCAGATGGGTGTCGTCTACTACGGCAACTACCTGCGGTTCTTCGAGGCGGCTCGCAGCGACTTCCTGCGTGAGAAGGGCGCGCGTTGGCGCGACGTGGAAAGCAGGCACGGCGTTTACCTACCGGTGATTGAGGCCAAGGTCAACTACAAGCGGCCCGCTTTCTACGACGACATGTTGGTCATTGAGACCGCGCTGGCCGAGTTGGGGCGTGCGTCGCTGCGTTTCGAGTACAAGGTGCTACGCGGCGACGACCTGCTGGCCACCGGCCACACCCTCCACGCCTGTGTTGACAAGCAGGGTGACATCCGAGAGTTCCCTGCGGCGCTCTCGGAGCGCCTGCGGATCTGAAACCCGCGGCTCAGCGTCAGGGCTTTTGTCTGGAAGGCTCCGTGCTACAGTTGAAGCAATGCCGAGAGTGAACGTTGACATTCCCCACCGCCTGTCGCGCGATGAGGCTCGGATCCGCATATTGGAGGCGACTTCCCGTTTGGAGAGGGAATACAGCGCAACCTGTCGCTGGGATGGCGAAACGCGGCTGATTGTTACGCGTAGGGGGCTGAAAGCCGCCCTGGATGTGGAGGAAACGCAGGTGCGGGTTGCTCTTGACCTGGGGTTCCTCCTGGGGCCGCTGGGGGGAAGTATTCGCGCAGGGATCGTCCGCCAACTCACCGGCCTTCTCTCCTAACACCAACTCTTGGAAATCGGTGACTGGGGCAGGATACCGGTTGCGGGGTCGTTGACGCGGTTAGTCTTGGCAGGAAGCGTTTCGTACGATGAGGCCATCGCCCGGCAGGTCACGATGCTGGTCGTGGTCCGTAGTGCCGCGACAAGCAGATCGAAGGGGCGGAGTGCCCCAGAAAGACAGGCCTTTCCATGATCAAGCCGCACATCCAGTGGGAGCGGTCGGCGGTGGTCGTGGACGTGGTCCTGGTCGTTTTCGTGGCTGTGGCCGGATGAGCACCTGTCGGCCACGGCCACGTCCACCGCCACGACCTTCTGCGGCTATCGCGGGATTAGGCGGTCGTGTAGCTATGCCTGAACTGTCGAAATGCCCGGCTAGGCCCCGGTCGCGTTCACGGTTGAATCGCGCCTCTTTACCAGAGATCCCTCCACTGATATATAGAGGCCGGTGCCCCGCGAATGCTCGTTGTGTTTGCCGCAGGACCCGCCCGCTTCGTACCCGACGGAGAAACGCATGGATTTTCGCAAGTACGTGTTCGGTCTCGTGCTCACGACGACTTTGCTCAGCGTCGCCTCACCGGCGCAGGCACAGCTCACTACTGGTCCGGTTGATCTCCAGTTGTTCCGGCCAGCGGCCGACTCCAAGGGCTATTTCACCCTGAATGGCGCCCAGATTCTGGCGCCGCTCGACTTCTCCTTCGGTCTGATTTCCACCATCGCGTGGAAGCCTCTGCAGCTCAAGGGCGTCGCTCGGGTCGATCCCTCGATCAGTTCGGCGGTGACGGTCAACAACCTGATCACGACCACTCTGCAGGGGGCACTCGGCCTCTTCCAGGGAGACCATCTAGGCTTGCAGATCGGCCTGCAACTACCCATCGTCGTGCTCACGGGAGACGGGACGCCGGTAGACACGAGAGGCACCCTAGTAACCAACGACGACGTATTGCATCAGATGGACGCACAGGGCATTGGGGACCTGATCATCCACCCCAAGATTCGCCTCATCAACCCCAGCCGGAAGAAGATCGGCGTCAGCTTGATACCCAGCTTGGTGTTGCCGACCGGCGACAAGAACCATTTTATGGGCGAGGGCCAGCTCATTTTCCAGCCCTCGGCGGTGGTGGACGCCAACTGGGGCCGCTACGGCGTGCTCCGAACCGCGATCAACGTGGGGGCACGAATTCGCACCAAGGGCGCCTCGACCTTCGTGGACAACCAGGCCTCTTTTGCTCGGACCATCACCACTGCTGTGGGGGCTCCTCCTATTCAGCCCAACACCGACCAGGGCATCAAGGTCGGCAACGAGATCCTGGCCGGCTTGGGCGTGGCCTGGGGCCTGGTACCGTTCCGGTTCGATTTGGTGGGCGAGGTCTACGCCTTTGAGGGACTCAACTCGAAGAAGATCGCCGCGGATGGCAGCGTATCGTCCATGAAGCCCGGCGGCGAGGCCATCGCAGGCATCAAGCTGTACATGGCCGCCAACTCATTCTTCGAGGCTGGCGGCGGCTACCAAGTCATGCCCAGCTCGTACGCGGCTGCCAAGGGGCGCGTATTCGTCGGCTTCATCTTCGAGCCTGGCATCGGTGATCGGGACGGCGACGGCATCAAGGACGACGTGGACAAGTGCCCCGACGATCCAGAGGACTACGACGGCTTCGAGGATGAAGATGGCTGCCCCGATCCGGACAACGACAAGGACGGCATCCCGGATGAGCTGGATGCCTGCCCCAACGAGCCAGAAACCTACAACGGCTACAAGGACGAAGATGGTTGTCCGGACGACGTGGTGAGGGATCGTGACGGCGATGGGATCCCCGACGACGTGGACAAGTGCCCGGATCAACCCGAGGACTTCGACGGCTTCGAGGATGAGGACGGTTGCCCGGATCCGGACAATGACAAGGACGGGATCCCGGACAAGGTGGACCTGTGTCCCAACGACCCCGAGGACTTCGACGGCTTCGAAGATGGGGATGGCTGCCCCGATCCTGACAACGACCACGACCGCATCCCCGACAAGCTGGACAAATGCCCGAACGAGCCGGAAACCTACAACGGCTTTGAGGACGAGGACGGCTGCCCCGACAAGGGCCTGGTCATTGTGCAGCGAGGGAAGCTGGAAATCATGGACAAGATCTACTTTGAGACCGACAAGGACGAGATCTTGCCGCGATCGTTCCCGCTGCTCGACCAGATCGCGGGGACGATCAAAGGTCACCCAGAGATCCGCCTCATCGAAGTCCAGGGCCATGCCGACGAGCGCGGCGATGATGAGCACAACCTCGACCTGACAGACCGGCGTGCCAAGTCCGTCGTACGTGCGCTTGAAGACCGCGATGTTTCGATTGGGAGACTGAAGTCCAGGGGCTACGGCGAAACCAAGCCGATCTGCACGCAGCACAACGAGGAGTGCTGGAGCAAGAACCGCCGCGTGGAATTCATCATCCTGCAGCGGCAGGACGAGCAGATTCTTCAGAACGACGCGGGTCAGTAGCAGGGCCAATTTCAGCCGCCAGTTTGAATCGTCTGATATGGGAACCCTGAAAGGNNCGCCGGCCGGCTCCCCACGCGACTCGATTGCGAACTGGCGGCTGCCCGAGGCGTCTCTTTCTTCTCGTCCTTTCCCCTCTGCGTTCTCAGTCAGCGTAACCTATTGATATAATGAGAGAATTTTGCAAGAACCTTCTTCGAGCTTGATCTCCCCTTGACTCGGACCGGCCGCGAGCTAATACGTCCTGCCGCTTTTTCTGGGGCGCAGGTTTCGATTTGCCTCTGCTGCCACGCGAGAAAATTGATGATGTCCGCGATCGTACGAACATCGTGGACATCGTCAGACGGTATGTGGAGCTAAAACGGGCTGGCACCGGAAGCTGGAAGGGACTCTGTCCCTTTCATGCGGAGAAAACCCCTTCTTTCAACGTGCACGAGCAGCGGCAATACTTTCACTGTTTTGGCTGTGGCGAGAAAGGCGACGTGTTCTCGTTTCTGGTCAAGATCGAGCAGCGATCGTTCATGGAGGTGCTGCGCGACTTGGCCCGTCAGGCGGGCATGGACCTACCCGAAGCCAAGCAGTCTCCTGCGGAACGACAGGCAGCAGCCGAGGCAGAATCCGAACGCGAGCGCATGCTGCGCGTGATGGAAGCCGCCACCAGTTTCTTCGAGGCCCAGCTCGCGGGTCCTGTGGGTGGCGCGGCCCGAGCCTACCTGGACAAGCGTGGCATTTCCTCGACCCTGAGAACCCGGTTTCGCCTGGGCTATGCGCCACCAGCCTGGGACACGCTTCAGAAGCATCTCGCCTCGCTGCACATTCCGGCCACCGTTGCGGAGCAACTGGGCTTGGTGGGAGTCAACGAGCGTGGACGCTACGATTTCTTTCGCGATCGTGTGATGCTGCCCGTGTTCGACCGGCAGAAGCGTCCCATCGGGTTTTCGTCGCGCTTGCTCGACCCGGAGGCCAAGGAGCGCAAATACGTCAACTCCCCTGATTCGCCTCTCTTTCACAAGAAGGAGAACCTCTATGGGCTGCACGTGGCCCTGGACGCCATTCGGCGTGGCGGCACCGCCATCGTGGTGGAGGGCAACTTCGACGTGCTCAGCCTCCATGAAGCAGGGGTGCAAGAAGCTGTGGCCCCCATGGGTACGGCCTTGACCATCGAGCAGGTGAAACTACTCAGCCGGGCCGCCAAGCGCATTGTCATTGTGTTCGACGGCGATGCGGCGGGCGCGCGGGCGGCCGAGAAGGCCATTCCCGTGGCCGTGGAAGCCGGCCTGTTCTTTGCCGAGGCCGACTCTGATGGTCGCGTGGCGCAGATGCCCGCCGGGGTTGACCCGGACGACTTCGTGCGCGCGCAGGGTGCTGAGGCCTTCCGCGCTCTTGTGGAAGGGGCGCGGCCCATGCTCGACCATCTGATCCAGCAGGCGGCAGACGATGCCACCATACCGGGCAAAGCCGACACCGCGCAGCGAGTGGTTGAGGTCTTGGCCAAGGTGAAGAATCCCCTGGTACGGGATCTCTACCTGCGCGAGCTGGCCGCCAAGCTGCATGTCCCGATGCCTCAGGTGGTGCGTATGGTGCGCGACGCGGCGGCCAACCGCCACTTGGCACCGACCCCGCGGCCTGCGCCCGCCGGCGAGATCCCGACGGCGGGAGAAGAAGCGCCGCGCGACCCGCCGCGCGACGAGCTGGCCGTGTTTGCGCTCCTGGTCAGCCATCCCGGGCTGGCGTCCACCGACGACGCCGCGCGCGCCCTCGATTTGCTGGCCGACCCGGGTGTGCGGCAAGTATACCGGACGGCGTTGCAAGCCCTGCAGGCCGGCGAACGGGCGGACCTACCAGCATGGCTGGACGCCTGCCCTTCGGGTATTCGTGCGTCGGTTGGAGCGGCTGTGATGGACGGTTGTTGGGAAAAAGTGGAGACGGCGGAAGAGGCGTTGCGGGCCCTGGTGAGTCGGCTGGGACGGTCGAGAGTGGAGGCCGAGATTGCGCTGGCCGAGCGCCAGCACCGGGAGGCGCTGGCGCGAGGGGACGAAGCAGAAGCACGCGCCATCTCGATGCGCGAGATGACGCTGATTCGGACCAAGCTGGGTCTAGCGAACTAGAGGCCTAAAGACATGATCGAAGACGCGGACGAGCAACTGAGCGACGAACCCCAAGACGAGGAAGAGCTGGAGACAGGCGGCAAGACGGCGGCCAAGAACCCCATGTCAAGCAAGGAGAGCGAGCGTAAGAAGCGCGAGCTCATCACCATTGGCAGGGCCAAGGGTTTTCTCACCTACGACGAAGTCAATGATCACATGCCCGAGAGCATCGTCTCTTCCGACCAGATCGACGACTGGCTCTCGACCTTGGGTGGCGAGGGCATCGAGATCGTGGACTCGGCCTCGCAGGTGAGGGTGACCGAGAAGTCGGGCGGGGCGGACGCTGAGGAGGGGCGCGCTACCCCCGAGCCGGTGCGGGCGACGGAGCCCGAGGAGGAAGAAGAGGACGACGGCTACTCCAAAACCAACGATCCCGTACGCATGTATTTGCGTAAGATGGGGTCGGTGTCTCTGCTTACGCGCGAGGGCGAAGTGGAGATCGCCAAACGCATCGAGGACGGCGAGCGTCGCGTGTTGCAGGTGGTGCTCAACTCAAGCGTGGCCATCGAGGAGATCCTGGATCTCGGCGACAAGCTGCGAAAGCAGAAGATTCGGGTCAAGGAAGTCGTTAAGGACGCGGACGAGGACGATGCCGAGTTCGACGAAGCTTGGCACGTGGAACGGGTGTGCAAGATCATCGAAAAGGTGCGCCGTCTGCACAAAGATTTGGAGAAGGCGGAGGAGAAGACCAGCGCCCGTGGTCCGTCAGAATCGGCGCGCCGGAAGCAGCGGACGCAGGTGGCGGGCATCAAGCAGGAGCTGTTCGAAGCCCTGCAGGAGATGCGCCTCAACAAGAAGCAGATCGATCGTATCGTGGCCCGGCTCAAGGGCCTGGTGTCCCGTATCGAGGCGGCCCATCGCGAGATTGATGAGTGCGAACAGCGTGCGGGACTACCACAACGCGATTTCCGCAGGACCTTGCGCGAAATTCGCTCGTCGCCCCTGCGCCAACGGGCGGTGGCTAAGAAGCTCGGCCTGCGGCCTGAGGAGATCGAAGATCTGGCCAAGGTCATCGACAACGCCAAGAAGAAGATCAAGAAGGTGGAGGAAGAGGCGGCGATGACCGAGGAGGGCCTGCGCGTCACGGTGCGGGAGATCCAGGATGGGGAGCACCAAGCCGAGCAGGCCAAAGCGGAGTTGGTCGAGGCCAACCTGCGCCTGGTGGTTTCCATTGCCAAGAAGTACACCAACCGGGGCCTGCAGTTTCTCGACCTCATCCAGGAGGGCAACATTGGTCTGATGAAGGCGGTGGACAAGNNGTACAAGCGCGGCTACAAGTTTTCCACCTACGCGACGTGGTGGATTCGGCAGGCGATTACGCGTGCCATTGCCGATCAGGCACGCACGATCCGCATCCCGGTGCACATGATCGAAACCATCAACAAGCTCATCCGCACCAGCCGATACCTGGTGCAGGAGTTGGGCCGGGAAGCGACACCGGAAGAGATTGCCGAGAAGATGGAGCTGCCACTCGACAAGGTCCGCAAGGTGCTCAAGATTGCCAAAGAGCCCATCTCTCTCGAGACGCCAATTGGCGAGGAGGAAGACTCGCACCTTGGTGATTTCATTGAGGACAAGAGCGTCATCTCGCCCTCGGACGCGGTCATCTCGATGAACCTCGCGGATCAGACCCGCAAGGTGTTGGCCACGCTGACGCCGCGGGAAGAGAAGGTGCTGCGCATGCGC
>PMIX01000004.1 GCA_003158395.1 Myxococcales bacterium | reverse complement strand
AGGACAACATGTTGGTGAACCACGTGAAACCGTTGCACCAAGCGCACCAGGGCCGGCGGCACACCGGTCGCGCTATCGGACAGCACGACCGCCGTGCCAGGGATTCGCGCGCGAATCTCGGAGCCGAGGTGTTGAAGGAACGCGTCCACCGGGCTTGACTCCTTGCTTACCGCATCGGCCAGGTAGCTCCGCCCGATGCGCCAGGTGAGCATGACCCACGCGAAGGCTGCGCCCACCACGCAGGGGAGGTAGCCACCGTCGAAGAACTTGAGGCCATTGGCCAATACGAACGGGATGTCGAACGAGAGGAACAGCAGGAGCACGCCCAGGGAGCGCGGACGCGACCAGCCCCAGGCATGGCGGATGACCTTGTAGTAGACGATCGAGGTAATGGCCATGGTCCCGCTCACGGCCAGCCCGTAGGCGGCGGCGAGGCCGGACGATCGCTGGAAGATGACCACCAGGGCGACGCAGGCCAAGGCCAGACTCCAGTTGAGCAGCGGCACGTAGGTCTGACCCTCCGCTTGCCCGCTGGTGTGTCTGACCGCCACCCCGGGGAAATAGCCGAGCCGAATGGCCTGATGGGTGATGGAAAAGACCCCTGAAACGCCCAGTATATTCTCCGGGCGCGGCGCCACCCCATGCCGGGAATGCAGGCATTCCTGCAGGGTGTACAGGGGGCTGGTGCCGATATCGCCGAAGACCACCCCGATCGCACCGAGGACGAGTGTGGCTGGGCGCGGACCAACCGACGACTGAGCCGCCGCAGTGGGTTTGATCGAACCTGCCATGTCGCAACCGGAAGAATGCCCCAAAATCGACCGGAGCGGTCACATCCTAGTCGCGTCGTACCGGTCTGGGATCGCGGCGAAAGATTCGCCGATCGCGACGGGCGCTGCCACGGCGCCACACTCTATGACGAACAGGTGCGTGTGCCGTTCATCATCTACGTTCCCGGCCTGACCCCGCTTGCGGTGGCGGGCCGGGATGTCAGGAGAAGCGCACGTGGCCGGTCAGGAGCAGGATGATGCCAATCACCAGAACGATGCCGGCAGGCGACCAGCTCCAGGGACCGTAATGGGAATGTCCCCATCCGCCGCCGCCTAGCGCCAATACAAAGAGCACAATGAGTAAAATCATTAGAGACATGGAATTCTCCTTCGGCCCTCAAGAGCCGTCCTCGTGACCCTCGTTGTCAGTTGTGGCGCGCATCGTCTGGACGAACGCGCCGCCGAGTTCCACCAATGTGATGAAGCTCGGGCTCTATTTCGCAACCTCCTTCACTGCATGCTTTGCGTCCTTCACCGCGTGCTTGACGTCCGCGACCGCCCTCTCGACCTGACCCGCACGTTCGTCGGCTTCCCCCTCTTTCTGGAGCCCCTTGTTGCCGGTCAGCCCGCCCACGGCCTGCTCGATCCTACCCTTGGCCTTCTTGCTGAATTCGCCCATTGGTATCCTCCCCTGATTTGATTGAAACACTAAAGAATGCTGATGGAGATGCGCACGCCCGGCTGAAACCGGTTGTACATGTAATAGCCACCATCGGTGTACTCGACGTAGACGTCGTCCGAATAGCCCCAACCGATTGGCCAGGGATCGATGAATCCGAACTCGTAGCCACCATACCGAAAGCGGCGACGATCGTAGTCGCCTCGGTTGACGTGGAAGCTATGCCTGCTGCCGAAGTGGGCGGCGTAATGGTCGTCAGAAATACGACCATGCTCGTTGCCACCTCTGATTCGACCGGCTGCCGGCGACTGCTGCGCGCGCACCTGGTTCCGTCCGGGGTTGTCTTGCTGTGCGCGATTTAGCGGATGTGCTTGCTGCTGCGGTGAACGCGCGGCCTGCTGCATGTGTTGCTGCTGAGCCGGCATGGCAGTCTGTGTCCGTTCCCGTGCTGCGGGCCTGGCTTGCCGCTGCGGCTGCTGCCGCTGCTGTGCCGGCCTGGCCTGCTGCTGCGGCTGCTGCCGCTGCTGTGTCGGCCTGGCCTGCTGCTGTGCAGCTCTAGCCGCCTGCGGAGGCCCACCCTGCCCCCTCTCTTCCCGTGCATCGGTGGGAGGGCGATTCCGAGAGATGCGACCCATACTGCTATTGGGAATGCGAACTTCATGTGTGTCACCTCAAACTCAGATGCGTCAAGAGTCTAGCGATTCGAGGCTTGAGCGTCCGCCCTCGGGCGAGCTGTCTCACATACCCGCACCTAAAGCAGCTTTCGCGCCACCGGTCAGACGCAAGTAAGTTCAGGGGGTTACCTTTGCGGATAGCGTCCAGAGGACTGGCCGGAGCAATCAAGATGAAGTAGCCTTTCCTTCAATTCGAAGGAGCACAGCGGATGCGCACAGACGAGGGACCGACGGAATGAACGCACCGACCTCGGGCGTGATTCAGCCAGTTCGTGCTCGATCGCGGTCTTCCATCCTAGGATATTTTGGTTCGCAGCTAGGGTTCGCATGCACACGGAGTTGCCATGACTTTCTCCAACTCGGACGGATTGATAGGGTGCGACCTACTGCGCGGCTTGGTTTTCGGAGGGAAGTCCAATTCCGAGATCCAGGCCCGCTTGGACGCCCTGTCTGGCACCCCGGAGGATTTTCAGGGGTTGGCTTTTGAACTTACGGGGCTGACTGTGCCCGAGGAAACGGCCAGGGCTGTCTTCAGGTCCCTCGCCGCCCATCTTCAGCATTTGTGTGAGGTTCTGAAGCGGCCGATCGGTGTCCGGACCGCCGCGCTGGACCTGTCCGATCGCCTGGAGAGTTTTCTGCGACAAGAAGGCGCGGTGCTGGAACTGTCCCATGAAAACCTGGCGCGGATTGCTTTTGTTGACTATCTCACTGGGTTGCCGAATTTCCGGAGCCTTTCAGAGCGCTTCGAGAGCGAGATCAAGCGGTCCCAACGCTACGGCCGCCTGCTTTCCCTGATCATGATCGATCTAGACGGCTTCAAGGAGATCAACGACCGTTTCGGCCATCTGGCCGGGAACGCAGCCTTGAAACATGTGGCGGGTTTGCTCCGGAATTTCGTCAGGGAGACCGACGTGACGGGGCGTTACGGCGGCGACGAGTTCATGATCCTGTTACCCGAAACCCCCAAGCACCTGGCTGAGGGACTGGCCGAGGGGATTCGAGCGTCGATTTCCGCCACACCCCTGCACCTGGGGGAACATGGTCTGCTTCCCGTGACAATCAGTTTGGGCATGGCGTCGTTTCCACGGGACGCGCGGACCGCGGGTGCCCTGATGGCCGAAGCGGACGAGGCCCTGTACAAAGCCAAGCGCGCTGGGCGGAACCAAGCATGTTTTTGTAGGCCGAGGACTTCCGCAATCCTTTCGCTCGGCCCGTTCGCGGCCCAGACCTATCACTGCGTCCATGTCATCGGAGATTTCAACGGATGGGATCGAACGGCTGAACCCATGACCTGGGATCCACTGAAGAAGTGCTTCAACATCGAGTTGTTCCTGGCGCCCGGCGAGTACGAGTACAAGTTGCTACTCAACAAGGAAGAGATGACAGTCGACCCGGGCAACCCGCAGTCGGTGCAAGCCGGATTCGGCGGACGTAGTTCGGTTCTAAAGGTTTCCGGGTAGAGGGATCATAAGCTTGTGCTTTCCTGCTATGTTCGATACCCCATGGGTTGGGTTTGGCGTGTGCTTGGGGTTGCCCTCGTCCTAAGCGCCAGGCCGGCGCAGGGCGGAGAATGCACGGTTTCTCTGGTCGGTGGGGAACCTGCGCTGCAGCACCTGAATGCAGAGGCTCGTCTCCACTTCATTCACGAACGCTTGCGCATCGACGCCCGCCATGCCCGCATCTGGAGTTACTCTTGGGGCGCAATCTATTCGGCGCTCGCCACTGGCCAATTCGTGGCCGCACCTCTGGTGTCCCACGCATCGGGGCTGGATCTGTACGTGGGGGGTGGCGCGGCGCTGATTGGGGTGATCCCGCTCGTGGTCACACCGCTCAAGGTTATGGGTGATGAAAAGCGCCTCGACGAGCTTGAGGCCGAGACTCCGGAAACAGATCCCTGTGTCGCGCTTGCCCGGGCAGAGGAATTGTTGAAAAGAGACGCAGCGAACGAAGCTCAGGGGCGGAGTTTGCTCTTTCATGGCGGCAACGTCATCGTCAACGCCGGGATCTTCTTTA
>PMIX01000100.1:5745-5929 GCA_003158395.1 Myxococcales bacterium | reverse complement strand
CACCATCAATGGCCTCTTCTACGATATCAAGACCGGCCAGGTCATCGACCACGTCAATGGACTCGTCGACCTGGAAGCTCGGTTGGTCCGAACTATCGGCGATCCCGACATTCGCTTCCGCGAAGATCCGGTTCGCATCCTGCGGGCGGTGAAATTCGCCGCTCGCTGCGATCTGACCATCGAG
>PMIX01000100.1:0-5653 GCA_003158395.1 Myxococcales bacterium | reverse complement strand
CCCTCGGATGCGCTGGTGCTGGCCGCGATTCTCCTGCCGCCCTTGCGCGACGCATTGCACCCGGACAGCGCGGCCTTTCCCAACCCGGGCCAGTTGGTTCTGCAATCGGCGCAGGCCATTGTCGAGCAACTCAAGGCCTCGCGTCGCGATGCAGAGCTGGCGCGCCAGATCTTGCTAGGCTCGCGCTATCTGTTCCCGTCGAGCAACCCCCACCGCAAGCGCCCCCGCTTGGAGAACCGCGAATTCTACCAGGACACGCTCCGGCTGGTGGAGATCGTCACAGACGCAGAAAGCAGCAACCCCGCTTTGGTGGGCTGCCCGCTGCCTGTCCCCGAGGGCGGCGCCGTCCCCGACGCAGATGAAGTGCTGCCCCCCGACTTGCAGGCCCCTGTCGAGCGCCCGGGCCGGCGGCGGGGCCGACGCGACCGCCGTCCTGCCCAGCCCAGCACACCGGGCCGGGAGGGCGAGTCCCCGACCGCTGCGCCGACGCGCGAAGCGCCGGCCCCTGTTCCCAACCTCCGCTCTCCGGTGCTTACGCCCATCCCCAGCTTGACCGACCTGGTTCGCCCGGCGTCCCTTCGCCCCGCGTTCTTGGGAACAGGCTCTTTCGGGGGCCGTTGGGGCGCGCGCGCCGACTGAATTGCCCGCCGTCGCCTACGGCGGCGCGTAGCGTGTGGGGTCCGAGACACCGGCTTGCCGGAAGCCGCGCCGTCGGAGCTGACATGAGTCGCATGCGCCGCAAGCAGCGCCATCCGGCGCAGGATCGTAGCAGGAATGGGTGATGCCGTAGTCGACCCCAAGGGCGACACCGGCCCGGATGATCTCGGCCTTGGTCATGCCCGCAAGAGGCGCGAGCAGCTCGATCGGTCGTCCCTCGATGCCAGCCCGGGTGCCCAGTCGCGCAACCTCCTGCATGGCGCGNNTCGATCTTGCACACGCGATACGAAGCCGCGCCCAGCGCCTTTGCCACGCGTGCGGCTGCCTGCAATTCTATTGCGTGACGCTGGCCGTAGTGAAAACTCAGGGCGTGGCAGAGCAGCCCTTGGGCGCGGCACAAGGCAAGCACGGTGGCCGAGTCGAGCCCGCCGGAGAGCAGCACGATGACTTGCATGGCGGGAATCTATTGCATACTCAGGCACCTGCCCATGCCCGCGAAGGACGTTTTTCTGCGCGCCGATGAGGAAGCAGGTGCTCGCGAGGCTTTTGACGACGCCGCCCTTTATGACTTCGAGTACCGTCGCCGGCGCGCTGACATCAACTTCTATCGGCGTCTGGCCGGCAACCGCACGCAGTTCGCGCCGGCCGGCCCGGTCCTGGACCTTGCCTGTGGCACAGGACGGCTCCTACTGCCGCTGCTCCGCGACGGTCACACAGTGGTCGGGCTCGATCGGTCGGCGGCCATGCTGGCCGCGGCTCGGCGCCGGGTCGCGCGCCTTTCGGCCAGCCGCCGCTCGCGCTGCCTGCTCTTGCGCGCGGACTTGCGCACCTTCGCCTTGCGGCCGCGCTTCGCTTTGGCCGTGGCCGCCTTCCACAGTGTGCAGCACCTCTATTCCATGGCCGACCTGCAGCGCTTCTTGCGCGCGACGCGGGCCTGTCTGGTTCCGGGTGGCTGGCTTGCCTTCGACGTGTTGCCGCCGGATCCAGCGTGGATCGGCCGCGATCCCCTTCGCCGCTGGGGCCGGACCGTGTTCCGCCACCCTTTGTCGAGGCAGCGTCTGGTCTACACCAACAACCACCGCTTCGACCCGCACAGGTGCGTCTTGCACATGCGGCTTTACTACCAGCCCTTGGACGGGCACGGCCGTCCCTCGGGGCCGGAGCGCGTGGTGCGCCTCTGCCACCGTCAACTTGAGCCGACCCTGGTCAAAGGCCTGCTGGAGCGAACGGGTTTCCGCCTGNNGAGCATGTCTATGTCGCCGCGGCGCGCTAGCAGGTGCCCGCTGCCGCGACCCTCTTTGCTCCTGGCTCTGCGACCCCGTCGAGCGCTTGGGCATTCCTCGACGGAAAACTCTTGACGAACTCTGGCTCATAGCTACCATGCGGGTAGTTCTGATCTCCCCACATCAAGACGGAGGGCGGAGAATGGCCGAAAAAGTAGCAAGGCTGGGAATCGTTCGTGACAAAGACACGATGTTGTACGTGAAGGACGGGACGGTCTGGAAGGTCCGTCGCAAGCAGCCGGGTGTGCCGAAGGGAAAGCCCGAGAAGGTGGCCGACGGTGGCTTCGAAATGGACAACAACTACATCTATTTCGTCGACAAGGACGGCGACGTGTCTCGCGCCAAGCGCGCCGTCGGCGGTCAGAAGCGCAAGAAGACGGCCAAGAAGGCCAAGAAGACGGCCAAGAAGGCCAAGAAACCGGCCAAGAAGGTCAAGAAGCCGGCCAAGAAGAAGCGGCGCTAGTCCGTTCTCCGGCAATCTCGCAAGCAAGAGAGCGGCGGCCCCGATCCGCCGCTCCCCTTTTCTTTGCCTTCCCGCCCATTGCCGCCCGCGAAGGTCTGCGCTGCAGGGGGGGCCTTTTGTCGTTCGAGCGGCGTCACGAGTGGACAGGTGAGTCGCCTTGCCGTCTGGGCGATTGATGTCTCGTGGCGTTAGTGCATCGAGAAACCGGGGTAGTGGAAAATCGTGACAGACATGCCTTTCGACCTCAACTAAAGAGGTGAGTGCCGTTCATCGTTCGGCACAGTTGTCCCTCCCCCCAATGAAGCGCTATGTCCTGCCGGCCCTGGCCTTCCTGTTCCCGCTGATCTACTACTTTCGCTTCGTCTATCCGAACACGTCGCTCCTCCTGATCCAAAACGACTTTGGGTGGCTCTACTTCGTTTACAAAGGCTACCTGGCGGACCTGGTCGCACACGGCCATTACCCCTTGTGGTCTCCGGCTGAGGCTGGCGGCTACTCTTTCTTCGGCGACCCATTTGCCGCCGCCATCTACCCGCTGAACGTTCTGCCGATCATGGTTCGGCTTCTGGTCGGGAACTACAACTACTGGTTCCACCAGATCTTCACGGTGCTGGGTGTGTGCCTGTTTGCTCTCGGCCTCTACCGCTGGCTCGACCGGGTGTTTCAGAAGCCCTTGCCCGCACTGTTCGCTTCCGTCACGCTGGCGACTTGCTGGTCAATGGGGGAATTCATGCGGTTCCCCAACGCCATTCATGCCATTGCCTGGGTTCCCTGGGTCCTCGCCGCCATCCACTCGGCCCACCACGCGCGACGCCTGGCCCCCATCTATGGCGGGATGGGTGCGCTGTTCTGCGAAATCACGGCGGGCTATCCCTACTTCGTGGTGTACAGCTTCTTCCTGTACGGCGGCTACATCGCGTACCTGCATTGGGCGAGCGCCGGGGCCGGCTGGCGGCAGCGACTGGTTCGCCAGGTGGCCTTGCTCACCATCCCGGCGCTCATCAGTTTTCCCTACGGGCAGGCGGTGTCTCGGGTCCTCAGACTGACCACCGACCGCGCCGGGGGTGATTTCGATTTCGCGACCATGCACCAGTTCGGTCCCATCGACCTGGTCGGTTCATTCGTGTTTCCGCCAGTCAGCAGCTTCGAGGGCTGCTTCTACGGCGGGATCCTAACCGTCTTCCTCGTGGTCCTGTATCTATGGCGCGCGCGAGACACGCGCGAGAAGGTGGCGGTTGTCGTCGGCATCCTGGGCTTTCTCGGGCTGATCCTGGGCTATCGATCGTATCTCTTCACGCCGTTCTGGAGCTTCCTGCCGATTGTCAATCAGATGCGTGTCTTCTCGCGGATGACGATCGTCCTGCTCCCCATACTCGGCATCGCCATCCACCAGGGCTACACCATCCTCGCCGAGGACCTGGAACGGAACACTCGAGAGCGTGAGATTCGGCCCTGGGCCGTCGGGCTCGTCCTGGGGGCCGTCTTCGCCGTCCAGGTGTTTCTGTACGCCGTGAAAGATTCGTTCAATCAGGCCTACCTGAGCATGCAGGCCTCGTCCATGCCGGGCGGAACGCGCGAGATCGACTTCCTCATTTACACGATCTTCACCGTGGCCGTGGTCTTGTTTGCCATGAGTGTCGACTGGTCAACGCTGCGCCGAGGGCGTGTGATCGTGTTCGCGATTCTCGCGGTTCTGGTGACACAGGATACCGGCACGCAGGGGCGGTTCCTATGGACCTACTCACTTTCGACGGTGCTCAAGTACAACGGCCTCGATCCGTCCACCAATCAGCTCTCTCAGGCCTGGCAACTTGCGAAGCGCAACTCCGACTTCTACCGGCTGATTCGCGACTACTTTGTCCTCGACCGGAGGGGGGACGACCTCGGGCTCACGGCCGACGGGCTGACCAAGGTGCCCATGGACAATTTTGACTACGACCGGTACACGCGCTTCTACCAGCGGTATGCCGAGGCCAAGGATCAGCTCAATCAGCTGATGGGTCAGCAGAAGCTGTTTTTCCATACGTGGCTGTACGACAGTCTGACGGAGTTTCTCGCTGACACGACGGCCAACGAGGGCGCGGCGAGCCAACTCTCGATCGAATTTTTCGACGGCAACGAGCTGCGCTTTTCCATCACGACCACGAAGCCGGGTTACGTCTCGTGGATCGACAATTTCGATCCCGGTTGGAGGGCCGAAGTCGACGGTTCGCGCGCGCCGATCGAGTTGTCGCTGACCACGTTCAAGTCGGTGAGGCTCGATCACCCTGGCCGGCATCACGTCCGCTTTGTCTATCGTCCGGTCATACCGGCTTTCGCCTATGTCGCGATGGTGAGCGGATTTTCGGCCCTGGCGCTGCTCGTGTGGTGGGACCGAAGGCGGCGACGCGGGGACCCGGGCGTGCTGCCGAGCACTGCGTAGCACGCCTGCGTCGTGGCCTGCGCCGGCAGGTCGCTGTCACCGCGGGACGGGATCGGCGGGCCGATTGGGTGGGCGTTGTCGGCTAGGCAGTTGCCACCCCATTGTCCCTCCCTGTATGGTACAGCCTTGTCATGCAGGCTTCGGGGCGCCCCAGAATCCTCATCTTCGTAATCGCCTATCGAGCTGAGAAGACGCTCGAGCGCGTGCTTGACCGCATTCCCAGCTCTCTCTTTGCGAGCTACGACTGCGAGATCCTCGTAGTCGATGACGCGTCCACTGATCGCACGTTCGCTATTGGACGAACCTGGCAAGCAGCCCATCCTGCGCACAAGGTTACGGTCCTACGCAACGAGTACAACCAGGGCTACGGGGGAAACCAGAAGGTCGGGTACCGCTATGCGATCAAAGAAGGCTTCGACCACGTCGCCATGGTGCACGGGGATGGGCAGTACGCCCCTGAGGAGCTGCCCCGTTTGCTCGATCCTCTGGTGAAGGGCGAGGCCGACTTGGTGCTCGGCAGCCGCATGCTGGAGGAGGGGCAGGCGCGCAAAGGGGGGATGCCGCTCTACAAGTGGCTGGGCAACCGCGTCCTCACCACGATGCAGAACGCGCTGCTGGGTTCGAAGCTGTCGGAGTTTCACAGCGGGTACCGCATCTTCCGCGTGGCCGCCCTGGCGCGCCTGCCCTTCACCCTGAACGCCAACGATTTCCATTTCGACAGCGAGATTCTTATCCAGTTCCTGAACGCGGGCCTGCGCATTGTCGAGCTGCCCATCCCGACCTACTACGGCGACGAGATCTGCTACGTGAACGGGCTGAAGTACGCGA
>PMIX01000093.1 GCA_003158395.1 Myxococcales bacterium | reverse complement strand
CTTCCGCCAGGTCAGCCAGGCTGGTGCCCCCAATGAAACCACGATCTCGAAACGCCGCGAGGTCCTCCGCTTCGGCGCCATCTGGTTCGTGGCGGGCTACGCGGTGGTGTCCCTGTCCATGACCAAGTTCCACCACTACATCTTGCCCGCGCTGCCCGGCTTGGCCATCGTGGTGGGTTGCTTCGTTGACGATCTCCTCGGCCGTTCGCGGGGAAGGCTCGCGCTCGTGGCCGCGCTGGTGGGGATTCCGCTTCTGGCCCTGGTGACCTTCGACCTGGCCGGAGCCCAGAAGAATGCCCAGCACTTCGTCTGGCTCTTCTCGTACGACTACATCAACACGCCGCTGGGCCGGCCCTGGCCTCCCGAGCTTGACTACCGGATTGCCCTTGCCGTGTTTGCCGGGCTGTTCTCGGTTGCTGCCTTGCTGGTCGCCTGGCAACGTCTGCAAACCGTGGCCACGGCCGCGCTGGCCCTCACGGCCGTCTGCTTCACCTACTTCCTGCTGGACGTATACATGAAGCATGTCTCCGACCACTGGTCGCAAAAGCCCCTCATCGCGACCTATTACAGGCAACGGCAGTCGCCCGACGAGCGGCTGGCCGCGTGGCAGATGTACTGGCGCGGCGAGAACTTCTACACGCAGAACGAAATCTATGAGGGCCCCAAGGAAAAGCGCACGGTGTTTCTGGGCGACCGCAACGCCGAAGACCTGAAAGACTTCTTGAAGCGCAACCCGGGCAAGCGGATCTTCTTCGTGGTTGAGCGTACGCGTTTCGATTCGCTGCGGGGCCTCTTGCCCGAACCCGCACGGCCGTCGCTGAGAATCGTCGACGACCGCAACAATAAGTTCTACCTGGCCGCGGCGCAGCTATAGCGGCATCCGTTGACACTCGGATCTGTGGGTGGCAGTATTCGCGCCCTCCGAGGGAAACCCCGGGGGACAGGATCCCCAGTGACCAAGCCATTCAAGATATTTGGCGGCAACGCAAACCGCGAGATCGCAGAAGAGGTCTGCCGATACCTGGATACCCCCATCGGTCGAGCCCATGTCAAACGTTTCGCTGACGGTGAGTCGGACGTCGAAATCAGTGAGAACGTCCGGGGAGTCCACTGCTTCGTCATCCAGCCGACCTGCACGCCGGTCAACGACAACCTGATGGAGCTCCTGGTGATGATCGACGCCCTGAAGCGGGCGTCGGCTGAGAGCATCGTCGCGGTCATGCCCTACTTTGGCTATGCGCGCCAGGACCGAAAGACGCGACCGCGCACGCCTATCTCGGCGCGTTTGGTCGCGGATCTACTGACGGCGGCCGGGGTAAATCGCGTGTTGGCCATGGATCTGCACGCGGGCCAGATCCAGGGCTTCTTCAACATCCCGGTGGATCATATCTTCGCCATGCCGGTGATGATGGACTACCTGCGCACCAAGTTCTCCGCCAACGCGGTGATTGTTTCGCCCGACGCCGGCGGGGTCGAGCGAGCGCGAGCCTACTCCAAGCGGCTCGGCACCAGCCTGGCCATCATCGACAAGCGCCGCCCCGCGCCGAATGTGGCCCAGTTGGTCAATATCATTGGCGATGTGAATGGCCGTGACGCCATCATCGTGGACGACCTGGTCGATACGGCCGGCACGCTGTGCGCCGCTGCGGAGGGGTTGACAAAGTTCGGCGCGCGCGCGGTCTATGCGTGCGTCACGCACGGCCTACTATCGGACCCGGCGCTTGAGCGCATCCATGCCAGCCCCATCAAAGAGATCATCATCACCGATTCCATCCCTGCCCGGGCCGAGGTCAAGGCCTCGTCCAAAGTCCGGGTCCTCTCCGTCGCGCGCCTGCTGGGGGAGGCAGTCAAGCGCATCCACCTGGGGGACTCGCTGAGCACCCTCTTCATCTGAGTGAGCGAGAGCACAAAGGATTTCATCATGGATTTTGCCAAGGTTACCGCCGAGGTTCGCAGGCAGTCCGGCAAGGGGCCATCGCGCAGGACGCGCGCGGCGGGCAAGTTGCCCGCAATTCTGTACGGTCACCAGGCCGAGCCGCTGTGGCTGGCACTCGATCCCGTGGCGCTGGTGAAAGCGCTCGACAAGGACAGGAAGCGCAACACCGTATTTGCCCTATCGGTACAAGGCGACGGCAAGGTTGAGGACGTTACCGCCATGATTCGCGACGTCCAGATCAATCCGATGTCGCGTCAGCCTGTGCACGTGGATTTCATTCGCGTGAGCCTGGACGAGACCGTGAAGGTGACGATCCCCGTGGTCCTGCTGGGCGTGCCCGTCGGAGTGACCAACGGTGGCAACCTGCACCAGAGCTATCGCAATCTTCCCATCACAGCCAAGCCGGCAGACATCCCGACCAAGATCGAGATGGACGTGACGGCGCTCGAAGTCGGTGACGCCTTGCACGCCAGCGATCTCAAGCTGCCACCGGGGGTGAAGGTCATGCTGGACCCCAAGGAAGCCCTGGCGTCAGTTGTGGCGCCGCGGGCCGAGAAGGTTGAGGAGGCCGCTGCTGGCGCGGTTCCGGCCGAAGGCGCGGCGGCTCCGGCCGAGGGTGCAGCGGCGGCTCCGGGCGCAGCCCCGGGCGCGGCTCCGGCTGCCGGCGCTCCTGCTGCGGCAGGGGCCAAGCCGGCCCCGGCGGCAGGGGCCAAGCCGGCCCCGGGGGCAAAGAAAGAGGCAGAAAAGAAGGGGAAGTGACCCTGCTCGGCTGGGGCGGGATTCGCCGAGTGCAGATACGATGTGGCTTCTGGTCGGCCTCGGCAATCCTGGATCGCGCTACGCAGGCAACCGACACAATGCGGGCTTCATGGTGATCGATGAACTGAGGCGGCGCGCGGGTGCTCCCACGCCCCGCCTCAAGCTGGGGGCCGAATTGAGCGAGACGACGATGGCCGGCCAGCATGTGCTCTTCTGCAAGCCAATGGAGTTCATGAACTGCAGTGGTCTGGCCGTACAGCGCGCGGCCGCTTTCTGGAAGATTCCCCCAGAACAAACCGTGGTTGCGCACGACGACCTGGATATGCCCTTCAGCCGGCTCAAGCTCGGCTTCGGCGGCGGAACCGGCGGGCACAACGGCCTGCAGTCGATCATCCAGGAATGGGGATCCCCGGACTTTGCCCGCGTCCGCTTCGGAATCGGGCGGCCGCCCGCACCCTGGGATGCGGCCGACTACGTGCTGGCCGATTTTGCCGAAGATGAGCGGCGCCTGCTGCCGGATCTGATTGGCGAAGCGGCGGACGCCACCGAAACCATCGTGCAAAGCGGGTTGCAAGTGGCGATGAACCTGTTCAACAAACGGAAGAAGAACGAAAGCGAGGCGGGCGCATAGGGCATCCGTCCTCATTCAACTCCTTGCCCGGTGGCTTGGCCAGCCGGGACATAGGTCCAGAGGGAGAACACACATGGCAGAAAAGAGACGAGTATCGTGCCGGGACATCCCCGGCAGAACGCGCGAGTACGAAACCATCTTCATCCTCAAACCCGACGTGACCAATGAGGTGATTGGCGCGGTCAACAGCAAGATTCGCGGCGTGCTCGAGGCCGGCGGTGGCACCTTGCTCAAGATCGAAAACTGGGGACGCCGCAAACTCGCTTACGAGGTGAAGAAGCAGCTCAAGGGCATCTACATTTTCTTGCGCTACCTTGGCAACGCGGGCCTGGTCGAGGAGGTCGAGCGCAACCTGCGCCTCAGTGACAGTGTGATTCGCCAATACTCGGTCAAGATCGCCGAAAACGTGGACGCCGCAACCCGCACCTCCGAGGTGACTGACGAAACGTTTGCCAATGCCTCGGTGCCCGGCCCAGACGAGGAGGCCATCGCCACAGGACAGGCCGGCGCGCGGCCCTTCGGTGAAGAAGACGAAGAAGGCGCGTTCGACTTCGAGGAAGCGGTTTTCGGAAAAGTCGACGAGCCAGTCCGGAGAGGGGACTAAGCCATGGCACGACCAGAACAGAAAGATGCCGACCTCGAGCAGGAGAGCGGGCGCAAAAAGATGGGCCGCCGCAAGGCGTGCAAGTTTTGCGCGGACGAGAAACTCAAGATCGACTACAAGGACGCCGGGCTACTGAAGTACTTCATCGCCGACCGCGGAAAGTTGGTGCCGCGCCGGTTGACCGGCAATTGTGCCAAGCACCAGCGTGAGATCGGCCGGGCTGTGGCCCGCGCCCGCATGATCGCGCTCATGCCCTTTGCCGTGACCGGCAACTAGAAAACGCAGGAGGACGTCATGCGAATCATCTTGCGTGAAGATATGGACAACCTGGGCAAGGCGGGGGAGGTGGTCAGCGTTCGTGACGGCTACGGGCGCAACTACCTGCTTCCCCGTGGCATGGCCGTGCCGGCCACCGAGAAGGACGAAGCCCGTCTCACCCACGAAAAACGCGTGATTGCCGCACGGGTGGCCAAGCTGGCCAAGGAGCTACGGTCGGAGGCGGACCGCCTGTCGCAGGTTTCGGTGTCAGTGTCGCGCGCTGTGGGTGAAGGCGACAAGCTCTACGGGTCGGTCACCAGCCGTGACATCGCCGAGGCCCTGGCCGAACAAGGAGTCAAGGTGGACAGCAAGAAGATCCAACTTGACGAGCCGCTGCGCGGCCTGGGCATGAGCGAGGTCCCTGTCAAGCTGGGACGCGACACGGTGGCCAAGATCAAAGTCTGGGTCGTGAAAAAGGAACAATAGAGAGAGGCTGTCGGGAAATGCTGGGCCGACCGAAAAGGCCGGCCCGCGGGTCGCGTGGGCGTGAGCGAGTTCGCGGGCGGTCTGCGGAAGGCGAAGAGCGTTCTGCGCGCCGCTCAGGCGATCCGCCCACGCGCTGTGCGCTCACGCACCCGCTTCCGCTCACGCGCACGCTGGCCGGACAGCCGATGAGTTGGTGCGCGTGTTCGTATCGGTTTGGCGTAGACTGATTTTCTATGGCTGAATCTCTCGCCCTCGCGGACAGCGGTGCATCCGGGCGGTTGCCGCCGCACAACCTGGACGCGGAACGCTCCGCCCTGGGCGGCGTGTTGGTCAAGCCCTTGGCCTTCGACGAGATGGCCACGGTGCTGACCGCGGATGACTTCTTTCTGCCCGCGCACCGCGAGATCTTTGCCGCGATGATGGAGTTGGAACAACGACGCCAGCCCATCGACGTGGTGTCCCTAGGCGATGAGCTGAAATCGCGCGGCGCCCTGCCCCGCCTGGAGGGTGGCCCCAGCTACCTCATCACCCTGGCCAACTCCGTTCCCACGGCCGAGAACATCAGCCACTATGTCCGGCTGGTGAAGGAGAAGGCGACGCTGCGCCGCCTGATCGCGGCCTGCGCTGAGATCCAGTCGCGTGCCTACGGCGAGTTCGGTAGCTACGAGCAATTCCTCGATGACGCCGAAACGCAGATCTTCAAGGTCGCGCAGCAGAACCGACGCGAATCTTTTCAGCCGGTGGGCGAGTTGCTGGGCGACGTGGTCAACGAGTTGCAGACCCGTTCCATGGAACGCCGGCAGATTACCGGCGTACCCACCGGCTTCACCAAGTTGGATGAGATCACCGCGGGCTTTCAGCCTGAGAACCTCATCGTGGTGGCCGCGCGGCCCGGCGTGGGCAAGACCTCGTGGGCCATCAACGTGGCCACGCATGCAGCGCTCGACCATGGCGTCCCGGTGCTCATCTTTTCACTGGAGATGTCGAAGTTCGAGCTGATGGAACGGATGCTGGCGGGCGAGGCCCGCATCGATTCCAGCCGCATGCGCAGGGGCATGATCGAGTACGGCGACTGGAAGAGTCACATCTACCCCGCGGCCGACCGGCTGACCAAGGCCCCTATCCTCATCGATGACTCGGCCGCCCCCAACATCCTCGAACTGCGGGCCAAGGCGCGACGCTTTCGCGGCAACCCCAAGTACTTCCCGCAGAGCAGCGACGGTCGGCCACCGCTCGGCCTGATGGTGGTGGACTACCTTCAGCTCGCCCGCGGCCTAGGCGGCCGCCGGGAGGAATCACGCGAGCGCGAGATCGCCGAGATCTCGCGCGGTCTCAAGGCCCTGGCCAAAGACCTGCGCATTCCCGTCATCGCGGTGTCGCAGCTCAACCGCGGCCTAGAGAGGCGCGAAGACAAGCGACCGCAACTTTCCGACCTGCGCGAATCGGGCGCCATCGAACAGGATGCCGACATGATCCTCTTTATTCATCGCGAGGAGATGTACGGCACCGAGGGTGCGGAACGAAACAAAGCCGAGCTCATCATCGGCAAGAACCGCCACGGCCCCACCGATACGCTGTTCCTGACCTTCCAACGCGAGTTCACCAGGTTCCAGAACTACGCTGAGGAGGACGACCGGCCGAAATGACGGTGGAATGGGAATCGACGCACGGAAAGGGTGACGTGCAGAAAACTGCGCTGATTGCCGGCGGTGCCAAAGGCATTGGACGAGAAGTGGGTTTGCGTCTGGCCGAGCGCGGCTGGGCAGTTGCGCTCTGCTACCGCAAGAGCCGGGCCGAGGCCGAGCCAACCGCCGCGGCCATCGAAGACAAGGGTGGCCAGGCCTTGGCCATCCATGCCGACGTGTCGACGCCCGAGGTGTGTG
>PMIX01000220.1 GCA_003158395.1 Myxococcales bacterium | reverse complement strand
ATGTGGATCTTCACGCCGGAGCGGCGGATCGAGATCGGCGAGGCCTTCAGCACTATCGGGGATGCGCTGGCTACCGGCTGTCTGCTGGCGGGCCTGCAGGACTGGCTGGCTGCAAAACCGGCG
Organism: Myxococcales bacterium; assembly: GCA_003158395.1. Classification (GTDB taxonomy): domain Bacteria; phylum Myxococcota_A; class Polyangia; order Fen-1088; family Fen-1088; genus Fen-1137. Next base: position 15,009 of record PMIX01000220.1, on the reverse strand, counting down.
TACCTGCGCTTCTTGCGTTCCGGCTGGTTCGCCGTGGTCCCATTGCTGGGTATCGCCGCCAACGCCGGCCAGAACTACATGCTCATCGATTGCCTAATCGGCCAGACGGTGTTGAACCTGGCCATTGCATTGTGCATCGATCGCTGTCGCCGCTTGCCTGACGGTCGGGTGGGGCGTCTGCTGGAGACCCGCCCGCTGGCTGGGCTGGGCGTGCTCAGCTACTCGCTCTACCTCTGGCAAGAGCCCTTCCTCAACCGGTTCGCTCGCTCGCCACTGACCGCCTTCCCGCTGAACCTGCTGCTGGTGTTTGCGGCCGCAGTCGCCTCGTACGGTCTGATCGAACGCCCGCTGCTGGCATGGCGACACCGCTTGCGCTGAGGTCTCTGCTCCACCTCGGGGCAGGTTCGCACATGACCCGGCGGCCGGGAATGTCCACCAGCGGCGCCGTAGCGGGGCGCAAATGCGGTAGACTGTGCCGCATGTTGGGGACACGTCTGGGCAAGAAGCATATTCCTGGCGATAGCGGGATGTGGATTTGTTTTGTGTCTTAGCCGTGCTGCACATGCAACGGAGTTGGTGGCAATCTTGTCTGGCAAAGGGGGCTGATCCATCACTCAAGGCAAAAAGCCCGATGCCCAGATGACCCAGCTGCAAGCGAAGGCGGTCCCGGTCTGGTGCTGGGCGGCGATGGCTTGCCTCTTCGGGGTTGCTGTGCTGGTTCTCCTGCAGCCCATCTGGGACATCGACGAATTCTGGCACGTGAAGATGGGTGAGCTCATCACGACCACGCGTGCGATTCCCAGGACTGATCCCTTCACGTGGACGCGAGCTGGCGTGCCGTGGACCACACACGAGTGGCTCTCCGAAGTGGCCTTCTACCTCGTCTTTCGATGCGCGGGCTGGGACGGCGTGCGCGCGCTGGGTGGCGCGGCGGTGCTCTTGGGGCTCGGGCTTCTCGTGCGGCTGGCGTGGCTCCGCAGTCGGAGCGCGCCGGTCGTCCTGCTGATTCTTGCACTCGTGCTGCTTCTTTACATCGATCGGATGCGGCCGCGCCCTCATGTCCTGGCATTCCCCTGCGAGATTGCCTTCGTCGCCCTGCTATTTTCTCTGCCTGACCGACGGCGGATATTCGCTGCCTCGGGACTTGCCGTACTGTGGGCCAACCTTCACGGCGGAGCGGTGCTGGCCCCGGTCCTTGCCGGTGCGGCCGCGCTGGCCCGACGCAGCCGAACTGCGGCGGTTCTTGCCGCATGTACGATCCTGGCCGTGGCCTGCAATCCGGCAGGTCTGGGCATATATTGGGAAGCTCTCGCTACAAGGGCCGTCACGCAGGCTGCCAATGTTCCCGAATGGGCGCCCGTGTGGCGCTATCTGCAGGCACCTGAGGGCACGCTCCACAACGTGTTGGCCGCCTTCGCGCCGTTCGCGGCGTTGGCGGTATTGGTCGTGCGGGCCTTTCTCCGTCCGAGGCTAGAAGCGGGCGCCTTCGCTGTGGCGTTGGCCGCTGCTGTGGTCTCTGCGTCCGCCGGGCGCCATGTGTACTTGGTCTTTCCAGCGGCATTGCTTCTCCTGGCCGGGGCGCCGAAGTCGCGAGTCTCCGCGGTTTCCCCTGGCGATTCACGCCAGCCCAAAAGGGCCACTGTGATGGTCGTTGCGGCGCTCGCCCTGGGCGTGTCTAGCTATGCGTACGGCGTGGGGTCGCTACAGGGAGGCCTGCGCAACGCACTGATGAACGCGCGCCGGCCGATTCGCGCAGGCGAATTTCCTGAACGCATGGCGGATTTTCTCGCACGGGCCGCGCTGGGCGGGCGCATGTGGAACAGCGTGGATTGGGGCGGCTACCTCATATTCCGCCTTTGGCCCGCACAGCAGGTATTCATGGACGGTCGGACCACGCTGTTTCCTCCGGAACTCCACGACCTGGGTCACCGGGCCTTTGCCGCTGGCGCCGCTCCGTCCTTCCTCCCGGCGGTGGAGGCTGACTTCGACCGTTTGGGTGTGACGATGATCGCATCCAAGCGCCCCTTCTTTCCCGAAGGAATCTGGGACCGTCGTCGCTGGATTGCCATCTATCGCGACGAGCAGGCTGAGGTCTTCCTTCGCCGGGGACCGGGCGACGAAGCCGCCTTGCTGCGTGCCCTGCGCGCTGCCGGGCTAGGCCCGCACCCCGCCCAACCCGAACGAGAACTTCTGGCGGCCTCGGGAGCCGCCGCCTTTCGCGCCCTCACACGCCCTTCCCCGTCTGAGGACGATGCCAGTGCATTGCTGCACGCTGGGCTCCTCGAGGTGGAACTCGGGCGCCCGGAGAAGGGAGAGCCGTTGCTTCGGCGCGCTGAAGCCCTGGGCAGTCGAGAGCCCGCGCTGGGCTACGCGCTCGCGAAGTGCCTTTTTCGTCTGGAGCGCACGCCAGAGGCTGCCGCGCTCGCGACCCGTTGGGTACGCCGAGATAAGCGGCTGGATCGGCTGGCCGCACGTCTTCGCGAGGTCAGCGGAGATTGATAGAGCGAGCATAGTCGGTTCAAGCACGACCCATGCCCCGCCCGTCGGCGGAGCATCCACTCGCTGGCAAGCAACGCCACTTCCAGAAACAGCAGCAGCGGCTTGCCGCCGCGGTGAAAAGCGCGGTGGCCGCCAGCAACCCGACCTGCACCGCCACGCGCGCCCTGCTCATGCCAAGAATTCCCGCGGTACCTCGCGCAGCCGTACAATATCGCGCACACGCTGGCGAACATCGAATCCCTTCGCGCAATGTACCGGGCACTCGTCACAGTCGCCGCAGGGAGAATCCGGCAGACCGAGTTCGAGCAGAAGCGCCTGTGCGGCCGGGCGGTTGCGGTACGCGTGGGCGTACATGAAGGAACGCATGAGGTCGGGTATCGGCAGTTTCTGCAGGCAAGGATCCAGGCACTCGCCGCAGCCTTGGCAGAACAAACCGACGAGTTTGGGCGCCTCCAGGCTGTGCTTGTCGTCGTCGGTGAGCGTAGGATCGCGCAGCACTTCCAGGTCGGCCTGCAATTGATCCAATGTAGTGAAGCCTGGAATTGCCGTGTGTACGTTCGGATCGCGCAGCGCCCATTTCAGTGCTGCCTTCATGTTGATGGGGTTCTGCTTCTCCTTGTCCCAAAAGACCCCCGCCTGCGTCTTCATGGCCACAATGCCCAAGCCCGCCTGCGCCGCTTCCCCGATCGCTTTCTGCACTTCGAGGTGATGGTCCTGCTTGAAGTTGTACGAAGTCAGCACGACGTCGTAGAGCTTGGCCTCCACCGCCGCCCGGATCACTTCGGGCTCATTCCGGTGGGTCGACACGCCGATAAAGCGCGCCTTGCCCTCGCGCTTGGCCTTCTCCAATGACTTGAGCACGGGTTCGTAAAGCACGCTCTCGCGCATGGACTGGTTGTGCAGGTGAAGGATGTCGACGTGATCGAGCCCCAGTCGCTTGAGGCTTATGTCGAGCTTCTCGCCGATCTCCTCGCCGCGGGTTTGCTTGGAGAAAAGCCCGGTCTTGCGATCCAGGGTGCTGAGGTGGACCTTGGTGGCAAGCACGAAGGAGTTGCGCTTGCGTTCGGGAAGGACGGTGCCGAGCATTTCCTCGTTTCGTCCGTCCTGGTAGCCATGCGCGGTGTCGAGCAGGAAGATGCCGCCGTCCAGCGCGGCGCGAACCAGGTTGGGGTTGTCGGCGTTCATCACGCCCATGCTGACAATGGGCACCGCGATACCGGTTCGGCCGAGCGTGCGGCGCGGCGGCCCAGCGTTCTTGGCAACCGGTGCCGGCTCTGCTACGGGCGCGGGTTTGGGCGGCGGCGGTGCCCCGGGCGAGAGCATTTCCGTTGCCGGGCTCCGCGCCACGGTCGCGCACCCAGCGGACAGCGCGCCGGCAGCAAGGCCACCCGCGCCGAGTCTCAAGAAATCCCTTCGTTCCAGCTTATTGGTCTTGTTCATGTTGGCCACGAACTATACCAGGTTGGCCAGCAAGGTCTTGTGGTCGTGGTCGATGGTGCAAGCCACCCTGGGCGACGGGGCGCAGCGCAGGTCGGACTGCGGCTACACGCCCCTATTTCACGAAAGCTTCCAGGCCATTGCCAAGTCCCTTCATCGCCTGCGCAACGAGATTGGCGATCTGGGTGGCGCCTGGTTCGTGGAAGTGTGTACCGTCGACAAACAACGCGCTCTTGGCACTACTGGACAAGGTGCCGTAGTAGGTGAGCGCAAGGTTGGTCAGGTCGATCAGCGCGACGTTCTGTGCTGTGGCCAAGGTGCGCATGTTGTCATCAAAACCGTTGAAGCCGTGGTTGGCAGCGGTCGCGCCTGAGCGCGCAACTGGGGTGATGAGAACCGGCGTGACGTTCTTGGCCTTTGCATCGGTGAGGTACTTGGTCAGGTTCGCCTGATATTGCGCGGCCGTGTCGGACTTCATGTCGTTGTGGCCAAACTGGACGAACAGATAGTCGCCCTGTTTCATGGCCGCTTTCACCGGAGGATAGAATTTTGTATAGAAGCTGCCCGCAGTTTCGCCCGAGTCGGCGTAGTTGGCCACAGCGATGCCCGGCCCGAGATACTGCGAAAGCTCCTGACCCCAACCGGAAACGTCTGTCCCGTCTGGGGCGAATGGATTGTATGTAGCGGGATCCCAGTCGCAAACCGTCGAGTCGCCGGCAATGTAGATGGTGGGGATGTTGGCGGCTGCAAAGCCAACCCCGTGCAGGGCTGGGGAAGTCCCGTCGAAGGAAAGGTTCAGAATGTTTCCCGGCGCACTGTAGCCATCGTGGTCTTCTGCCCTGACGTTTACCGCAAAGGTGTAGCGGAAATAGGACCCGGCTGCCGTGTTGGTCGGCTGCAGGACGATGCGGCGGGTTTCGGCCAAGACGCGCGTGGTGGCCGCCGCGGTCGCACTGCCCAATTCCACAGTCACGGTGTAGTTGCCGTTGTTTGCACTGAACGCGCAGTTGATCGGGTTCGTCCCGCTGCACTTGGCGAGCAACGTCGGATCGAGCGGCGCCTCTCCGCTCGACCCTCCTGCGGAGCCTCCGGTGGAACCACCGCTGTTTCCGGTGCCACCCGCGCCGCCCCCGCCGCTTCCGCCACGCCCGAGATCCGGAGCCCCTCCCGCGCGGCTATCGGGGGTGATGGTCGCGTCGGGCCCCATGGCGTCCCTTGCGCCGCCTGTGCCAGCGCGTCCTGCATCCGGGGCACTTTGCCCGCCGACGCCGGTGCCACCACTTGCCGTGATCGTACCGCCGATGGTGCCGCCTGCATTGGTCGAGCCGCCCGAGGCAAGAATCCCGCCCGCACTGGTCGAGCCACCCGAGGCAGGAATTGCGCCGGTGCTCGCCAAGCCACCGGTGTTGGGATTGGTGCCCGTGGCGGTCTCGCCGCCGGTACGGGGACTGCCGCCGGCAGCGGTCAAACCGCCGCTGGCAAGCGTGCCGCCTGCCGCGGACTGGCCGCCGCTGACGCTCAGGCCACCACTGGAGGTGCCACCGGCCGCGATCGTACCGCCGGTTCCTGACCCCGTGGAAGACTGTCCGCCGCTGCCGCCAGTAGCCGGCGATCCTGAATCTGAGCTCGGCGAGCTACATCCGATGGGCAAGGCCGCCAGGCAAACTGCCGTCGCGAGCCAGGTAGTCGTCGCGGTGACAAGCGCGCGTCGCCTTGGGCCACGGGATGGAGGGTACATTGCCTCGTTTCTCTTCATCGGAACCTCGGAAACAAGGATCCCCCATTGACTCGCCTATGTCCATATACTCTGGGCGTGAAGCTCGCCCTCATCTTTCCGCCGGCCTGTGATCCCACGGCGCCCTACCCCGCCGTTGCCGCACTGGCGGGTTTCTTGCGTCCCCAGGGCATCGAGGTGCTGCCCATCGACGCCAACCTTGATGGCTTTCTGGCCCTGCTGCAACGCGAGCCATTGGCACTGCTCTGTGACCGCATCGAGCGGCGCATCGCCCGCCTGCAACGCCGGCGCGCGCTCGACCACCAAGCGCAACTCGTCTTGTTGACCCTGTTGCGCGTGCGCGGCGAAGCGGGAGCAGTGCCGGCCGGGATTGGCGCGGCGCTGGACGTCCTGCGCACCAGTGAGCGCTTCTACGATCCCGGGCGGTATGCCGACGCAGTTGCAACAGTCAGCGCGAGCCTGCGCGTGATCGCGGCCGCCCACGCGCCTTTGCAGCTCGATTTCTCCGCGTACCGGACACCCTTTGCCCTGACCACGCCGGACGAGATCGCGCGCGATGCCGATCCCGAGCGCGATCCCTTCGACGGCTACCTCACGCGCGAACTGGTACCCCGTCTGCGCCGCGCACGGATGGACGCCATCGGCGTCTCGGTTTGCTTTCCGGGCCAGCTCGTGCCCGCGTATTCGTTCGCGCTCAAGCTCAAGATCGCCTTTCCCGAGGCACACCTGGTGGCAGGCGGACCAGCCATCACCCAGGTGTTGCTGCGGCTGCAGGGCCCTGCCCTCGCGCGCGCGCTGGGGGCGTTTGACAGCGCGGTGGTTTTCGAGGGCGAGCACACCCTGCTGGCGCTGTGCCGCGCCCTCGCCGATGGGCGCGCGACGCCACAGGCGCTTCACCGAATCCCCAACCTGGTGCTGCGCGATCCTTTGCTGGGGGCGCGCGTCTTGCCCGGGCCGCCCGCTGTCGATCTGCGCACGCTGCCCGCGCCCGATTTCGGCGGTCTGCCGCTCGATCGCTATCTTTCGCCGCATCTGCTCTTGCCCTACGATCCCACCCGCGGCTGCTACTGGGGCCGCTGCGCCTTCTGCCACTACGGCCTGGCCGCAACCGGCACCGCCCGCTACCGCGAGCGCGCGGTGGACACTGTGGTCGAGCACCTGGCGGCTCTATCGGTCCGCCACCACACGCGCTTCTTCTATTTGTCGCAGGATTCGGTGGCGCCCAAGATGCTGTGCCGATTGGCCGACGCATTGGCGAAGGCTGGCCTGGATCTGCGCTGGGGCACTGACCTGCGACCCGAGCCGTATCTGACGCCCGAACGTTGCCAAGGGCTGCGCCGGGGCGGTGCCGTGGCGTGCAGCCTGGGGGTTGAGTCGGCCAGCCTGCGCGTGTTGCGCCTGATCGACAAAGGGATTGCGCCCGGTCGCGCAGCCACAGCGGTGCACAACCTGGCCCGCGCTGGCATCGCGGCCGAGGTGATGTGCTTTTCCGATTTTCCAACTGAGACCTTCACTGAAGCCATGGCAACCCTGGGTTTCATTGAGCGCCACGCCCAGCATATCGCGGCCTTCATCCTAGGGCGGTTCGAACTCACACATGGCTCACGCGTGGCGAGCGACCCAACCCGCTTCGGACTGCGCGAGATGTGGACCGCGCGAGGCGACGAGCTGGGCACGGCTTTGTTCTTTGCCGAAGGCAAGCCGGGCAAGCGCGGCCGCGAGCGCGTCCGGCTGGAGCAGGCGCTGGAGCAACTGGCGTCGGGATGGTTGCTGCGCAGCTATCCCTGGGCCGGCTCACTGTCAACCGCGCACACCATCTTCTACTACGATCACTTTGGCCCTGGCGTATTCAGGGATCTGGCGGGCCAGGCGGCTGGCCGCATTTTGGGCAGGTCGCCGGCCAGACGAGTCTCCCGCTTCGACCTGCACAAGCTGGCCCGTGCCCAGCAACATGAGGCCCAGATCTGGCACGAGATGACCCACGTGCGCCGGCAGGTGTCGCGCCAGGCATACGATGAACTGGCGGCGAAGGTGCCTAGACTATGTATTTCAGGAACACCCCGAACTCGAGACAGTTGGCCTCGGACGCCTCGCTGATGTTAGCTGGGTTCTCACAGAGACACAGAGGCCGCGGAGCCGGACTCTAGCGCCTTCGGAAATAGCCGTTGGTGTAGTCGCCTGCGTATAGAACGGATACCTTCTCCGGTTTGTCGACGAAAAACTCGTCACAGGCCCTTTTCGCCCCGGGTGACCGATACTTGAGCGATCGCAAGCGAGGATCGTACCGGGTCGGATCGCAATACACACCGAACATGGGGGTGCTACTAGTACCCCTTCTTGGAAATCCGTAGCTGGTTCAGTTACCGGTTCCGAGGCCGGTAGCCGAATCCGGGACCGGCCGCCGGCGCCGGCTCCGGCCACCGGCTCCGGCCGCCGGCCCCGCCGCCGTCACAACCGGCCGCTCAACCAGCTACGAACTTTCGAGAGGCGGTACTAGCCTGGGTCCACCGCGCCCCACTCTTCTTGCGCAGCCCTCACTGCAGGACGCGGACGAGCGCTGCGCTCGCGGCTGGGACATACACTGAAACGGTATTGCCCGATGTCGCCTGAATGTAGGGTGGATTGCGATTCCACACGCCCGCTGCCGTCACCTGGGCGCCAGCGAGCGTGACATTCCCGGCCGGCGCCGTCAGTGAGCCGGCAGGCGTCCCCAGCAAATAGATCGCGCTCGCGCTGCTCACCGCGGATCCTAGATCCACGGTGGCGTTGACGCCACTCAAGGCGTTCCTGTTGTTGAGCACCACGCTGGAAAATCCGTCTGCCTTGATGGCCCACGCGGTGAAGTCTTGGGCGTTCGTGGTCACGGCCGTGGAAACCATCGAGCCTGTGCCGGCTTGGGTGAAGAGCAGCATGCCGTAGTATTCCGGCTGCACCTGCACCACGACGCCTTTATCCTCCTCGATCGGCTCATAGTAAAAGGGAACCGTTCCATCCATTCCATTTTCGTCGCTCTCGAAATTGACGCCACTGCCGCCACGCTTGGCAACCTCGAACATGTAATCGATCGCCCAGAGACCCGAGATGAACGTGTCGCTTAGGCCTGACTGACCGTGACCGGAGCAGGTGTTGTTTTCGTCCATGCGCCAGCCTGGGAGGTTGTTCTTTGTCGCTGCAGCCTGGATCGTGTCAAAGATGTCGGTGAGTTTGGTCGTTGTTATCTGGAGGTTGGCCAATGAGCATTCCGACGAACTGGATGCGGCAACGTAGGAATGCTGCGCCAGAAGAGTGAACTGGCTCCCATATTTCGCCGTCATGGTGTCAGCAAATGGAGCACTGAACGATACGGCAGATTTGCTGGTGCAGCCCGGGCCAACCAACACAGCGCCTGGCGTGGCGACGATGGCATCCGCGAACGTCTCGTAGTCGGTTGTTTGGGAGTCCCAGCTCCCGAATTTGTCGGGCTCGTTGCCGATCTCGATTCCGACGATGCTCGACGGACACTGGCTCATGACATAGGCCGCCTCTGCTGAGGAGGCGGTCACGTCGTCCAACTGGAAATTGACGCCATAGATAGCCTTGCTTTCCGTCGCGGCCAGAAAGCCGCAGAACTGGTCGACTCCGCCAGTCGTCACCTTTGTATTGAATGGCTGCCCATTTGGCTGCGAGGGTGCGGTCCCTTCGCCAACCCAGGTGCAACGTTCGACATCGTTGGCACAAAGCCGCATCATCGGAGAACCAAGGAGCTTGTAGAGCGCAATCAAGCTCGTGTTGTTGCTGGTCAACGAGCCATTCATAATGTGCGTCTTCTCGTAGCTGAACCCGGTGAAGTCGGCACCGATCGTCCCTACCGTGGTGCCGAGGTCCACCGTCACCGTGGCTGGGGTCCCCGTGCCCGTAGGACCGCCGGTCACCGGTGTTCCCCATCCGGTCGTCGTGACCGTTCCCGCAGTCCCGCCAGCCGCGCCCGCTATGCCGCCCGTGCCGGTCGTGGTCCCGCCCGCGCTGGTCGTGCCACCTGAACTGGAACCGCCAGCGCCCCCGATGCCACCGCTTCCGCCGATGCCCACCGGAGCATCAACGCTCGAAGCTCCTCCTTTGTCGCAGGGAAGTGTTCCATCGCTGCGATACGGGTTGAAGCCACAGCTTGAAAGCAAGGCGAGGAAGATGACCTGATTCCTGCCGGCACTGCGCATCGAGTTGGATCCCTCCTTCGAAAAGACGTCGCCGATTGTCATAACGGTCGCGGGAAAGACTGGAGAAGCGTGACGCCGAAGGTGCCACGCCCACACGCTCCCACCGGCTGGAAGCGCTGGCAAGGTAGGGGAGAAGGCCATGGCTCCCCGGACTGCTCGTCACGTGTACGCCCCGCAACACCAGGTTCACGGCCAGATAATGAATGGGCAACGCCAGCCCCGCCCGTTATGGGTGCGTCACGCATCGGGACGCCATGGGCCGTTCGCTACCACGAGACGATACCCCAAGTCGATCTCGTCCTGATCGAGCATCGGACCATACTTGCGCTTCCAAACACCGTTGCCAAGGTCATCGGCGAGTTGGGTGAGGGAGACGGTTGACGCCTCGGCGGCCAAGCTTGAGATGGCCGCGCGAATCTTGGGATCAAGGTAGGCCGACGGGCGGCGCCAGTAGGCTCCCATGAAACCGTCGCTGCAATCGTGCGGGATCGGCACCGGCACAACCTCGATTTCTCCCAGAACTGCCCGCAGCGCCGTGAGAGTGGGGAACCGCTGTCGGTCCGTGGCGAGCATGTGCGGAAAGTAGTCAGCGAGCCAGAATCCCCCATTTTGCGGATCCCACGTGAACAGGACGACCTTGCGACGTGAGACGCGAAGCAACTCACGCAAACCCGCTTGCCAGTCGGACCAGTGGTGAACGCTCAGCACAGACAGCGCGGCGGCAAACGATGCCTCCGGGAAAGGCAATGCCTCCGCGCATGCGCGGACAACGGGCGCGGCACCGGCGGTGCGCTGTCGAATCATGGTGATGGCCGGCTCTACTGCCACAACACAGCGATCTCGCGGCTCGTAAGAACCGGCTCCCGCGCCAACGTTCACAACGCTGTCGGCGTCACCGAGCGCATCCCATATCCGGGCGGCCAGACGAGGATCCGGACGCCTCTGGTGGACGTACCCTGTGCCGATCCGATCATATCTCACCGTCCGCTATGCCTCCATGGTGCCATCGATGAGCGTGATCGCTCGGCCGCCAATATCGATACGGGACCCACCCTCGCTCACGCTGACCAGCAGTCGGGCATCCCGACCCATCTCTTGTCCATCGAGAATTACCGCCACGGGGTTTCCCAAGAATGGCCGCGCCCCGAACACGTCGACCTGCTTGAACCGTCGTTTCATGTTCCCACCGTTTTGTTACATGAGATTGCGGGCCGAGCCACTCCGCTGCGCCGTAGGTACCGCTGCGTCCAAGGGCACGCGAAGATGCAGATGCCGCATATCGTGACGTCGATACCCTGTGCGGCGGCCAGCTCAGAGGCTTTCTTGCGGCAGGCAGCGGCGTCGTAGATCTCGTCGCGTGGCATTCCGGCTGTCCAGGAACGTCCCGTCACGGCGCCAGCGGGACAGGCATCCACGCAACGTCGGCAGGTCCCACAGCGGGATCGCTCGATAGGCACCGCGTAGGCAAAGGGAGCGTTTGTGAGCACGCTGCTGATGCGCAGGGCGGGGCCGCATGCAGGGGTGACCAGGAGCGCACAGTGGCCGATCCAACCCAGACCAGCGCGGGTTGCGACTGTCTTGTGGGGCAGAGGCGTCGTGTCCCTGCCGCCGTCGGCGGTCCTCACTGTAGCCGGCCCATCTGTCGCCACAAATCCCCGCTCGCGGAGCATGTCCGCTGCCAACGCGGTCGCCTGCGCGAGGGCGCCGTTCACACGCTCATACTCCGCGTGGTACCGGGTCGTCGGGCCAGCAGCAAGGCCAGCGACGACCTCGGGGTTGAGGGCGATGCCAACAGAGATCGCAGACGTCAGACCACCGGTGGCTTGTTCCGGCAGAGGCTTGAGATCGGCGAAGCCGACCACAGAGGCGCCGGCTTGCCGGAGGCGCGTGACGATCCCGCTCTGCAGGATGGCGAGATCCTCCTTTGGCTGATGCACAACCATGGCCGGTCAGGATACAACGCCGGCCTGGTCATCGCTGGGCGGCATCGTATTTCAGCTTCCACAGGACGATGCCCCAGACTCGCAGGGCCGTCAGGAACGGACAGCAGCGCCCCTGGAGTGCGCGGTGCGCCGGGGAGGCTTTGGGGGCCGCGCGCTAATCTTCCGCAGCGTCCGTGACAGTGCCGCAGACAAGTCCGCCATCGGCATTAGGCAACGGCGTGCACCGGCCCTCGGATCCACGCTGATTGCAACTCACGCATGGCCCGGCGCACGCACTGTCGCAGCAGACCCCGCCGACGCAGAAGCCGCTCGCGCACTCGGCGTTCACGGAACCGGCGCGTAGTAGTGGTCGGCGATGGCCGTCCAGGGCAAGACAATCCAGCCAATCAGAGCGAACCAGGCCAGAAATTGTTGGTTGGGTGGAGGCGGGGACCAGGGACCAGTCGCCCACATCACGGTGGAGATGGCGACAAACGACCAGAAGGCCAGCGGCCCGATCCAACGGGTCGCTCGCCGGCCGCAAAGATAGAGCGCGATGCCCACACCCCACATGGCACCTTCGAGGGCAAAGGTGCCGGGAATCGAATTCCAGAGGTCGAGGCCCAGTCGAGGCGAGCGGCCGGGCCACAACGGCATGTCAGGGGCGTGGGTGAGGAAATCCAAGACCCAGTGACTCACCACCAGGCCGACCAGCCAGAGACAAATCCGAGGAGAAAATCCGCGCCAGCGGCCGAGAGCAGCGAGCAAGATGCCCCAAAGCACGGCCATGACCAGGCCATGGGACCAAGGATAGGAATCGAAGACGAGCGGGGTGAAGGCGGTGGCGCCCGCACGCATCCGCACGTGCTCGATACCAGCCAGAAGAAAGAGAGGCCAGACGAGATCGAGGGCGGTGGCAGCCGCCATGAGCCAGCCGAGTGGGGCCTTGGGGACCGCACGTTTCGCGGCAAGGGCAACGGCAAGATGGCCAACAAACATGGGGGACCTCCGTACGCTACGCCAGGTAGCCCTGCGGGGCAACGAAGCCGCCAATCTCTCGCGCCAACAGATCCGCGAACGCGATCGGGGTGGCATCTTCCCAGAAGGGCCCGATGATTTGGATTCCCACCGGCAAGCCGGCTTCAGTCCGGCCGACGGGCGCGACGGTCGCCGCACACCCCGTCAACGTCGCGGGCGCGATCCAATCAAGGAGATCGGAGTACCGCCGGAGGATAGCCCATTCGGCTAGCTTTCCGTCCGCGAATGGTCCGGGCTGGTCGACAGCAGGTGCTTCATGACCACGCACAGGCCGGCCAGGCGCACTCCGCCGCGGCCCGCTCCGTATGGCTCCGGCAGCGGAATCTGCATACGCGGCAGACAGTCTTCCACGGTGCCGGTGCGTTTTTTGAGAACCGCGCAGGCCAGTGCCCGAGCATCGTAGCGCGGGCGGGGCAGAACCACCCCGCCCGCCGCGAGGGTGTCTACCGGGAAATGACCCCACGACACGATAACGTCGCTGGGCCGCAGGAACGCCTGCCAGCGCGCCGCGAATGATCCCCAGCTTTCGCCTGCCAGAAGCGCGCCGCTGCCCAGGCGGATATGGAAGGGTGTGGTCGGTGCCAGGCTGTGGCGCGGGGCGATCACCGCCTCGAAGGTTTCGCCGGTGGTTGGCCGGCGCGCCAGCCAGTGCACGATCTCGGCCGGCTGGCGGGTCGGTGCATGGCGTGGCCAGGTGTTCGCCTCGCCGTGCACGCACAAGATGTCGGCCCTGCGTTGGCGCAGAACCGGCGGGATTGGGCTGCGCGGCGGCCGACTGTTGCGTCGCGAGTGAAGGCGATGGCGGCTACCTGAGCTGGCCTGGGCGTAGCGGATCTGCATCTCCACCATGGCGTGGAAAGGCCGCAGCAGCATCTGGAAGCGCTCGCGGTCGCCCTCCAGGTGGCCGAGTACATGGGCCAGCGCCTCGATGGTGGCCATGCAGTGAAAGGCGGGCTCGCGTCGGATCGGGTTGTAGGCGCTCGCCTGGGGCGGGGTGAAGCGCAACTGCGGCAGGCGCAGCAGCGCCGGGTTGGCCTTGAGCAGCCGCTGCGCCTGGCCCCAGGTGCCGTCGACCAGGATCAACGTGATGGGCTGACCAGGCGGCACGGATTCCACGTCGCGGGCCGTCGGCCCTGGATAGATGACATGACTCTGGCGGCTGGCCAGCGCCGCCTGCACCACCGGATCGTCAGAGAAATCGATCCCCACCCGCAGGATGGCGCCCGGCAGACACAGCCGCGCAATGCGCGCGGTGCCGATACCCACGTCGCGCTCACGCGGGTGTTGCAGGACGATCACGCGCGTCCGGGTTTGCAGCGGAGTGATATGCGCGCAGTAGCAAACCGACGCCGGTCGGCGGCAGCGCTGGCACAGGGCGCGCGGCGCGGGACGCGAGGGCGCGGCCGAGACGGATCTTGCCAACCTTGACGGGACATCGGGCGGGGCAAACTCTCGCACGGATCAACCCATAGTACACACCACGCCCCCTGGCCAGGAACGGGTACAATGATTCGCATCGTGGTCCTTTCTGGACTTTGCGCCGCGGGCATCCTTTGGCGAGCCCACATGCCGGAATCTGATACAATCCGTCTCACAATAGTAAGGAGTTTGTCTATGCAACGACTGGCGGCGGGTTTCTTCATGCCCGGGGTCTTGGTTTCGCTTCTGGGCTGCACCACCAATGGCGCCGGCCTGCTCGGAAGAACGGATGCTGGCACGGCAAAGGGCGGCTCGGGCGTCGACGCGAATGCAAGCGGTGGCCGTGGTGGCCAGGGTGGAACCGGGGCAACATCGAACCCCGTCGACGGGGGCGGGCATGGGGGAGCGTCAGCGTTCGGTGGCGCTGGTGGCGCGGGAACTCTATCGAGCGGTTTCGGCGGCGCGGGCGGTGGGGGAATTCTATCGAGCGGCCTCGGCGGCGCGGGCGGTCACCCGGCGACGGGCGGACTGTCGGGCACCGGCGGCCAAGGCATGGGCGGGGCTCCGCAGACCGGGGGCGTTCTGGGATCTGGTGGCAGTGGCGGGGAAGTTGCGTGCGGCAATGGGGTCGTGGAAGCCGGCGAGACCTGCGACCCGCCGTCCTCCTGCCCCACCTCCTGCACCGACGGCGACTCCTGCACCGACGACAAGATGACCGGCAGCAGTGCCAACTGCAACGTGGCCTGCAGCCACACGGCTATCACCA
>PMIX01000343.1 GCA_003158395.1 Myxococcales bacterium | reverse complement strand
GTATTCGTTGCCCGCGCCGACACTCACCACCGCGATCAGAGGCTGCACAGCCTGCAGAAACCTGGGTGTCGACGAATAGCGGCTGCCGTGGTGGGCCACTTTCAGAACTGCGGCGCGAAGGTTGGCATGGCTGTCGAGGAGCCATCGTTCTGTCTGCGCCTCCGCGTCGGCTGCGAACAGAACCCCGACTTTGCCAAAATCGATCCGCGACACCACGCTGTTGGCGTTGACGTCCGAGCGCGCGTTCGCAATAGGCGGCTCGGGCGGGCCCAGCAGGGTCAACCGCGCACCTTCGCCCAGGTCGATGGTGCGCCCGCGCTCCGCCTGCCGAATCGGGACGTGCTGCCTGTCGAGGAGGGTGAGCAGTCGTTGGTATTCCTGGTTTTCGTGCGGATAGGGCGCGTCGAGGAACATGCGTGTGCCATGCTTGTCGACAACCGCGCGCAGGCCACCCACGTGATCCGCGTGACGGTGGGTGAGGAACACCAAGTCCAACGCCCCGATCCCGTGGCCATCCAGAAACGCGACCACCGTGTCCCCGGCTTCCACTAGGCCGCCGTCGATGAGCACCGTCTTGCCAGCCGATGACGTGACCAGCGCAGCATCGCCCTGTCCCACGTCCAGGAAGTCCACCCGCAGTCGCCCTGTCGGCTTCGGCCCTTGGGCAGCCGCGCCTCGGCACCCTGCCAGCCATGCCAGTGTCAGCCAGGCCGCCAGTGCCAGCCAAGGGGAGGGCCCGGACCCAAGGCGGCGATGGGTGAACATCTACCCAGGCTAACCTTGCGGCGATGACACAGGCAAGAAATGGAGTGACGGGCATGTCTTCCTTTTCGGCTAGGTCCGCGAAAAGGTGCGCGCGTCTCCACGCTTTTTGGGGCGCCGTTTGTACCTTAAGGCAAGCGCACAGTTACCTCCGTGATCCCGCGGCAAGCGCAGCGACGCCGCGGGGCGCCTAGCCGGAAGCCGTTTTCCAAAGCGAAGCTGCTCCTCCGGCAAGGCAGTGAAGGGTGGCCGTGGCCGTGGCCGTGGTCGTGACCGTGGCCGTGGCCAGACATTCTGGACGCGCCGGCCTCAGAAGATCAGCTAGCCGCCGTCGGTTGGAAGACCAAGGACGTAGGCCGCCCGTGGAGTTAGCCTGCTGACCGGGACGAGGTGCGCGTTCAGACCGCGTGGGCGTGGGCGACGCAAGCACTAGAAGAAGACCAGGATGCGACAACCGGACGGACATCCGTTGGGCCCCGTGATACCGGGGTCGTTGATGCCGTCGTCACAATCCTCACCCTGATCCGCTTGCACGATCCCGTCGCCGCAGTACCCGGTCACGAGCTTGCAGCCTGGGCCGCACTGGCCATATCCACCCAAGTTCTTGCCGTCGTCGCACTCTTCCCCGAGCTCCACGATCCCGTCACCGCAAATGGGCGTGCAATCGCTGGGAGCCGCGTTGAAACCGCTCAGGGTCAGCTTGTACGACGAACCGGTGGTCTGACGTTCCGCCTGGAAAACCGCGATTTCGTAGACCTGACCGTTCTGCAGTCCAAGGGTGGTGGACTGTTTTGTCGCGGCAGGCGGCGGACTGATGGGATAGGTTGGGGTGATCGTCGTGGTGCCGTTGCCGTTCGCGCCGATCACGATACTGCCATCGACGGGAGTGTGAACACCGCCTAGATCGACGGCAAGTTTTCGGTTGATGAAGACCCACACATCGTCGTCACCGACGAAGTCGAGGGTGTACGTCTTGGTCTTGTCATAGAGGAACCAATAGTGGACTTCGCTGGTGAAACTGAAGTTGTGCAGACGCTTGTTTCCGCTGGCATCGAGGTCGTAGGGCCAACTCGCCGTCGCATCGTAGTAGGGTGGGATCTGTGCGGCTTGCAGCTCGGAGGCAGGGGTGAAAGTGTCGCCGTCCACCGGGAAGAACAGTGGATTGCCGTCGGCCTTAGAGACGATGAAGGTGGCGCTGTAGGAGCCGTTGTTGGTGTAGCAGTTGAGCAATGTCTCCCCGGCCGCCAGTTTCTTGGAACAGTCGTCGGTTCCGTTCGCGTACTTGGATGTACAGGGAATGGGGTTGCCGCTCGCGTCCGTCTGCTCCGCTCCGACGTTGCCACAATAGTAGGCTATTTCGGTGGTGTTCCACTGTTCGCCGTTGGCCCCGTACCGGTTGACGTAGGCGCCCTGGCCATTGTTCCAAAGGGTCATCTTGGACGCGGTCGTGTGGTTGACCCCGGACACGTCTCGATACCATTCGGCGAACGAGGCGGCACTCGCCACATGGGAGTTACCGCCGATACCGGTGTACACGGGCTTGCCGTCGGCATCGAGAGTCGCGTTCACCATGCCCGGAAAGGCAGCGTATGAACCGGTGGTCCCGCTCTCGAAATCCGTGGGATTGTGAAATCTGAAGTCGCGATACACCACCGGAACCATCATCGTGTTGCCGAGAGCCGGCTGCGTGCAGGTGAACCCCTTCTCGATCTTGCAGTCTTTGGAGCAGCCGTCGCCGTCCACGTTGTTGCCATCGTCACACTCTTCGCCAAGGACGATGCCGTCGCCGCACCTGGATGTGCACGAGCCGCTCTTGCAGTTGGGCTCGTTCTGGCAATCCGACGAGCAGCCATCGAAAGGCATGGCGTTGCCGTCGTCGCAACCCTCCGCCCCTTCGACTTTGTTGTCGCCACAGGTGGTGTGGGTGCAAACGCTTGGGCTGCCGCTGCACTTGTAGCCAATCTCGACCTTGCAGGTGGGCGAGCAGCCGTCGCCGGCAACCGTGTTCCCGTCATCGCACAGCTCCGGCGGGACAAGGACGCGGTCGCCGCAGTGGGCTATGGGGTGGCATAACTGTCCGGCGGGGATGCAGGAGTAGCCCGGCTCTACCCGCAGGCAGTTGGCGGAACAACCATCGCCCGATACGCGGTTGCCATCGTCGCAGGCCTCGTCTTTGGTCAGATTGCCATCACCACAGCCTGGTGGAGCCGCCATGTTCGCGGTGTAGTCGGGCTGAGTTGATTGCTCTGTGCCCAGAGAAATGCTTCCGCCGCCACTCCCGTTGCTCGCGATGCTGCCGTTTCCACCATTGGACGACGGGTTTGTGGTCGCGACTTCAGCCGACGAACAGGAAAGGGCTGGCCACGTGCTCAAGATAACGATGAGTTCTATAGGGAGATTCGATCGCATGACACACCTCTGTAAACGGCTCACTATTATAACGGACGGGCCCGCACGGATGGGCACCTCTCGTGTCGTGAAGGGTCGCATTCTAGCCGTGGAGAGCTGACGAAGCGGTGATCTGGGCCAGATTTCACAGCGAATGTCGTCGCGCGCGACTTGGTGCAAGAAACGCGCAGCGATATGCCCGCCGCCGAATGTGCGCAGTAGCCTGCGCCGCGTCGGCCCGTCGTCCACGCCCACGCGATCCGCGGGCAGGCCCGTCGGGCGGTTCTAGCCAGGATCTCGCGGAGCGCAAACAGTGCTGGCTAGCGCCGCTTGCGGGTGCGGCGCCAGATGAGGACTGCGCCCAGCAGGCCGAGCACGCTCTCGACGCCAGGGCCGCCGGCGGGGGCGCTGCCCAGATCGCAACTGCAACCGCTGTGCCCAAGCTTGACGGGCGCGACCGCGGCTCCGCCATCGCCGATGCTGCCATCTTTGCTCGCACCAGTGCTGGCATCGCGGGCCGTGGCCGTATCGAGGCCTGCGTCGGGCTTTGCGCCCGTGCTGGTCTGGCTGCCCGTGCCGGTCTGGCTGCCGGTGCCTGTTCCGCTGCCGGTTAGGACGCCGGTGCCTGTTCCGCTGCCGGTTAGGACGCTGGTGCCCGTTCCGCTGCTGGTGAGGACGCTGGTGCCTGTCCTGCTGCTGGTGGCGATGCCGGTGCCACTGCCTGTCCCTGTTGTGCTGGTGGCGATCACCGTTGTGGTTCCGATGGGCGAGGTGCTGGTTGCCGTGCCGGTTGCACTCGTCGCTGTGGTGATCGCCGTCCGCGTGGCGGTGGTGACGCTCCCGGTACTTGTTACTGTGCCGGTCCTGGTGGTCCCGGTCCCGGTGCCCGTTCCAATGATTGTGATGGGCGGGGCCAGGGTGCCGGTGGTCGTTCCGGTCGTCGTCCGCAAACTGGTGAGCGTATTCGTGTTGGGCGCCGTGCAATAGTCCAGGCAGGAGCCGACGCCGTTGCAGGTTCCGCAGGTTCCGCAGGATGTACCCGCTGGGAAGACACAGGCGCCGATGCCGTCGCAGGTGGACTGGCAGGGCGGGGTGCCCTTGCTGCACTCGTTCTCAGGGTCGGTTCCGATGGGGATGGGGCTGCAGGCACCGAGCTTGCCCGCAAGTTTGCAGGAAACGCAGACCCCGGAGCAGGCGCCGTCGCAGCACACCCCGTCGATGCAGAATCCGCTCGCGCACGCGACAGCACTGGAGCAGGCCGTCCCGTTGGCAGCCAAGCAGGCACCGGTGGCGTCGCACGCCTGGCCGCCCGAGCAGCTACCTGCCACCTGGGTTCCCGGGGCCGCCAGCACGCAGGTGCCGACTTTGCCCGGGACGTTGCACGACTTGCACGGTCCCGAGCACGAAGCCGACTCACAGCACACGCCGTCCACGCAATCGCCCGAGGAGCAGAGGCTGGCAGTCGCGGCGGTGCATCCCGTGCCGTTGCTCCGGTTGGTCACGCTGTACTCCCAGGTCTCGTCAGTTGCGAAGCCGTTCGGCGTGCCACCGAACAACACCACAACATCCCGCTGGTTGTCGAAGGCCATGACCGCATACGGGCGATCGGAGGGCTCGCCGGACGGCGGTCGCGCATACCAGGTCGGGCCGCTGCTATCCAACTCCCAGGTGGACATGCTGGCGGTGCTGCTCATCATGGGCATGCCGAGTAGCACTACGCGGCGCCGGATCGAATCGTAGCTCACTATCCCGTCGGAGAGCCCCCCGCCCAGCGCTTCCCCGGTCACCCTCTGTGACCATGCACCGCCCGCCGGATCCCACTCCCAGTAGTCACCCGCGGAGGCGCCGTAGCCGTAGCCGTAGCTGTAGTAGCCGCTTGAGGGCTGGAACAGGGCCAACTTTCCGCGCCCCTCATCGAAGACCATGGCTGGGTAACTCCCGCCGGGAGGCATGGAAACCGGGAGCGTGGGCGTGCGATTGGTCCAGGTGCTGCTGGCACCGTCCCATTCCCATACATCGGTCTTGTTCGGGTCCGTGTATGCCCCGGCATCCGGGTAGTAGTAAGGGGGATAGACAATATAGCCGCTACTGTTGTCGTACCCGGCGTAGAGAATAATCTTCTTTCTCGCGCTATCCGTGACCATCCCGTGCCCGCTTCGCTTCGAGGGGGACAAGGCCGGGGAAAGCTGGGTCCACTTGCGGGTGCCGGTGTTCCACTCCCAGGTGTCGGCAAGAACGTCGGTGACGCCGTACATCGGTGAAATCCCGGACGTGCCGCCGAAGAGGATCAACGACTTGCGGGCGGGATCGTAGGCCAACGCCGCGTCCATACGCGCCGCGGGCTTCACATCCACCGTGCACTGGACCCACTTGGCGCCGTCCCACTCCCACAGGTCATCGCGGAGGGCGCCGGTGTCGTCCTGCCCGCCGTACACATAGACCTTGCCGGTAGCCGGGTCCGCAGCCATGGCGTGCGATGAGCGCGGTCCCGGCGAGTTGCCGGGCGCCGAGCGATCCACCCAGGTGGTCGTCGCGGGATTCAGTTCCCAGACCTCCCGGGTCGCGCCGGATGAACCGGACGAGGAAATCGGGAAACCGGGGGGTAGTATCGGTATCGGTCCACCGTAGCTTCCCCCCATTCCACCGTAGCTTCCCGGGTCGTTCAGATCTCCAGCGACTAGATACATCCGGCTGGTCGACGTGCTGAACACCAGCGGCGACCACTGCCTTGGCGTTGGCCAGATCGCGCCGCTTGGGGGCTGGTTCCCGGTCCAAGTGCCGGCCGTAAGATCCCAGTACCAGACATCGTTCAGGCTGTAGCCGGTTGTCATGTCGTAGCCACCGAAGAGCACGGCCTGGCCCTTGACGCTATCGATGGCCATGCCGTGCCCGAAGCGCGGGCTGGGTTTGTCTCCCGTGCCGGTGCGTTCCGTCCAGGTGCCGGCTGCGCTATCCCATTCCCAGCTGTCCTGCACGGGCGTGCCGCCTGCGTCGGCCGAGGTGACCTCCATCCCGCCGAACAGGTAGGCATGCGCGGTCTGACTGGAGTATGCGAAGCCGAAATCGATACGTGCCGAGGGTGCGCTGGCTGTGGTGAGCTGGGTCCAGGTGGCCGTGGCGCCGTCGTATTCCCAGGTGTCGTTGAAGGCCACGCTGACCGTCATGGTGTCCCCGCCGATCAGGCTGCGGCCTCCGCCGAACAACACGATCTTGCCGGCCTTGCTATCGAAGACCATGCCGTGCTGACTGCGCGCGCTGGGCTTGGCGCCTGGGCCTGTCTTGTCCGTCCACGCGCCCGTTGTCGGATCCCACTCCCAGGTATCCTGGTAGTCGTAGCCGCTGCCCGCACGGCCACCGAACAGAACGAACTTGCTACGAAGCGAATCGTACACCATCGCTGCTCCGGTGCGAGCCGCGGGCTTGGCGCCGGCGATGGTGCGTGCCGTCCATGCGCCCAGGGCCGGACTCCACTCCCAGGTGTCCTGCTGCGGGTTCAGCGACCCGTCAGAAGCAATCACCAGCCCGCCGAACATCACGACCACCTGGCGGGTTTCGTCGAACGCCAGGGCGTGAGCATATCGTTTGTCGGGGAGGTTGCTGGCGCCCACGCGCTTCCAGGTGGCAGACTCCGTGGCGGGCAAGACTCCGAGGGCCGCTCTGGCTGACTCGGTCGTTTCATTCGCCTGGTTCAGGCAGGCAGTGCAAAGAAGCAGGGCGAGGACTCCGCAGCGATTCTTCATCGTGATCCTCCTGGGCATGGGCTGAGACAAGCGGCCAGCATAACACACGCCGGCTTAGGCGGTCAGAATCAAGCAACAGGTATGCCAAGGGGAGATGGCCATCTACGCGGAGTTGGCGATGCGTGACCGGTGAAACAAGTGCAGCGCACGACATGATTGTCGCAGGTTGGTCGTCATAGGGCGCCCGACTCGCAGGGGCGAGCTGACTCCCTCGGACGAGGATTTTCAAGAACACATCAAGCTGGCATCTCGCCTCA
>PMIX01000414.1:197-7589 GCA_003158395.1 Myxococcales bacterium | reverse complement strand
AGAGCCAGGGCCAGCCGCCAAACCTGCCGGATAGCCAGATCGCCGCCCGCAAGGGGAATAGGGCGCAGGGTGGCCAGGCGCTCGAACTGCGCAAAGTCGGCCAGCAAGATCTCGCCGCCCCAGGCTGTCCCGTCGGTGCCCAGCCCGGTGCCGTCATAGGCCACGCCCATGACAGGGCCGCAAAGACNNGCCTCGGGCCGGGCCAGGGCGTAGCGGGTCGACTGGTAGCTGGGGTGCAGATCATGGGCGATGATTTCGGGCTGGATGCCGACGAAACGCTGCAGGCGCGCCACCGCGCGCTCGTAGGCAGCCAGGGTTTCCAGGTTGTCGAGATCGCCGATGTGGGGGCCGAAATAGGCATCGCGGCCCTGCGCCAGACAGAAGGTATTCTTAAGGTGCGCCCCGCAGGCCAGAAGCGGCGCGACCGCCGACGTCAGAACGATCGGCCTGGGCACATACCCGCGCGACCGACGGAACAACACCGGCCGGCCCGCCATCACACGGCCGACGGAATCGTCGCAGGGGGTCTCGATGGGGCGACCGTGCACGAGCCAGGCGTCGGCAATCCCGGCCAGCCGCCTCTGCGCATCGCTGTCGTCGAACGCGATGGGCTCTTCGGAGAGATTCCCCGAGGTCATGACCAGCGGCCGCTCGACCTGGGAAAGCAGCAGGTGGTGCAGCGGCGAATAGGCCAGCAAGAGTCCGACCATCGGGTTGTCGGGCGCCACCTCGGGGGCCAACCCAGAGTTGGCCTTACGCCTCACCAGAACGATGGGCCGCTCGACCGACGCCAGCAGCCCCAGCTCCGCCTCGTCGAGCGAAGCCAGCGCCCCGGCGGCGTGAAGATCGCGCACCATCACCGCAAAGGGCTTCTCGTCGCGCTGCTTGCGTTCACGCAAGCGGGACACCGCCGACGATGACGTTGCATCGCAGGCCAGGTGATAGCCGCCGATCCCCTTGACCGCCAGGATTCGTCCTTCTGTCAGCAGGCGTGCGGCTGGCCCCGCCGGATCCGTCCTATCCAGCACCGATCCGTCGCGGTCGACCAACAAGAGCAGCGGTCCGCATGCCGGACAGGCGATGGGCTGGGCGTGAAAACGGCGGTCCCGCGGATCCTCATACTCGCGCCGGCAGTCGGCGCACAAGACGAACGATGCCATCGTCGTGTGACAGCGGTCGTACGGGATCTCGCGCGCGATGGAGAAACGCGGCCCACATTGGGTGCAATTGGTCAGGGCATAGTGAAACCGACGGGCGCGCGGATCTTCGATCTCGGCCAGACAGTCCGCGCAGGTGGCGATGTCAGGCGGGATCGATACGCGACGGCCCGGCTCGCCAGCAGGCCCGCTGCTCGCGATGATGAATTCGCCGATGGCCTCGGTCGGAATCACCTTGCTCTCTAGGCTGTTTATGCGCGCGGCGGGCGGTGGCTGGCCCAGGCCGGCCACGAAGCCGTCAAGCGCGCCGGGCGCGCCGAAGACCTCGATGGTCACCCCTTGGCCGTCGTTGAAGACCCGGCCAGCGAGTCCCCCCTGCTGCGCCAGCCGCCACACCCAAGGCCGAAACCCCACGCCCTGCACGACACCGCGAACCAGGAAGCGGCGACCTTCGCGCGGATCCGGCATGTCAGGCGTGCCGGGCGGCTGCCATGCGCGCCAGCAGCCAGTCAAACCACGCCTGCAGGCCCTCGCCCTTCCAGGCCGACATCTTGATGACGTCGATGGTGGGGTTGAGGGCTCGGGCATCGGCCAGGGCGGCCTCTACGTCGAAGTTGGTGTGCGGCTGCAGATCCATCTTGTTCAGGATGAGGGCGCGCGACTCCTTGAACATCAGCGGGTATTTGCCCGGCTTGTCGTGGCCCTCGGTGCAGGAAAGCATCATCACCTTGTCGTTCTCGCCCAGATCGAACTCGGCCGGGCACACCAGGTTGCCCACGTTCTCGATGATGAGAAGATCCAAATTCCCAGCTGCAAGGTTGTCGGCCGCGTGCGCGATCTGGTGCGCTTCGATGTGGCAGCCGCCGCCGGTGTTGATCTGCACCGCGGGCACGCCGTGACGGCTGATGCGATCCGCGTCGCGCCTGGTCGCAATGTCGCCGGTGATGACTGCCATGCGCACGCGCTTGCCCAGTGCCTCGGCGGTCCGTTCCAGAAGAGTGGTCTTGCCGGCACCCGGCCCGGACATGAGATTCACCACATAAACGCCCTCGCGGCGAAACCGCTGCCGGTTGGCCTCGGCGTTGTCGGTGTTGTCCTGCAAGACGTCGCGGGCCACTTCGATCTCTCTGCTCATCCTTGATCTCCTGCGGGCAAGGCCACCTCCTCGTCTATGTCGATGGTGAGAAGCCGCAGCTCGCGCCCGGCCAGTACCTCGCCGCCGGGCGTACCGCAGGCGCAAGCCTCCAGCATATCGCCGCCGCGCTCGGCGCCGCATGTGCGGCAGCGCAGCCGCGTGGGCACGTGCACGATATCGAGGGTACAGCCCTCGACGCGCGTGCCTCGGCTGACCACGCCGAAGGCGAAACTCAGGGTGTCTGGCTCCACGCAGGTCATCTCGCCCAACAAGAGGCGCATGGCCACGACCCGCGCGCCGCCATTCTGGTCAGCGACTTCGATGGCCGTGTCCACCATGCGCTGGGCGACCGAGGTTTCGTGCATGCAGGTCTTGGTACGCGTTCTTGCCACGCCTCCTTGAGGAAAACAAGGTCGGGCACACACCCCCAAACCGAGACTATTTCCTTGAACGCGGTATGATTCGGCCATGCACATCGTCCTTCATGTTGGTGTTCTGGCGCTAACCGTGCTGGCCCTGAGCCGGGTGACATCCGGGGTGTGGCTGAAGAATCCCCCCGCGGCTATCACCGTGGCGGTGGTGTTCAGCCTGCTCAACTGGTCGCTTGGGTGGTTGCTCCGCCTGCTGCTCGTGGTCCCCACCATCCTGACCCTGGGCTTGTTGCTGCTGTTCACGACTTACATCGTGAACACCGTGCTGCTCTGGTTGGCTGACAAGCTGCTCGCCTCGTTCGAAATCAA
The DNA here is from genome assembly GCA_003158395.1 of Myxococcales bacterium. Lineage (GTDB taxonomy): Bacteria > Myxococcota_A > Polyangia > Fen-1088 > Fen-1088 > Fen-1137. The sequence goes on along the minus strand of PMIX01000414.1, from coordinate 4,557 downwards.
GAGCCTGCGCGCACTGCTGCTGTCATCGAGCGCGATCACGCTCGTTAACTGGCTCTTTTATCTTCCGCTTTGGCGGTAGCCACCTGCGGCCGTATCTCAGGTAGAGTCTCCACATGCCCTGCTTGCGTTGCGTCGCGCTGCTCGGTTTCACTACGGCGTTTTCTTTCGCCTGCGCCTCGACCCAACCGACCGACACGGCCCCGCTGCCTCCTCCCGTCGCGGCCCCGCCGTCGCCCGGGCCGCCGCCCGGCTTGGCCCCGCCTCGCGACACCGGCACCGCCGGAGCCTTTGCTGTCGAGGGAAACGAAGGACTGCCCCGCCTGTGCGAGACTCTCCGCGACGAGAACTCGATGGCCTTTTCGGGAAACGCAGTGGCGCAAGCTGAAGAGCGCGAGGAGCATGCCCGCGGCCGCCAGGATGCTGAACACCGGCGCTATGTGGCCCTGGTGCCAGCCCAGGGCTTTGCCCTGGCCAACTACGAGCTGGGCGAGGGCCGGCTAGTGCTCGACACGGGCCGGGGTTTCAGATTGGCTGAAAACGCTGAGCTCCTGACCAATCTGGAAACAGGCGCGATCGGATTTCGGCTCCCGCCCGACGCCGCCGACCACGTCTTGGTGGAGCGCGCCGCGGGCAGGCTGTTTCTGCGCGTGATGTTCCGCCCCCTCTACTCGAAGATGCGCCAGCAGGCCTGCATGTGGATCAGCGGCGGTGGAGTGGTCAAAATGGAGATCGAGCTCGAGGCCGTGGCCCTGCTTGCCCCTGATGGCTCCCGCCTGGCCCAGGGCGACAACAGTCCAAGCACTGACCTGGACGCGCCCGTGACCAAGCCGCAGATTGTGATTATGCGTCCGCGCAGCGCCACCGGCGGGGACGTGCCCGATGCCCTAGCCAGATCGAGCACCGAGCTTGGGCCCATCCTCCTGCCCTGCTATCAGAGGGCCCTCGAGATGCGCCCCAGCCTGCGTGGCACCCTGGTGCTCGGCATCAAGGTCGGCCCCGATGGCTCGGTCGAAGAATCGCACATGGAACTAAGCTCACTCGGCGACGAGGCCCTGGCTGCCTGCGCCGCTGCCAAGGCCGGCAAGGCCAAGTTGAGCGCCGGCCCTGGCCGCATGAGCGTGACCGTGGTGTTCGGTTCGAAAGACGACCAGAAATAGGCGCGCGGCTTCGCCGGCGCAGTTCCTGAAGTCAGGGTCCATCGCTGGCCAGCGAGCTGACTGCAATGTCTTCCGATGCGTCTTCTTCGGTCACCAGATCAACACCAGCGTCAGGCTCTTCACTTGCGGCGAGATCACCGGGAACATCCAGCGGGGTTTCTGGGCCAGCCCCATCCGCTCCCCTGGGCGCATCGGGCGGACCGACCGTGAGATCCAAGCCACCGCCCTCGCCGCCGGCGTCGGCCGCCGGCACAGAGGCGTCGCTGCTCAGGCTCGGATTCTTCTGCGGGAGCTGCCCGTTCACGAGTTCGTCCGGGTAGGCGCAGACGGCGCCGGCACAGAATTGCCCGTACGTGCAGTCGGTGTATGACTTGCAGGTGCTGCGACAGCGCAGGTCGGATGCGCATAGGAGGCCGCCTTTGCACGTCGTGCTCGTGCAGTCAGCCTCGCCAGGCAACTGACAGATGGCCGTTGTCACCGTTTGGTTGCCCGCGTCGGTGCTCTTGGTGCTGGTCGTGTTCACGCAACTCTCCCCAGTGAGGCAGTTGTCCAGGAACATGCAAGTCGCGTGGCACTTGTCCATGGCGCACGCCAGAAGCTTGTCGCAGTCGCTATCCTGTACGCACGCGCCACCCACACCTGTCTTCTTCGAGGAACTGCTGCAGCCAAGAGCGAGCCATGATGAAGCCACCATCAAGCCAAGAACGCGCAACCACGATGCGGACATTTCAGACCTCCAATTCTGTTTTTGTCACCGTGAAGACTTGACGGCGCGAGGCTATCACCGATGAACAACACGTGAGTCCTGGAAAGCGGGCGCCGGCCACGTCCCCGCGCAGCAATTCGCTCCGCGCCGAGAACAGCGCAATGCATTCCGCTGCTCCAATCTCGCGGAAGCCCCGCGGTCGACAACACCCTCAACGCCGCTGGCCCTGCGCGCCGGAGGGGAGTAAAATTCAGGAACGCGCTTCTTGCGCGGGACGAAGTGTGCAGTGCTCCGCGCGACGATTCACGTATGTGTCGACGATCAACGGCCGGCAGTCAGCGGCCAACGACTTGGTCGCAAAGACGTCGGTTCCGCCGACTCCCCCGGCGGACTTGGGCTCGCGGTGGGCCTCATGAGTTGCCTCTGCTGCCTCGCATGCGCCAAGGTCTCCGAGGTGTCGCCACCCGCAGCGGACGCGGCGGTCGGAGCCCATGCTGGCCGCGCTGCGAGTGACGCGGCCGTTGCCGGTGCGGCAGGCGGCCGCACCGCCGCGGACGGCACCGGCGCAGGTGGAGCAGGTGGCGCTGGCGGACAGGACACAGGTGGCACTGCCACAGGCGGCATCGCCATGGGCGGCGCAGCAGGAAGCGACACGGTGGGTGCGGGCGGGGATAGCACGGGCGGCAACGGCGCAGGCGGCACCGGCACGGGAGGGGACCGTGCCAGCGGGGGGGATGCGTCGGCCGAGCCCGACGCGCCCGCACTCGATGTGGGCAGCGGACTTCCCGATGCTCCGCCCCCAGCCACCTTCCTGCACGTGGAAGGCAATCGGTTGCTCGATGCCCAGGGGAAAGCCGCGCGTTTCACCGGCGTGAATTGGTTTGGCCTGGAAACCTCGAATGAAGCTCCCCATGGGACCTGGGCCCGCGACTATCGCAGCATGCTTAAGCAGATGCGCGATCTGGGCTTCAATTCCGTGCGCCTGCCGTGGTCGAACGCCATCATGCGCCCGGGTGCGGCGGCGGTCTCGGTGAACACCGTTGGGGCCGATCCCTACGACGGTACCAATCCGATGAACGGGGATCTGGTGGGCAAGACGCCATTGCAGATAATGGATCTGGTCATCGCCGCCGCGGGTGAATTCGGTCTCAGGATCATTCTCGACAATCACTCACGCGAACCCGATGACTACATGAACGAGCCTCTCTGGTTCACCGCAAAGACCTCCGAGCAACAGTGGATTGCCGACTGGGTCACCCTGGCCAAGCGCTACAGTGGCAATGCCACTGTGGCGGGCTTCGACCTCGACAACGAGCCGCACGGCACGGCGAGCTGGGGCACAGGCGTGGCCGCGACCGATTGGAACAGCGCTGCCCAACGTTGTGGCAGTGCCATCCAGGCCGTCAATCCCGACGTGCTCATCATTGTCGAGGGCGTGAGCACGGTGGGTACTGATACCTACTGGTGGGGCGGCAATCTCAGCGCGGTTCGTACCGCACCCATTGTGCTGCCCAAACCCGAAAAGCTCGTCTATTCAGCCCACGAATACGGCCCCGAAGTTCACGACCAGACCTGGTTCACCGACCCAACCTTCCCCGCCAACTTGGCCGGAGTTTGGACTCAGCATTTCGATTTCATCATGCAGCAGGGAATTGGTCATCTGTTGCTGGGCGAATTCGGCATCAAGGACCTTACCGCCGACTCTGGCAAGTCGGGGCAGTGGTTCAATACCCTGCTCATGACTCTCGCCGCGACCTACTCGTGGACCTTCTGGTGCTGGAACCCCAATTCCGGCGATACCGAAGGCATCCTGCAAGACGACTGGCTGACGCCACAGCAGTGGAAGCTGGATGCTCTGAAGCCGTATTTCGCGCCCATCATCGGCAAGTAGCCTAGCCTAGGCGCTGCTGCCAGCGGCGCTCTTCTGATAGATGAGCAGCGGCTGCTCGCCCTTTTGAATCGTCTCCTCGCTAATCACGACCTCCCGCACCGAAGGCGATGCCGACGGAACCTCGAACATGACCTCCAGCATCGCCTGCTCAAGAATGGCACGCAGGCCGCGCGCCCCGGACTTGTGCTTCTGCGCCTCTTGCGCAATAGCCGAGAGCGATCCCTTGGTGAAACGCAGTTTCACCCCGTCCATCTCGAACAGCTTTTGATACTGCTTGGTGAGCGCATTCTTGGGCTTGGTCAGGATGTCGATGAGGGTTGGTTCGTCGAGCTCATGCAAGGGGGCGACCACCGGCATGCGCCCCACGAACTCGGGGATCATGCCGTACTTGAGCAGGTCCTCGGGTTGTACCTCACGCAGCAACTCCCAGACCCGGCGCTCCTTCTTTGACTGGATGTTGGCGCCAAAGCCGATCTGCTTCTGACCGATGCGTTGTTCGATGATGTCTTCCAGACCCACGAACGCACCACCGCAGATGAACAAGATGTGCGTGGTGTCGACCTGCAGGAATTCCTGCTGGGGATGCTTGCGCCCGCCCTTGGGCGG